>JABXIM010000025.1 GCA_013373085.1 Oceanospirillaceae bacterium | reverse complement strand
CGTCGATCGCGCCGGGTACCGGCACGCCGAGCCACGGCGGATTCCAGTACTACGAAGTGATGGAGGTGCTGCAGGGCGTGGCCCTGGCCGGTGACGTGGTCGGCATCGATCTGTGCGAGGTGGCGCCGGATTACGATCACAGCGGCAGCACCAGCATCCTGGCGGCCCAGGTGCTGATGAACCTGATCGGCTACGTGTTCCATGGTCGTACTCTGCGGCAGCAGTAGCATGCTCGACCTGGCAACCAAACAGGTGCACTTGCCTGTTGCTTGACCTGGCGTGCAAATAGGTTCCTGCCTATTTGCACATTATTTAATGACGTGTTGCATGCCGCCTACGCATGGATGCGTATGAGCGGCCACGCCACGGCAATGGGCGATGCTGGTCTGCGTGGCGTTGGCACTGGCCTGCGGCTATTGTTGCAGGTTCCGCTGGTATAATGGCCAGTCCGAGTCGGCGCCGTTTTATACGGTTTTCCGGTGTTTTCCCTGGTACTCCAAAAGACCTAACAGCATAAACGCTCTGGTAACCAGTACGAAAAAAGCACTGTATGTTAATAGCAGCATAATATCGCCAATAATTCGTTTGGGATCATCGCTTCCCCATTCGAAAACATTCCAATAGAAGCCCTCGGAGACTGCATAATATACTGCTATGTATATACACAAAGCGATGACTCCTGAACCGAAGGAAAGAATGGCCCACTTTTGTACAAGCCGCCTTGATTTCTGCGCTGCGTATTGTTTTCGCTGCACAAAGGTCAATAGAATTGCGAAAAGGCACGCAACCGTCACGATAACGGTCACCAGCCTGGCGGGCAAGTATATCCAGCCGCCGGAATCCCATCTGGACAAGGGGATAACTTCCATTAGCAGGTTGGATAAAGGAAAAAAAACCGATACTCCTGCCAATATTGTCCAAAGGTTTTTGTAAAATTTCAGGAAGTTCCTGAGCTCTTCCAGGTTGGAAAATTCTTCGTTCATGAAAACTCCGCCGGGCTGCCTGTGGAATCATAGCGGATCGGTCAGCTCACCAAGCTTGTCGGTCAGCTTGATGTTTTCCGAATAATCCACCGGGCAGCAGATGACCGAAACACCCGCTTCGGCCAGCGCCTTTTGCAGCGTCGGCAGCAGCTCGTCGGCCGCACGGATCCGGTAACCCCTGGCACCAAAGCTTTCGGCATATTTCACGAAATCCGGGTTGCCGAAATCGACTTGGCTGTGATGACCCAGTTCAAGATCCATCTTCCACTTGATCAGGCCCAGGGCATTGTCTTGCCAAATCAGCACCTTGAGCGGGATGTTCTCGCGCACGGCGGTCTCGATTTCCTGAGAGTTCATCATGAAGCTGCTGTCGCCCATCGCCGCCAGCACCTTGCGCCCGGGCTTCGCGAGTTTGGCCCCGATCGCGCCAGGCAGCGAAAAGGCCATGGTCGAAAGGCCGTTCGATATGAGGCAGCTGAGCGGCGCATAGGTCGGGTAGAGCCGCGCCATCCACATCTTGATGGCACCGGTGTCGACCAGAACGATGTCCTCGTCGCCCAGCGCCTTGCGGATATCACAGACCAGGCGCTGCGGCTTGAGCGGAAAGCTGGCGTCCGTCTCATGCGACGACAGCTCTGCGTCACGCAGCTTGCGGATCGGCGCGTCCGTGTGGCTGGCCTTCAGCGGCGTGCGTCTGAACTCGGCAATCAGGGCCTCGATCGACAGACCGATATCGGCCTCGACGCTGACCGAGATCGGATAGCAGGCATCGGTATCCTCGGCGAAGCGGTGGATGTGGATGATCTTCTTGTCCTTGTGCGGATTGATGCGCACGGGGGCGAATTCCTGCAGCTCATAACCGATCGATAGGATCAGGTCGGCACTGTCGAAGGCGAAGTTCTCATAGTCGTGCCGCATGAAGCCGACGACGCCGAGCGCATTCGGATTGCGGTCGGAAATGGCGCCCTTGCCCATGAACGTCGTCGCGGCAGGAATGCCCAGCAGATCGACCAGTTCGACCAGCTTCGCCGACACCCCGGCCCGCGCTGCGCCATGGCCCACCAGGATGACCGGTTTTCGGGCCCCGCGCAGCAGTTTGACCGCCGCGGCAATCTGGTCCGGGTCCGGACCTGCGGCATGTTTCGGACGCGAAGTCAGCGGCGCGGCATCGGCTGGCGCTTCGGCCCCTTCCACGTCCTGCGGTATTGCGATATAGACCGCGCCGGGGCGTTCGGCCTGCGCCGTATCGAAGGCCTTGCGCATCATCTCCGGCGCCGCGGCCGGAGTGAGCATGGTCGCGGCCCATTTGGTCACCGGTTTGAACATCGACTCGAGATCGACGATCTGGTGCGATTCCTTGTAGATCCGGTTCAGACCGACCTGTGCCGAGATCGCCACCAGCGGCGTCGAATCCGTGTTTGCATCGGCCACGCCCAGCAGGAGGTTGATCGCCCCAGGCCCGAGTGTTGCCGTGCAGACGCCAGCCTTGCCGGTCAGGCGGCCGTAGATATCGGCCATGAAGGCACCGGCCTGCTCGTGCCGGACCAGGATGAAGCGCACCTTCGAGCCTGAAGTCGCGTCGACGAGGCGGATGTTCTCCTCGCCGGGGATGCCGAATATACAGGTGACGCCTTCGGCCTCGAGGCAGGCCACCACGAGTTCGGCAACGGTTTTGGTGTTCTGTCCCATTTCCAACTCCTTTCGAAGTTGACATCGCCCGCTCATGCCGGAGCGAACGGTGCCGTCGTCACGCCGCCATGGCCGACCGTGAGCAGGGTCGACTCGTCGACGCGCTGCCAGTGGTCAGTGAATTCGTCGAGCGGCTCGGAGACCAGGATGGTCGACCCTTCCGGCAGCGCCTCATAGGCGCCGTTGACCTCACGCAGGGCGTTGATGTGGGTGCTGTGGTACAGCGTTCGGGACTGGCCATGGCTCGAATAGCGCACCGCCCACAGCCGATCGCCGTTGGCGACGCAGGCGCTGAAGAAGATCGGGCGTTCAATCCCGGCGTCGGCGCGCGCGCGCTCGACCCGGCCGATCGTCCGCGCCAGCGCAGTGGGCGGATCGTCCTCCAGGCCAAAGGTGAGCGCCAGGAAAAACAGGGACTCGGAGTCGGTGGAGCCCAGAATGTCGGGGAACAGGTCGGGGGCGACGTCGAACTGCAGCTCGCGCTTGACGCGGTGGAAATCCGGGATGGACCCGTTGTGCTGGAACAGCCACCTGCCGTGCTGGAAGGGATGGCAATTGGTCTGCTGGACCGGGGTGCCGGTGGCGGCCCGCACGTGGGCGAGGAACATGGGCGCTTTCACGTGGTCGGCCAGGTTGCGCAGGTTGGCGTCGTTCCACGCCGGCTGGATGTCACGATACACCGCAGCCGTGGCGTCGTCGCCGTACCAGCCGATGCCGAACCCGTCGCCGTTCATGGTCTCGGCGTTCTCCCTGGCGTTCCTCGACTGGTCGATCAGCGAGTGGTCCGGCCGGGTGAGGAGGTCGCCGAGGAGAAGCGGCGGTCCGGAATAGGCGAGCCATCGGCACATGGGAACCTCCGGGGAGCAGACCGTTTTGCGGCTGACGATGAGGAGCCCGATACCCATCCCCGGATCCTCGTCGACCACCTTCTCTTAGAGCACATATCCAGTCATCCGAATGCCTTGATACTGGACCAGTTCAGGCACTTACGCCAGCAGGGACCGAACGCATCGCTGCGATGAAAGACGCAAAACGGCTGAGCCGGCCCTCGTGATAGGGCGCGACGTCGCTGCTCTGATGGGGCTCGACCATTTCGGTGTAGACGGTCTCCCAGTCGCCCTCGGCCCTGATGTCGCGCATCCTGGCCAGTGAGCGGGGGCATTCGCCCCATGCCGTTGCAGTGGGGCACCCGGGCAGCGTTAGCGAGACTGACCTCAGGTAGCGGCGATCACCGAGACCTCGACCAGCAGCTCGGGGCTGGCCATGCGCGCCTCGACGCAGGCGCGGGCCGGTGCCCGGCCCTCGGGGACCCAGGCGTCCCAGACGGCGTTCATCGCGGCGAAGTCCTTCATGTCGCGGATATAGACGGTGGCCGAGAGAATCCGCTCTCGACTGCTGCCGACCGACTCGAGCAGTTTGTCGACCTTGGCCAGCATGGTTTCGGTCTGGCCGGTGATATCGGCGCTGCGGTCCTCGGCGACCTGGCCGCAGAAGTAGACGGTGCCGTTGTGCACCACGGCGCGGCTCATGCGCGCGCCGGTTTCGATTCGTTCGATGGTCATGGGTTCTCCAGATTAAGAAGGTGATACAGGGGCACATCCGGCGCGCTTCGAGCAGACAGGTACGCGCCGGACATCATTCGCCCGTAGGAGCAACGCCCTCGTTGCGAATAGCCACGGTGCCAAACCTGTTCGCTGCGAGGCGCAGCTTGTACGAGGAGCCGGGGGCACCGGCCGCATAGCGGTACCCCTGCGCGGGTCAAGCGTCGCAGGTATCGGCCAGCTCGCCGAGTGTCAGCGGCTTGATTGGCATCCGCACCTGGTAGTAGCCGACCTCGTCGACCGGCACGCCACGTTGGTCGGCGATCACCTGGGACACGGTCAGACCGCAGAGACGTCCCTGGCAGGGCCCCATGCCGGCGCGGCAGAAGGCCTTGGTCTGGTTCGGGCCGCGGCAGCCGTCGTCGACCATCCGGCGCAGTTCGCCGGCGGTGACCTCTTCGCAGCGACAGACGATGGTCTCGTCCGGCGGCGTCAGGAACGCCTGTGCCGGGCGATAGAGCGCATCGAGGAATGGCCGGATCGCACGCTGGCGACCCAGCTCCGTCTGCGCCTGGCGGGCCCGGGTATCGCGTTCCGCGGCGCTGAGGTGACCGAGCTGGTGCGCGGCCTGCAGCGCGACCAGGCGGCCGAAGGCCTCCGCCGCCAGCGCGCCTGCGATGCCGGCCGAGTCGCCGGCGACGAAGATGCCCGCGCGGCTGGATTCGCCCCAGGCGTCGATCGCCGGGCGCCAGCACTGCTGCAGCTCGTCCCGGTCGTGGGCCAGGCCCAGGGCGCGGGTCAGCTGAACGTTCGGCACCACGCCCTGGTGCACCAGCAGCGTGGTGCAGGGCAGTTCCCGGCGCTCTTTGCCGCGGTTGAAGCGTACGGCGTTCAGGTTGCCGTCGCTGGTGGCGACCGCTTCGAGCGCGGAGACGTTTGTCAGGCGACGGATGCCGGCCCGTTTCAACTCGCGCAGCAGCCCCAGCCCCTTGGTCAGCAGCGGCAGGTTGCGCAGCGCGCCGGGCAGGTGTTTCAGCGCCGTGGCGTAGTGCTGGCGCGGGGTGGTATCGAGGATCGCCTCGATGCGGACACCGGCGCGGTGCAGTTGCGCCGCGATCAGCAGCAGCAGCGGCCCGCTGCCGGCGAGCACCAGCGGCTGCGCCGGCGCCAGCGCGCTGCTCTTGAGCAGAATCTGGGCGGCGCCGCAGGTCATCACGCCCGGCAGCGTCCAGCCCGGGAAAGGCACGGGTCTTTCCTGGGCACCGGTGGCGATCAGCAGGCGCCGGGCGCGCACACGCCGGCTCTGTCCGTCCTGCGACAGGCACAGGCTCAGATCCTCGTCCACTGCCCAGACGGTGCTGCCCGGCCGGTAGTCGACGCCGGGCTGCTCCAGCGCACCGAGCAGGCTGCGGCCGTGATAGTAGTCGGGGCCGAGAATGCGTTCGTCGGCCGGCGCAGGCTGGCGAATCGAGCGGTAGATCTGGCCGCCGGGGGTGTTCTGCTCGTCCAGCAGCGCGACCTTCAGGCCCGCGTCGGCGGCGGTGGCGGCGGCGGCAAGTCCGGCGGGACCGGCGCCGACGATCGCCAGGTCGTAGTCGATGACGTTCATGCGGACATCTCCTCCCGATCGTTGTTTTCGCAGTGACGCGCGCCCTGCTGGCGGCGGATCTCCATGCCGGGGCGCACCGGGGTCATGCAGCCCTGGACGTTTTCGACACCGTCGATCTCGAGCAGGCACTCGAAACAGACGCCCATCATGCAGTAGGGGGCGCGGCCCGCGCCGCTGACCGCGGTGGTGCGGGACGGGCGCAGGCCGGCGGCGAGCACGGCGGTGGCGGCATTGTCGCCGGCCCGCACTTTCACCGGTTCGCCCTCGACGCTGACGGTGATCCAGCGGTCGTCGCGGGCGGCCAGACGTTCAAAGCGAGAAGCGTTTGGCATGGAAAACCTCCAGGGGCAAATCGGTTCGGTCTCGGGCGATCCAGTCGGCGATCGGCCCTTCGTGAAGTGCACCCAGCGTCACGCCGCTGTGGCAGGTGACGAGGTAGGCGCCGGGATGCGAGTCCGAGGCCTCGTACAGTGGGTAGCCATCCGGTGTCATCACCCGCAGCGCGCCCCAGGCGCGCACCATGCGCACCTCGCGCAGCAGCGGGAACATCCTGGTCGCGCGCCGGGCGATCTGCGCCATGACATCGGTAGTGGTGCCGCTGTCGAAGCCGACATCCTCCTTCGAATCGCCGATCTGCAGCGTGCCCTCGTCGGTCTGACGGACATGACCGGTGGGGTAGTGCAGGAAGGGACGCACCCGTTCGGCGATCAGCACCTGCCCGCGATTGGGGCTCACCGGCGCATCTAGGCCCACCTGGGGCGCCAGCTCCCGGTTGCCGAGGCCGGCGCTGAGCACCACCTTGTCGCAGTACCAGTCACCCGCGGGTGTCGAGATGCGAAACCCCGGATTCAGCGGGCTGATGGCGCTGGCCCGGCCGCTGTTGGCGATGCGGCCGCCGGCCTTGAGGAAGGCCTCGGTCAACGCCCGCAGCAGCTTGAGCGGATTGAGGTGGCCGTCTTCGGGGCACCAGGTGGCGCCGGCCACCTCGGGACCTGCTTCCGGAATGAATTCGCGCACCTGTTTCAGGTCCAGGCGGCGGAACGGGTAGTCGCCGCCGGCGGCCGCGCGCATCCGGATCAGCATCGCTTCGCGGTCGGCCACTTCCTGCTCGGTCAGCGACAGATAGAGGCCGCCGTTCTGCTGCAGTTCGATGTCGATGCCGGTGCGCTCGCGCAGCCGGGCGGCCAGCGCCGGCCAGAGTCGCGCCGAGAGCCGGGTGACCCGGGCGTATTCCGGCAGGGTATCGCCCTTGCCCTGTACCCAGACCAGGCCGAAATTGCCGCGCGAGGCGCGCAGCGCGACGTCGCCCTCGTCGAGGATGGCGACGTTGAGCCCGTTGCGCTGCAGGCCGATGCCGACGGCGAGGCCGACGAGGCCACCGCCGATCAGGCACAGATCGGCCGTGCGGGCAGCCCTGGAGATTGCCTGCGTCATGCGTATACCTTCAAAGAGTTGTTCGAAGAGCCCGGTACGGCGTAACGGGCAGGTGTAGCCTGGAGACCGTTCCCAGGCTCCATTGCAGCGACCGGTGGAACGGTCGCTTACTTCAGCGCCGCTTCGAGGACCTTGTTGGCCCAGTCGGCGCCGATATCGTCGATGATTTCCGGCCAGACCTTGTCGCGCACGATGGCCGCGGTTTCGTCGATCTGGGCGTCGCTCACCGGGATCAGGGTGGCGCCGGCGTCGCTCAGCAGCTTCTCGTTGCGGGCCTGGTCTTCGCGGGCGGTAGACCAGCGCGCCGACTCGAAGCGCCCGGCGGCGGCATCGAGTGCGGCCTGCTGCTCGTCGTCGAGTTCGTGGTAGATCTCGTCATTGATCAGCAGATACCACATCTCGAAATGGGTGTTGATCGGCAGGTAGTACCGGGTGACGTCGCGGAAAGACGCGTAGTACCCCTCGGCGCCGGAGCCCATGACGCCGTCGACGACGCCGGTCTGCACCGCGGTGAAGGCCTCGGAGAAGGGCAGCGGCGAGCCGATGAAGCCGATATTGTCGGCGGTCAGCTGGAAGGTCTTGATCGGCGGCACGCGCAGCTTGGCGCCCTTGTCCGCTTTCGGGTTGGCGGCGTCCGGCACTTCCTTGTTCAGCGCGATGCCGCCGAAGTAGACCGGCCAGGCCGCCAGCACGCGGATGCCCTGATCGCCGTACAGCTCGGAGACGGTCTGGCGCATCGGCGAGCCCTTGGCGAAGACGTGCTCGGCGTCGTTCCAGTTCTTCACCAGGTAGGGCATGTAGACCACCTGGAAGCGCTTGTCGGCGCCGGAGGCGGGCGGCTGCACCGCCATGTCGATGGCGCCGAGGCCGACGCGCTCCTGCACCACGGTATAGTCGCCCAGCGCGCTGGCCGGGTAGATGCGGATCTTCACCTCGCCGTCGGTGGCGGCGGCCACGTCTTCGGCGAAACGCTTGGCATCGACGTCGATGGCGGTGTCCTGCGGACGCACATGGGACAGCTTCAGCGTGGCCGCTTCGACGGCGACCGACAGCGTAGCGGACAGGGCGGCGGCCAGCGCCAGCGGCTTGAACAGGGACTTTTTCATTGTTTTCTCCTGGGGTGTCAACTTAGAACACTGTATTCATTTAATGCATGGAGGCATTAACATTGGCCGAAGGCCGATGCGAGCCCTTGAAAATCAAAGGATTTCGCAAAATTCTGCCCGATTTTCACGGGCGACGATTAAGCAGGCAGGGAAGCCTGTTTAATCGCTGTAAAAAGCATCAGTAGCCAAAGATCTGCGGGATAAATTCGGACAGGTCGGGCCAGACCGACACCAGAATCACCACCGGGATGTAGCCGAACAGGATCAGCATCATCGCCGGCTTCACCACCTCGGTGAACTTGACGTTACCGATGCGCGCACCCAGGTAGAGGATGCTGGCGTACGGCGGTGTCACCCCGCCCATGGCGGTGTTGACGCCCATGATGGCGGCGAACTGGATCGGGGTGACCCCGAGCGCCGACATCAGCGGCAGCAGCAGCGGTGCGGTCAGGATGATCGCGGTGATGTCATTGACCACCATGCCGATGGCGAACAGGAACAGGTTGACCAGGATCAGCAGCACCACCTTGTTGTCGGTGATGGCGAAGATCGAGTCGACCAGCGACTGCGGAATATCCTCCATCACATAGATCTGGCTCAGCATCAGGCTGAACAGGATCATGATCAGGATGGCGCCGACCGCGGTGGCGGATTCCTTGCCGGACTCGAGCAGGGTTTTCAGGCTCAGGCCGCGGTAGATCATGAAGCCCACCGGCAGCGCATAGATCACCGCCACGGCTGCCGCTTCCGTCGGCGTCATGATGCCGCCGTAGATGCCGCCGAGGATGATCACCGGCATCAGCAGCGCCGGCACGGCGTTGACGGTGCGCTTGCCGGCCTCGCGCATCAGCCGGTCGATCGGTAGCGGCTCGTCGAGGATCAGCGGAAACTTGCGCGAGACGATCATGTTGACGACCGAGAAGTTGAACATGATCAGCAGGCCCGGACCCAGGGTCGCGAGGAAGCAGGCCAGGATCGAGGTGTCGGTGACCCAGCCGTAGACGATCATGGTTACGCTCGGCGGGATCAGCAGACCGAGGATCGACGAGTTGGCGATCAGCGCGGTGGCATAGGCACGGGGGTAACCCTTGCTTTCCATTTCCGGGATCAACAGCGGGCCGATGGCGGCGATGCCGGTCAGGCCGCTGCCGGAAATGGCGCCGATGATGGCGCAGCTGACCGATGCGACGACGCCCAGGCCTCCGCGGATGCGGCCGATGAAGACGTTGACGAACTTCAACAGGCTCGCGGCGATGCCGCTGACGCTCATGATGGTGCCGGCGAAGACGAACAGCGGGATCGCCAGCAGCACCGGGTTGGTCAGCTGGCTGAAGCCCCACAGCATCATGCCGCGCATGGTGGCTTCGCCGATCAGCGTCATTACCATCAGGCCGGCGCCGAAGCAGTAGGGCAGCGGTACGCCGAGGGTCAGCAGGATGACCAGCACGGCAAAGGCCAGGAGTGCGATCTCAACCATTGTGGGTCTCCTTCCGGGATTCGGCGAGCAGCTGGAATTCGTGGACTTCGGCGGTTTCCGGGAAATCGCTGTCGACCACGTGGTCCGGCGTCGCGCGCAGGCCCGCCAGGTAGCGGAGGTTGCGCAGCAGGTGCCAGGCGGTGAACAGCGTCATCAGCACCAGCCCGATAAAGAGCGCCGATTCATAGGTGAAGGTCGGAATGTACAGGGTCGGGGTTTCCTTCCAGACCCGCAGCGCGTAGCTGAAGTACTTCCAGGCCCACCAGGTCATCCACACCGAAATCACGATGCTGATCAGATCCGAGAACGCCTGCAGCAACGCCCGGCTACGGTCGGTCTTGAGGAAGATCTCCAGCACGTTGGCGCGGATCTGGGTGTCTTCGCGCGAGGCGTTGACGCTGCCGAGCACGTAGAGCCAGATGGTCGGGATCAGCGCCATCTCCTCGAGGCCCATCACCGGCATCTCCAGGACGTAGCGGGTGATCACCTGCACGAATTGAAACAGCGCAACCAGGCTGATCAGAATCGTCAGGCTATAGCGAAAAAAACGTTCCATAGGCTTGCTCTGTTTGTGGTTATAGTTGGAACCTGCTCGAAGGTTCCCCAGCCAATGCACGCATTCATAGTGCGGATTTGAGTAAATAACATCAAATCGTTTATTTATATGATTTAATAATATGATGTTATTAACTTGGGCAGGGAGAACGGGCCATGGCAAAGCTGACCTACCGGCAGATAGAGGCGTTCCGGGCCGTGATGATCAGCGGCACGACCAGCGGCGCGGCCAATATCCTCTGCATCTCGCAGCCGGCGGTGAGCCGGCTGCTGAGCGATTTCGAGGATACGGTGGGCGTGAACATGTTCGAGCGGCACAAGAAGCGGCTGGTGCCGACGCCCGAGGCGCGCTTTTTCTACGAGGAGGTGGAGCGGGCCTTCGTCTCGCTGGAACAGCTGTCCCGCGCCGCGGAAGAACTGCGGGGCTTCCATCTCGGTTCGCTGCGCATCGGCTCGATGCCGGCGGTGGCGGTGGAGTTTCTGCCGACGCTGCTGCGCCGCTTCAGCGACGAGCACGCCGGTGTCTCGCTCACGCTGCAGGTGCGCAGCACCCAGCAGGTCGCGGACCTGGTGGCGAGCCAGCACTTCGACCTCGGCGTGATTTCGGGCATCCATCTGACGGACCCGGCGATCGAGGCCGAAACCCTGGCGGACAGCCGCATGGTCTGCGTGCTGCCGCCGGGCCACCGGCTCGGCGTTCGCGACAGCGTGACCCCGGGAGACCTGGAGGGCGAGGTGTTCGTTTCGCTCGGCACCGAACAGGACCTGCGTTACAAGATCGACAATGTCTTCGAGCAGGCGGGCGTCAGCCGGCAGTTGCTGATCGACACCCAGCTGCACTACGCCGCCTGTTCCTTCGTGCTGGCCGGCAGTGGCGTCTCGATCGTCGACCCGATTACGGCGCAGCATTACGCGAAGCTGGGGCTGGTGGTGAAGCGCTTCGAGCCGCGCATCGATTATCGCTATTCGATCATCTTTCCGCGCCACCGCTCCCGCTCGGGACTGACCAAGGCGTTCGTCGCACTGCTGCAGGAGGAGCTGGCGGCGCTGCAGCGCCAGTCCGGCGGCCTGTTCGAGATGGCGGGCTGAGGGAACAGTGCCTCAGGCCGCGCGGTCTGCGGGTCCATCATTTCGCCCGTTTTCCTGGGGCGGCCAATCAAGCAGGCAGGGATGCCCGTTCGATTGCCGGGTCAATAGCAGCGGGCGTCCCGGCCGGGACGCGAGGTATCGCCCTGCGCCAGGGGAGGATCGGAGTCACGACCGCCCCCCAGCCACCAATCGACCTGCATGCTACACTCGATTTCGCTTATCAACGGGGAAAGAGCAGGGTGAGACCCAGCCGCAATGCAAAATCGTCCGGGCCGCTGTCCGGGCTGTCGGCGTAATACCTCAGACCGCCCTGGACGCTGATTATCTGACTGCCGATGGTCATGACCTTGGAAACGATGCCGGCGACCGGCACCGTCCACTGCTCGTTTTTCCAGTCGTAGGTCGACTCCGTCTGCAGGGTGTAGGTCACGGCTGCAGGCGTGGTATAGGACATGAAAGGCTGCAGAAATGTTGTGCTGACGTCCTGCCTGTCATCGTCTCCCGCAAACGACCAGATGTGATTGACGAGCGCGCCATAGGTCCAGGGGCCGCTCTGTTTGAGTGCCACGCCAGTCGGGCCCGCGCCCCATTTGTCGGCCGTCAGCAGGTCATCCGAACCGGTCGGCAGCAGGAAAACGGGGCCTGCGCCGAGGATCCAGTCGTTGACCGGCGCCTTCGGTGAAAAGAACAGGCTCTGCACGATATCACCGGTCCCCGACTGGCTGCCGGCGCCGGGGTAGATGTCATCCTGCGACACCAGCGGCAGAATGGTCCGCGAGATCAGGTTCCAGTCGTCGTTCAAGTCGAACGGCACAACCGGCTGTATGTTCAGCGTCCAGCGATCGCCGTCGTCCTTTGGACCTATGTGCTGATCGTAATTGAGCTGAAAAGGCACGCTGATCAGGCTGGCAATCGGGTTGGCGAGTTGCTTCGCGAGATCCGCGTTGCTCTGTTCTGCGGCACTGGTGGCCTCGGCGAACAGGATCGTCGAGGCGGCACACAAGCTAACGGTCATTATATGGGTGCGCATAGAAAAAATGTCCCTGTCTTTGGGCGCTGAGGCCGGTTGACGTCTGTATGCTGGCCGGATGCCCCTGATGAACGCTCCGCCAGCAGCGCCTGCGGCGGGCGATGTCATTTCCGACGCTGCAGGGTGGCCGCAGCCGGTTCGCCGCGGTCGTCTGCAGCCCGCTCATGAAACGCTGACGCGGGTGACGACGAATCCCGGTCGCAAGGCGTTTACCGTCTTACACCGCGGTGGTTACCGCCCGGTCGAGTTGGGTGCCGGTTCAGTTTAGACCATCTTGCCGGAGCGGCCGGAGGCGCGATGGCATGACCCGCATGGCGGAGAGGAGCCGACCCGGCAGCGCTGTACCGGGTTCGCCGCCGGGCCATCCCGCCGCTTCGAGATGGCGGTTCAAGGGAACAATGCCTTGTGCCTTGTTGGTCTAATGTCTCGCTACTTCAGGACCCCGGAAACGCAGAAAGATTGCGAGGTAAAGCCATGAGCCAGCGATTCATAGAAGTCACGACCGACCATCCGACCAACGAATCGACCTACAAGCTGCTGCTGCAGATCGAGCAGATCGTGCAGATCCGTCCCGAAATGATGATGAGCAGCGAATCGAAGCATGACCCGATCGCCATCGCCACGCTGACCACAGGCGAGACGATTGCGCTGAGAAACAGCTATGCGAGCATCGCCGCCGAGCTTGACGAGGTGAATATGGTGGTGCGGCCCTGAGGGCACTTGCAGCCCGCGAAATCTGCACAGTGCCGAAAGTTTTCGCCGCGGGGCGCGGCTCCTGTGCGTGGCGTAACCGCTGATGCAGGAGCAACGCCCTCGTGGCGAATATCCCCCGTGCCCAATCGGCTGGGGACGCTACCCTGATACGTCGACCGGTAGGGAGATCAGTGCGAACAGGTCAGGCGGCCCGCTCGCGGGGCACCTTGCGCAGATGGCTGGCGGTCTGGCCGCCGGGCAGTTCGGCGATGGCGTCGGCGGCCTGCAGCAGCTTCTGCATGTCGATGCCGGTTTCGATGCCGCCGCCTCGCAGCGCATAGAGGACGTCTTCGGTCGCGGTATTGCCGGTGGCGCCCGGGGCGAAGGGACAACCGCCGAGACCGGCCGCCGCCACGTCCAGCGCGGTGGCGCCATGGTGAATGGCGAACAGCGCGTTGGCGACACCCATGCCGAAGGTATCGTGGCCGTGGAAGGCCCACCTGATATTGTCGCGGCCATGCTTTTCACGGATACGCGTGAAGTGATCGGCCACCTGGTAGGGGTTGGCGCGACCGGTGGTGTCGCACATGGCGATCTCGAGATCGATACCCTCGAGCAGCGGCAGGGCCTGTTCCAGCACCGCATCGACCTGCTGCCAGCTGATGTAACCCTCGTAGGGACAGTCGAAGCAGGTGCCCAGGTCCAGCCTGAGCAGCGGTGTCTCGTTGTCCGCCTGTTCGCGCAGCAGCGCGGCGATCGCGGCCAGCCCGCCGAGCGAGTCGGCCACGCTCTGACGCACGTTTTTCTGGTTGTGGGTTTCCGACACCGAGACCACGTAGACCAGCTCGCGAATGCCGCTGGCCAGCGCCAGTTCGGCGCCCTTGGTATTGGGCACCAGTGCCGAGAAGCGCACGCCGGGCGTGCCGTTGAACGCCTTGACGATGTCGCCGATGTCGGCCATCTGCGGAATCGCCTTAGGGCTCACGAAGGAGCCGATTTCGATACGGCCCATGCCGGCGTCGACCAGCGCCTGGATACAGCGGATCTTGTCGGCCGTTGGCAGCGGTTCGTAGATCGACTGAAAGCCGTCCCGCGGGGCGACTTCGACGATGTCCACGCGAGCGGGCTTGTTACTCGGATTCATCATGTTTTCTCTGTTTCAGCCAGTTGATGACACCGCCGGCCAGCAGGATGCTGCGCTGGCGGGCGCTGAGGTCGTGACGCAGGCTCAGGGACTCGCCGTTGCCAAGCGTCGCCGTGACACGATTGCCGGACTGCAACTGCCGGTTCAAGTCGTCGATATGGATCGACTGACCTTCGGTGATCCGCTCGAGGTCCTGCGGATTTTCGAACGTCAGCGGCAGCACGCCGAAGCAGGGCAGGTTCTGCCAGTGGATGCGCGCGAAGCTTTTGGCGATCACCACCTGCAGTCCGAGGAAGCGCGGCACCAGCGCCGCGTTTTCCCGGCTCGATCCCTGGCCGTAGTTGTTGCCGGCGACGATAATGTGGCCCGCCTCGCCGCGCTGCTTGGCGCGATCGACATAGCCGGCATCGACCGCTTCGAACGCGTATTCGGCCGAGGTTTCGATATTGCTCCAGATCGGCAGTACCCGGGCGCCGGCCTGGATAATGTCGTCGGTGGAGATGTTGTCGTTCACCTTCAGCAACACCGGTGCGTCGATCGACGGCGGCAGCGGTGCCAGCGGTGCCAGCGGCGGCGTATTGTCGGTCGCCAGCAGCTGTATCCTGCGGGCGCGCTCCTGCGGCAGCGGCGGCACGAACATATGGTCGTCGACCCGCATGTCCGCCGGCTCCTGCGGCCGGACATAGGGCATCTGCAGACGGCGCGGATCGGTGATCACGCCGTTCAGCGCCGACGCGGCTGCGGTTTCCGGGCTGCACAGGAAGACGCTGTCCTCGCGGGTGCCGGAGCGTCCGGGGAAGTTGCGCGGTACCGTGCGCAGGCTGTTGCGGCCGGCGGCCGGCGCCTGGCCCATGCCGATGCAGCCGTTGCAGCCGGGCTGATGCAGCCGCGCGCCGGCGTTGATCATCGCACCGAGATGACCTTCCTGCGTCAGCGCCGACAGTATCTGCCGGGTGGACGGGTTGATATCGAGCGAGACCTGATCGGAGATATGGCGATCCCGGACGATATGGGCGACGACCGCGAAATCCCGGTAGCCGGGGTTGCCCGATGAGCCGATGTAGGCCTGGTAGATCGGCTCGCCTTCGACTTCCCGCACCGGTACCACCTTGTCGGGGCTGGACGGCAGCGCGATCAGCGGTTCGAGCGCGGACAGGTCGATCTTTTCGTGGCGGTCGTAAACGCAGCCTGGGTCGGCCGCCAGCGGCTGCCACTCCGACTCGCGACCGCGGGACTTCATGAATGCCCGCGTGACGTCGTCGCTCGGGAAGACGCTGCTGGTGGCGCCCATCTCGGTGCCCATATTGGCCAGCACATGGCGGTCCATCGCATCGAGGCCGTCGAGGCCGGGGCCGTAGTATTCGAGAATGCAGTTGCGCGCGCCGGACACGCCATGGCGGCGCAACAGTTCCAGGATGATATCCTTGGCGCTGACCCAGTCCGGCAGCGTGCCGGTGAGTTCCACGCCGATGATTTCCGGCATCTGCATGTAGAATGGCTCGCCGGCCATCGCCATCGCGACCTCGATACCGCCGGCGCCGATCGCCAGCATGCCCAGGGCGCCAGCTGCCGTGGTGTGGCTGTCGCAACCGATCAGGCTGTCGCCGGGCTTGCCGAAGCGCTCCATGTGCACCGGATGGCTGATGCCGTTGCCCGGGCCGCTGTACCAGACGCCGAGGCGTTCGCAGGCGCTCTTGAGGAACAGGTGCGAATCGGCGTTGATATTGTCCTGCTGTACCAGCGAATGGTCGATATACTGGACGCTGGGCGAGGTTTTCACCCGCTCCACACCCATGGCGTCGAGTTCCAGCATCACCAGGGTGCCGAGTACGTCCTGCAGCAGGGCCTGGTCCATGCGCAGGGCGATCTCGGAACCGGGGATCATCTCGCCGCCGACCAGGTGGTCGGCGATGAGTTTCTGACTCAAGTTGTTAGCCATGTTTCAGTGCTCGCTTATGACCGGTGTTGGCGAACTTTCCCAGCGCAGAGACCAGGTCGGGTATGAACTGCAGTCCCAGCGCCCCGAAGCCGACGGGCAGCATGGCGTAGGGCAGTACCATCGGGGTGCCGAAGGAACTCGAAACCCGTTCCCCGTACTCGAAGGCCTGCAGGGCCATGAGACAGCCGCGCCAGGTCATGATGCCGCAGAACACCATGCCCAGCAGCGCCGTGGCCGCGGCGATCAGCGCCTGGACACGGGGCGACATCATGTTGGTGAAGAAGGTGATGCGGATATGGGCGTCATGCCGCTGTGCCTCCGCCGCGCCCATCACCGCCAGGTAGACGATCAGGAAGGAGTTCACCTCCAGGCTCCAGCTCGTCGGGGCGGCGAAGGCGTAGCGCATGAAGGCGTCGTAGAAAACGCTCAGCATCATGAATGCCAGCACGGCGATGGATGTGCCGCGCAGGACGGCCAGAAGGCCGTCCCAGCTGCGTGAAACAAGTGAAGTCATGTGATTGCCTCTTTACGCTGTGCCCATGGCGAGTTCGATGGCGCGGGTGCCAACGTCCCCGCCCACTTCGCCTTTCCAGTGTTCCCAGACAGCGTGGGTGGCCTCGTTGAAGCCGGCGAGATCCTCGGCCGATGGCTCGACAACCTCGACACCGGCTTCCTGGACCTTGGGCCAGAACTTGTTCGGGTAGAGGTTGTCGTTGGCGTTGCTGATGAAGTTGTCGTTGTACCATTGGGCCGCGCCCTGCAGCACCGCCTGGGTGTCGGCATCCAGTGCATCCCAGCGGTCGCGCAGCATGAAGGGCGCCACCGTATAGGCGGTGGTCGGCAGCTTGTAACAGTAGGCCAGCTGCTCCTGCAGGCTGCGACCGACGACGGTGGAGATGTTGAACACGCCGGCGTCGACGGTGCCGCGCTGCAGCGCCAGGTAGGTTTCCGACGACGGAATGCGCACCGCGGCCGCGCCGTAATGGTCCAGCGCCTCGGTGGCCTCGACGCTGACGATACGGACCTTCTTGCCCTTCAGGTCAGCCAGCGAGCGCACCGGGCTTGCCTTGGTGCTCCAGATGTACTCCGGCTCCAGAATGCCGCCGGAGCTCAGCATGTAGAGGTTCTCCTTGGCCAGCTCTTCGTTGATCAGGTTGAACAGCGGGCTACCGATGGCGAGGCGCTCGGGATGTTCGTACAGCGCCTCGACCACGCCGGGCAGGCCGGTAATGCCGAGCACCGGCACCGAGCGGGTGATGTAGGAGACGGTGTGGAACATGAAGTCGATCGAGCCGGAGCGCAGCGCCGGCAGCTGTTCGTCGGCCTTCACCAACTGGCCCGAGTCGTAGTAGTCGATGCTGATCTTGTCGCCGCCGTTGTCCTTGACGTACTGGACGAAGCCGTTGGGACCGTAGCTCAGGTCTTCGTACGACGGCGGAATGTAGAAGGCGCCGGTCAGGGATGTGGAGGCCATGGCCCTGCGCGGGAACAGCGAACCGGTTCCCAGCATGGCGGCACCGGCGGTGCCCAGGAGGCCGAATTTCAGGGTCTGTCGACGAGTGATTGGCATAATGTGACTCCGGTTTATTGTTGTGTTTCGATGGGGTGTGGGTTGAGCTGCGTCACAGCAGGTTCGGCAGCCACAGGCTGATGCTCGGGAACAGCACGAACAGCATCAGTACGGCGAACTGGACGGCGACGAACGGCAGCGCACTGCGGATGATCTCCTCGATACGCAGGTCCGGACAGACGCCGCGCAGGGCATAGAGGTTGAGACCGACCGGCGGCGTGACCACGGCGATCTCCAGGTTCAGTACCATGACGATGCCGAACCACAGCGGGTCGTAGCCGAGCGCCTGGATTACCGGCAGCAGTACCGGCGTTGTCACCACGATCAGCGACACCGCGTCGACCAGCATGCCCAGCAGCACCAGCAGCAGCATGATGGCGACCAGGATGGCCCAGGAGGGCAGGCTGCTGGCGGTCAGCAGGTCGGTCAGGGTCTGGGGGACGCGGACCAGGTTCAGGTAGTCGCCGAAGATCTTGGCGCAGCCGATGATCAGCAGGATGGTGCCGCTGACCCGGGCGGTCGAACCGAAGATCTCGCGCAGTTTCTTCCAGCTCAGCGAGCGGAAGATCAGGCCCGCGATCAGCAGCGCGCCCAGCGCGCCGATGCTGGCGGCCTCGCTCGGCGTGGCCAGGCCGGTGTAGATGGCGCCCAGTACCGCCACCACGAGCAGCGCCGAGTGCCAGATGTTGGCCAGGCTGATGAAACGCTCCTTCCAGGTAAAACGCTCCGGGGCGGCCGGCGCCTCTTCCGGGTTGAGCCGCACGCGGATATAGATGTAGAGCGCCAGTGCCAGTGCCAGCACGATGCCGGGCACGATGCCGCCGATGAACAGGTCGGCGACCGACACGCTGGAGACGGCGCCGTAGATGATGAACGGCACGCTCGGCGGAATCAGCATCGCCAGCGCGCCGGCGCTGACGACGGAGCCGGCGGCGAGCTGGCGGCTGTAGCCGCGCTCCAGCATCTGCGGCACGGCAATGGAGCCGACCGCCGCGACACCGGCCAGGCTGACGCCGGAGACGGCGCCGAACATGGCGGAGGCGCCCACCGACGAAATCGCCAGGCTGCCGCGCAGCCAGTTCAGCCAGCGCACCGCCGCGTGAAACAGGCTGGCGCCGACCGGGGTCGCGCCGAGCAGGTTGCCCATCAGCACGAACAGCGGCAACGCGATCAGCTCGAAGCTGTTGAGCTGGCCGAACAGGGACGACGGCGCGAAGAAGAACGCCAGCGACCCCTTGGCCATGTAGAGCCCCGCGAGGCCGGCGAGGCCCAGCGACAGGAAAATGGGAAACCCCAGTCCGATCATTGCCAGCAGGGCAATGACGACAATGATTGCATCAGTCATGTGAAGCCTCGATCAGATGACGCCGCAGGCGCGCAGTTCGGCCAACTCGGCCGGGTTGAGGCCCAACCAGTCCCTGAGGGTCTCTTCGGTGTGTTCGCTCAGCGCCGGCCCGACGTGACGGACCTGTCCGGGCGTTGCCGAGAGTTTGGGGAAGACGTTCTGCATCGGCAGCATCCGGCCCTGACGGTCGGGCACCTCGGTGATCGCTTCGCGGGCCCTGAAGTGGGGATCCTCGAGCATCTCGGGCGCGCTGTAGACGAGTCCGGACGGTACGCCGGCCCGGGCCAGCACCGCGACGATCTCGTCGGCGTCGTGCTGACGGGTCCAGGCGGCAACCCGCTCGTCGAGGGCCAGCTGGTTTTCGCCGCGGGCGCGGTGGCTGGCATAGGCGGGGTCGTCCGCCAGTTCCGGTTGCCCCATGATTTCGCACAGGCGGCGGAACACGGTGTCCTGGTTGGCGCCGATGACCACGTCGCGTCCGTCACGGGCCGGGTAGGCATTGGACGGCGCGATGCCGGGCAGGATGCTGCCACTGCGTTCGCGCACCTTGCCGACCAGGGCGTAGTCCGAAACCAGGCTTTCCATCATGCCGAAAACCGACTCGTAGATGGCGCTGTCGACGATCTGGCCGACACCGGTGCGCTCGCGGTGGTGCAGTGCCACCAGGGCCCCCAGGGCGGCGTGAAAACCGGCCAGGGTGTCGCCCAGGGAAATGCCGACCCGTACCGGCGGGCGGTCGGGGTAGCCGCAGATGTAGCGCAGGCCGCCCATGGCCTCGCAAACCGACGCGTAACCGGCGCGTTCGGCATAGGGGCCATCCTGGCCAAAGCCGCTGACACGCACCATGATCAGACCCGGATTGATCTCGGACAGCGCCTCGTAGCCGAGCCCCCACTTTTCCATGGTGCCGGGGCGGAAGTTTTCGATCAGGACATCGGCCTGGCGAACCAGCTCGCGCAGGACCTCCTGACCGCGGGGCTGGCGCAGGTCGAGCGTCATCGATTTCTTGTTGCGGCCGATCACGTTCCACCAGATGGGCTCGCCGTTTTCATCGGCCTGGCCCCACTGGCGCATGGCGTCGCCCTTGCCCGGCGGCTCGATCTTGATGACATCGGCGCCGAAGTCGGCCAGTACCTGGCCGCAGTAGGGGCCGGCGATCAGCTGGCCCAGTTCCAGTACCTTGACGTCGGCGAGCGGCAGGCTCTTGGGTTGGGTGTTGGTGTTCATTGTTTTTCTGTTTCTCTCGTTCAAGCGGTGACACGGGGGCCGTCGGGCGACGGCGGGCGGGATTCAGTCCGCCGGGGTTTCGATAAATTTCAGATGCAGTTCGCGCGCGGCGAGCAGGTGCGAACGCATCATGCTTTCGGCCCAGGCGGGGTTGCGGGCTTCGACCGCCTGCAGTATTTCCGCATGGTGCTGCATGCTCCGGCGCAGGTGGGCGATGTTGTACTGGCCGAAGTTGCGACGGATCACCGAGGTGCGCACCAGGCTCTGCAGCATGGCGATCAGGCGCTGGTTGTCGCATGCGGCGATCAACTCGCGGTGAAACTCGTGGTTGAGCGCGGCGATCTCGTTGCGCACGTCCGCTGCGTCGTCTTTACGTTCGGTCAGCGCTTCCATCTGTCGCGCCAGACCTTTCAGGTAATTCAACCGGCTCTCGTCCATGCGCAGGCAGGCAGCCGCAACCGCCATCGGCTCCAGCACCAGCCGGATCTCGAACACTTCACGGGCGTCCTTCTCGGTCCAGGCGGTGACCCGGGCACCGTGGTGCGGAATCGCTTCCAGCCAGCCCTCCGATACCAGCTCGCGCAACGCCTCGCGCACCGGGGTGCGACTGACGTCCAGTTCCTTCGCCACCGTCGACTCGCGCACGTACTGGTGAGAGACGTACTCGCCGTCGAGAATGCGCTGCTTGATGGCTTCGTAAACCTGCTCGACGGCGGTGCGTGTGGCAGTGTTACGGGGAGCTGTTTTGGTGTTGTTATCGTTCATGGCGGCCAATATCGCATACAACTTTTCGATTGTTAACCCATTATTTGGTTGAAAAACGGCCAAATTTACTAAAGTTGCATGCAACTAAGTTTTCGGGCACCCGCAATGAATTCGGTTGGCGGGTTCAAGAATTTGATTTACAAATATTTTTGCGCCGCTGGAAGGGCCTGACCGGGTCTCCTCGTGCGGTCGCAGGAAGATGAGAAATTTTCTCGCAGGCGGATTACTCCATCACTTCCGGATGTCGTGCATGGCGGTTTCGAACTGCTCCAAAGCCTTTTCGTTCTGCTTTTCCAGGCTAATCTGGATGAAGACGCTGACATTGAGGCCCTTCGCCAGCGGGTTCAGCAGCGTCAAGTAGCGGTCGATCATGCCCGACGGCTCCAGCGCCCGAACCCGGGTCATGCAACATCTGTATCCCGGTTGCTGGAGGTATGAGAGGAGTGGTGAGCGTGACAGCTTCAGCCAACGTGAAGGCCCTGGCCTTCGATGTTTTCGGCACCGTTGTCGACTGGCGTGGCGGCATCGCCGCCGAGGCCGCGCGGGTGGCGGCCGCGCGGGGTGTCGACGGCGACTGGAACGGCTTCGCGCTGGCCTGGCGCGCGGGCTATGCGCCGGCGATGCAACGCGTGCGCAACGGCCAGCTGCCGTGGAAAACCATCGATCAGCTGCACCGGATGAACCTGGACGCGATCCTCGATGCTTACGGACTCGGCGGGCTCGATGAAGCGGCGCGCCGCGAGCTGAACCGGGCCTGGCACCGTCTGCCGCCCTGGCCCGATTCGGTCGCGGGACTGACGCGCCTCAGGCAGCGCTTTGTCATCACTACGTTGTCGAACGGCAATTTCGCGCTGCTCACCCATATGGCGAAGCGGGCCGGCCTGCCCTGGGACTGCATCATTTCCGCCGAACTGTTCAACCACTACAAGCCAGACCCCGAAACCTACCTGGGCGCGGCCCGGCTGCTGGGGATCGAGCCCTGCGAACTGATGCTGGTGGCGGCCCACGCCAGCGATCTGCGCGCGGCCCGCGACCAGGGCTGCCGTACCGCCTATGTGCCCAGACCGCAGGAATTCGGCGAGCACCAGCCCGCCGAGGCCTACGATCCCGACGAATTCGACCTGGTGGCCGGCGATTTTCTCGATTTGGCGGATCAGCTGGTCCAGAAAATCGGTTAGCCAGGCTTCGCTTCGCTGCTGTCCGGCCGTTACTGACTGGCCTTGGCGTCCACTGATGACCGGGGTTCCAGCGGCTTCCATGGATTGCCGCGCCTCGCCTGACGTCGACCCCGGGGCGGGCAATCTGGCGGGAATCTGCTAGGCTGATCGCCAGTCCGTGCTTCAGCCACCCCGGGAGGTGACACCATGAGTCAGAAGTTTCTCGAAGTCACTACCGATCATCCGACGACCGAATCAACCTTCAAGATGCTGATACAGGTCGAGCAGATCGTGCAGATCCGTCCCGAACTGATCATGCAAACCGAGTCGAAACACAACCCTGTCGCGATCATAACGCTGACCACCGGCGAGACCCTGGCGCTGAAAAACAGCTATGCCAGCATCGCCGCCAAACTGGACGAGGTGAATATGGTGGTGAAACCGTAACTGCAGCGCCACCCCGGCACCCGTTGTCCGGCACGAGACGGTCTCCGTCATTAGCCGGCACCTGGAAGGGAGCGGGGCTGAGGTGTCCGGTTCAGGGGCGCTGCAGGCCGTATTTCCGCAGTTTGGCGTACAGGGTGCTCTTGGCGATATCGAGCTGCTTTGCGACCCGGGTCAGGTTGCCGTTCTGTTCCTGAATGGCACGCATAATGACCTCCTTTTCCGCCATATCCAGGGGGTTCTGGCTTGGCGCTGGCGGCGTATCCACACCTTGTGGAGGTTCGTCCGGCAAATCGTCGGGACCGAGTTCGTCGCGGTCGGAGAGAAAAAAGGCGGCCGTGATCAGGTTGGTCAGCTCGCGGATATTGCCGGTCCAGGGCCGCGCTGTCAGTCGTGCGACCAGGGTGGGACTGAGGTGTTTTTTGCCACCCCCATGCTGGTCGTGCAGGTGAGCCAGGATGTGTGCCGCCAGTACGGCGATGTCCTCGCGTCGCTCCCGCAGTGGCGGGATCGTCAGGATCATCGAGGAGACCCGGTAGTAGAGGTCCATCCGGAAGCGCCCGTCGGCCACTTCCTGGTTCAGGTTGCGGTTGGTGGCGGCGATCAGGCGGAAGTTGACCTTGCGTGGCCGGGTTTCGCCGATGCGGCAGATCTCCATTTCCTGCAGTACCCGCAGAAACATGGGCTGCAGATCCAGCGGCATTTCGCCGATCTCGTCGAGGAACAGTGTGCCGCCATTGGCGGCCTCTATCTTGCCAGTCATGCCGCCACGGCGGGCGCCGGTGAACGAGCCCTCGATATGACCGAACAGCTCCCCCGCCAGCAGATCGCGCGACAACCCCCCGCAGTTCAGGGCGATAAAGGGGCCGGCATGCGTCGGCCCCTCTTCATGGATGGCCCGGGCGAAGAGTTCCTTGCCCACGCCGGTTTCACCGAGCAGCAGCACCGGAATCGGTGCCCGCGCCAGCCGGCGGGCCTGCTCGACGGTCTTCAGAAACTGCGGGCTGCGGCCGGCCAGACGGGCGAAGCCTGCCGCGGCTTCGGTCTTGTTCGATGTCGACGCCGGAGTCCGCGCACTGCGTACGGGCATCGGGATCACGGCGAGGAAACCGATAGGTTCACCCTGATGCAGGATCGGCTCGATCCAGGACGGGTCGAGCCGTGACAGCGGCGAGGGCGCGGCGGCGGCCGGCGCTGGCGCGTCAGCGTCCTCGCCCAGGTTCAGCAGCGGATTGTGGGGATTCAGGTCGATCTGGATGCCCCGTGCCGCCAGGACCTTCTCGGCCTGGTGATTGGCCCGTACCAGCCGCCCCTGCCGGTCGAACAGCAGCAGGGCGTCGTTGCCCGGCGCGCCAAGGCGGCCGATAGTCAGATCGATCAGCAGATCCCGCTGCGCCAGCTTGTGCTGCGCCAGCTGGCCCTCGATACGGCGGGCGCCGGATAGCGCCAGTGCCAGACAGTAGTCGTGCAGGGTCTCCTTCAGGCCCGAGATATTGACGGCGCCCAGCAGCGTGCCTTCGAAGGGATCGCGGATCACCGCGGCGGAACAGGTCCAGCGGCTGATGTTCTCGCAGAAGTGCTCGAAGGCATGGACCTGGAGCGCGCGGCCGGTACTGAGGGCCGTGCCGATGGCATTGGTGCCGGCGACCGCTTCGTTCCAGTCGGCGCCCGGTACCAGGCTGACGCGGCGGGCCAGCTCCAGGGTGGCGGGATCCCCTTCGTAGCGCAGAATCAGGCCGGCGGGCGAGACCAGGTGCATGATGGTGCCGGACTCGGCCAGCAGGCTCTGGGCCTCGCGCATGATGATATCGGAAGCCGAAATCAGCTCCTGATGGGGACGAACCAGCGCCTGGAGCTGATGTTCGTCGAATTCCTGGCCGTGCTGGGCGACCTGCGGATCGACCCGGGACGAGAGGCAGCGTTGCCAGGACGCTTCGATCACCGAACGCACGGTGCGGTCGGGCAGGGGGGCCCCGCTCAGCAGCCGTTCCCGTGCCGAGGCAATCCGTTTGGGATGCTCGACGGCCGTGGACCCCTTCAGCAGGTGGTCGGGATGCATGGAACTCTCCCTTTGTTGTGGCTCATCGCGATTTAGCAGGACGAGTGCGCGAATCGTAGGATGGGTGGAACGGCGCATGGCGACTGGATACCCGACTCTTACGCGGGCAGGGCGTCGTGTAACCCATCTTCGGGTGTCAATTCAGCACCGCAGAGGCCGGCATTGTTGATGGGTTACGCCGCAAGCAATCTCCTGAGCACCGAAAGTACGCAGCCATTGCGGCTCCACCCATCCTACGGTTCCGGGTTTCCCTCTAATCTGCGAAAAACCTTTGTTATCGTCGACAGGAGGCTATATCGGTCAATCCTGAACCCGCCCGGGCACAATTACAACCGCTTCTTTCCTGTCTGTCAGCGATTCCTGGGGATCGTGATTTTTATGCGCATTTTCGCTGCATTTTAAGCGCCTTTCAGCGTTCGATAATCGGTCGTCTAGCGTTCGATTTTCGAACGGTCCGCGCCCGCCTGGCACCGGCTCTCCTCGAGAAACGCTCTTTTAAAAACAACGGTTTGAAAGACTTTTACGGGGTTGGCATAGCCGTTGCTGCTTCCTTGTCGAAGCCGGCGGCGCTGCATCCCCGTCGCAGTCGGCCTGCTTGTGCCCGGCCGCCCGTCCAGGGCGTAGCCGGGCACAGAACAACAATAAAATTGAGGACTTAACCTTGAATCAATTAGCCAATCCCGTCGAAGTGCTGGGCATCGATGCCGGCGGCACCATGACCGATACCTTCTTTGTCCGGGCCGATGGCGAATTCGTCGTCGGCAAGGCCCAAAGCAACATCAACGAGTCCCAGGCGGTGCTGGAATCCAGTCGCGATGCGCTGGCGCACTGGGACAGAACGGTCGAGGACGTGTACCCGGAGATGGTGACCTGCGTCTTCTCCGGTACCGCCATGCTCAACCGGGTGGTCGGGCGCAAGGGGCTGCGCACCGGTCTCATCGTCAGCAAGGGCTTCGAAGACTTCCATCGCATGGGGCGCGCGATCCAGAGTTACCTGGGCTACGCCTTCGAAGACCGCATCCACCTCAACACCCATCGCTACGATGAGCCCCTGGTGCATATCAAGGACACCCGCGGCGTTACCGAGCGCGTCGATTCCATGGGTAACGTCGTGGTGCCGGTGCGCCTGCACGAAGCGCGCGAGGCCGCTCGCGAGCTGATCGGGCAGGGCTGCAAGGCGATCGTGATCAGTCTGCTGAGCTCTTACCTGAACGAAGCGCACGAAAAAGCCGTGCGCGACGTCTGCCGGGAGGTGGCCAGGGAGATGGGGGTCGAGATCCCGGTGTTCGCGTCCGTCGACTACTATCCGGTGCGCAAGGAGAGCCATCGTACCAATACCACGATTCTGGAGGCGTACGCCGCCGAACCGTCCCGCGCCACCCTGGGGACGATCAGCGACAGCATGAAAGAGGTCGGGGGCCGGTTCGATCTGCGCGTAATGGCCAGCCACGGCGGCACCATCAGCTGGAAAGCCAAGGAACTGGCGCGCTCCCTGGTTTCGGGACCGATCGGCGGGGTGATCGGCGCCAAGTTCCTCGGTGAAAAGCTGGGTTACGAAAATATCGCCTGTTCCGACATCGGCGGAACCAGTTTCGATATGGCGCTGATCACCAAGAACAACTTCGCCATCCACAAGGACGGCGATATGGCGCGCCTGGTGCTGTCGCTGCCGCTGGTGGCGATGGATACCATCGGCGCCGGTGCCGGCAGTTTCGTGCGCATCGATCCCCATGCGAACGCGATCAAGCTGGGGCCGGACAGCGCCGGTTACAAAGTCGGTACCTGCTGGCCCGATGGCGGTATCAACACGGTGTCGGTGACGGACTGCCATATTATTCTCGGCTATCTGAATCCGGACAACTTCCTCGGCGGCATTCTGCAGCTGGATGTCGAGCGTGCCCGCCAGGAGATCAAGAAGCAGATCGCCGATCCGCTGGGGCTGAGTGTCGAGGACGCGGCGGCCGGGGTCATCGAGCTGCTCGACCTGTCGCTGCGCCAGCATCTGCGCGCGATGATCACCGGCAAGGGCTACAGCCCGAGCGATTTCGTCTGCTTCTCCTACGGCGGCGGCGGGCCGGTACATGCCTACGGCTACACCAAGGGGCTGGGCTTCAAGGAAACCATCGTCCCCGCCTGGGCCGCCGGTTTCTCGGCCTTCGGCTGCGCCACGGCCGATTTCGAATACCGCTACGACAAGAGCGTCGATATCGGCATCACCGACGAGTCGAGCGCCGAGGATGTGGCGACCGCCACCGCAACCCTGCAGGCGGCCTGGGACGAGTTGCGCGGCAAGGTACTGGAGGAGTTCCGCATCAACGGCTTCAAGGATGAGGAAGTCACGCTGACGCCGGGATACTCGATGCAGTACCTGGGACAGCTGAACGATCTCGAAATCGACTCCCCGCTGCCGGTGCTGGCCGGTGCGCAGGACTGGGACAAGCTGGTGGATTCCTTCAACGACACCTATGCGAGAGTGTATGCCGATGCCGCGCGCTCGCCGGAGCTCGGCTACGGCATTACCGGTGCCATCATGCGGGGATCGGTCGTCACCAAGAAGCCCAATATCCCGGTAGAGCCGGAGGCGGGCCCCGAGCCCAGTGCCGAATCACACCTCGGTACGCGGCCCTTCTATTACGAGAAAAAATGGGTCGAGGCCAATATCTACAAGATGGAGCTGCTCAAGCCCGGCAACGAAATCAAGGGGCCGGCCGTGATCGAATCCGATGCCACCACCTACGTGGTACCGCCGGGTTTCGAAACCTTCCTGGACGTGAACCGCCTCTTCCATCTGATCGAATGCTGAACCTTCGAGAATAAATATAACAGTTAGAGGAATACCCATGACTATTCAAGAAACCATTGTTTCTTCAGAAACGAAACCGGCAAGTCTGCTGCGAAGCGGACTGACGCTCAACGATCATCGCAATCTGATGCTGCAGCGGACGAAAGAAACGGGTTTTTACGATGGATTGGAAAAGCTCGAATTCAAGGAGAGCGATCCGATCGGCTATGAGCGCATCTTTTCAAAGCTCAGAGCGGGTCTCGTCAATTCCCGGGAAGTGGCGAAGAAGATCGCCGCGTCTCCGATCGTCGAGCAGGAAGGGGAGCTGTGTTTTACCCTCTACAATGTTGCCGGCGACTGTATCGCCACCTCCACCGGGATCATTATTCATGTCGGCACCATGGGCGCCGCGATTAAATACATGATCCAGAACAACTGGGAATCCAACCCCGGCATCAATCCCGGCGACATGTTCACCAACAACGACTGCCAGATAGGCAACGTGCATCCCTGCGATATCGCCACCATCGTGCCGATATTCCACGAGGGCAACCTGATCGGCTGGGTCGGCGGCGTGACCCATGTCATCGATGTGGGTGCGGTTGGCCCGGGATCGATGTCCAACGGCCAGATCCAGCGTTTCGGCGACGGCGTCCAGATCACCTGCCGCAAGACCGGCGTCAACGATACCCCGTTGCGCGACTGGCTGCACGAAAGCCAGCGCAATGTGCGTACGCCCAAATACTGGATTCTGGACGAGAAAACCCGCATCGCCGGCTGCCACATGATCCGCGACCTAGTCGAGGAAACGGTGCGCGAAGAGGGTATCGAAGCCTACGAAAAGTTCGCCTCCGAAGTGATCGAGGACGGTCGTCGCGGCCTGACCAGCCGCATCAGGTCGATGACCATACCCGGCAAGATCCGCACCGTGGCCTTCGTCGACGTACCCTATTCCCACGAGGATGTGGTGGTGCCGTCGCCCTTCGCCAAGGTCGATACCATCATGCATGCGCCCTGCGAAATCACGGTCAAGCCGGATGCGACCTGGCGTCTGGATTTCGAGGGCTGCAGCCGCTGGGGCTGGCATACCTACAATGCCAACCCCGTCGCCTTCACCAGCGGCATCTGGGTCATGATGACGCAGTCGCTGGTGCCCACAGAGCGTATCAACGACGGTGCCCGTTACGCGACCGAGTTCCGGCTGCCGAAAGGTACCTGGACCAATCCGGATGACCGTCGCACGGCCCATGCCGATGCCTGGCACTTCCTGGTGTCGTCCTGGAGCTCGCTGTGGCGGGGCATCAGCCGCAGCTATTTCGGTCGCGGCTATCTGGAGGAGGTCAATGCCGGCAACTCCAACCCCTGCAACTGGCTGCAGGGCGGCGGTATCAATCAGGAAGGCGAGATCCACGCCGTCAACAGCTTCGAGACCGCGGCCTGCGGCACCGGCGCCTGCGCGGTCAAGGACGGCCTCAACCATGCCGCCGCGATCTGGAACCCCGAAGGCGATATGGGCGATATCGAGATCTGGGAGCTGGCCGAGCCGCTGCTCTACATGGGCCGCACCATCAAGACCAATACCGGCGGCTACGGCAAGTACCGCGGTGGCCTTGGCTTCGAGACCCTGCGCATGGTCTGGGGCTCGGCCGACTGGACCATGTTCTTCATGGGCAATGGCTACATGAACAGCGACTGGGGCCTGATGGGCGGCTACCCGGCCGCGACCGGCTACCGCTTCGAGGCGCACAACACCGGGCTGCTGGAACGCATCCAGAACGGACAATCGCTGCCGCAGGGCAAGGATCGCGATCCCGGCGAGCGGGAGTTCGAAAAGCACCTCGGGGCCGATGCACAGGTCAAGCGCGACAAGCAGTGCATTACCACCGAAGCGATTTTCGAAAACGGCGATCTCTATCTGAATTACCTGCGTGGCGGGCCCGGCTTCGGCGATCCCCTGGATCGGGATCCCGATGCGATCGAAGATGACCTCAATCAGAACTTCCTGCTGCCGGAGTTTGCCGAAAAGGTCTACGGCGTGGTGATCTCGCAGAACAAGGCGGGTGACTGGTCCGTCGACAGGCAGAAAACGGCGGCACGGCGTCTCGACGTGCGCAGGGAGCGAATCGCCCGCGGCAAGCCGACCCAGCAGTGGATTGAAGACGAACGCCAGAAGATTCTCGACAAGGAGGCATCGCTTCAGGTGCAGCAGATGTTCGCGTCGAGCTTCCGCCTGTCGGAGAAATTCCTGGGCGAGTTCAAGACATTCTGGGATCTGCCGGCCGGCTGGGATTTGAAAGAGGAGGACCTCGGCATTCCGATGTTCGGCGCCAAGCACCATATGGATCTGAGCGAGCTTCCCGATGTGCACCCGGTCATCATGACGGAGCAGTAAAGGCTTGGGCCCGGAGGGATGCGCCACGCATCCCTTTATTAACCCGGCGGGTTAATACATGAAGCAGGGATGCTTCATCTGTGGCGTGACTGACAAAACAGGCAGGGAACCTATTTGTCAGCCTGGTTAATAAGCACCTTCCCGGAATTCAAAGAATAAGAGCGAGACCTATCATGTCAACATATACCAAAAAGCAAGTATCGGACCTGGTAAAAGGGGATCTGGACTGGGATACCCTGCATCGCATGCTGTCGATGCCCAAGGATAAAGAGCGTTACAGCCATTACATTTCCGTATTGCAGGAACAGGTCGACTGGGATGACCGGATTATACTGCCGCTGGGCCCGCACCTTTTCCTCGCCGAAACAGGTGAGGATAAAAGCCTGGTGACCAAATGCGAGTGCGGCTACGAGTACGGGGATTACCAAAAGAACTGGAAGCTGAATGCCCTGATCTACGTGCGCGACAGTGAAGAAAAAATGCAGCAGGTGTATCCCAAACTGATGGCGCCGGATACCGGCTGGCAGGTGTATCGCGAATACTACTGCCCGAGCTGCGGCACGATGCACGATGTCGAGGCGCCGACGCCCTGGTATCCGGTCATCCATGACTTCCAGCCCGACCTGAAGGCGTTTTTCGACTGGCTGGATCTGCCGGCGCCCGTCAACGCCTGACGGCATCCCGATCAGGTCCCGGCCCAGCGTCGGGACCTGATATCTCTCCCCCCACCAAAAAAAAGAACGAATCCGGGTCAGGACCCTTTCCTGCCCCGGCTTCGCGCACAACCGAGGATAAAATCATGGCGAGTAACAAGAACGGCAATCCCGCGCCCTTCTTTTCGATGCAGAAGATCTACCTGAAGGCGAGCAATTTCGATTCGCCCGATGCCGCCGTCGTATTCGGTCAGGACTGGAAGCCCGAAACCAGCCTGGATCTCAACGTCAGCCACACTGCGGTCGACAACGGGCGCTATGAAGTGGTCCTGTCCGTGAAGATCAGGGCCCGGAATGCCGGACAGCCGGCGTTCGTGCTCGAAGTGGATCAGGCGGCGCTGTTTCTGATCGAGGGCTTTGGCGAAGAACGCTGTCGCGAAGCCCTGGGGGCGGCCTGTCCCGCGATCATGTTTCCCTACCTGCGCGAGACCGTGGACCATCTTCTGCTCAAGGGGGGCTATCCGCCGCTGCTGCTGGCACCAATCAATTTCGATGCGCTATACGCCGACAAGCAGCGTCAGTCGGCCTGATCGCGAGCCATTGCCTGGCGCCCAATATCGACCCGTAACCCGTAACCCGTAACCCGTAACCCGTAACCCCATTTTAAGCTTCGTTTTAACTGCCTTGCGGCATGCTGATCTTCGACGCAAGAGGAGATCGGCAATGAACACTTTTCCATCGAAACAGACTGCGAACGGCGGGGTCCCGGTCTGGGACCCGCTGGTACGCATTTTTCACTGGTCGCTGGTGGCCTTTTTCACGCTCGCCTGGCTCACCGAAGACGAACTCCAGGGCGTGCACCAGTGGTCCGGCTATGCCGTGGCCGGCCTGGTGGCTTTCCGGGTGATCTGGGGGCTGATCGGTACCCGGCATGCGCGCTTTACCGATTTCGTGCGCGCTCCGCGCGAGATCCGGGCCTATCTGAAATCGCTGCTGACGCGACATCCGCGCCACTATCTCGGCCACAACCCGGCCGGCGGCGCCATGGTGGTACTGATGCTGATCGGGCTGGCGGCGCTGACGCTGACCGGGATGATGCTGGCGGGGGCTGATGGCAGTGGCCCGCTGTCCGGGACCTGGCTTGGCAGCTTTGCCGAGCACGATGTGAAGGAGGTGCACGAGTTCTTCGCCAACCTGATGCTGTTGCTGGTGTTCGGGCATGTCAGTGGCGTACTGGTCAGCAGCCTCCTGCACCGCGAGAACCTGGTACGGGCGATGATCTCCGGGCGCAAGCAGGAACCTGAATCGCCGCAGGAGGGTGGGGCATGCGCAGACAACACCAAGTCGCGGGCTTGATCCTGGCGCTGGGGTTGACGGCGGCCGGTTCCGCCATGGCCTCCGAAGCGGTGCGGCAGCTTCTGCAGCAGTACCGGCAGCAGGGAATCGAGACCTTTGACGCTGATGCCGGAGCGGCATTCTGGCAACAGACGTTCGACGGGCGCAGTTGCGCCAGCTGCCATACCTCGGACCCGGAGGCGGTCGGCAGGCATCAGAGGACCGGCAAGCCGATCGAGCCGATGGCGCCCTCCGTCAACCCTCAGCGCCTGACCGATGTAAAGCAGATGAACAAGTGGTTTTACCGAAACTGCAACTGGACCCTGGGACGGGAGTGCTCGGCACAGGAAAAGGGCAATCTGCTGATCTGGCTGCAGCAACGTTAAGGCGAGGGTGACGAGATGAATCGATGGTTGAATGGCATCCGCTGGACGTTGGGCGTACTGACAATCGGTGGCGCTTTATCGTTGGGCGGCCTGGGGCTGGCGGGTCTCTTCGCCGGGAATGGTGCCTGGGCCGATGACGACCGGGACGAGCATCAGGGCCGCTCCGGGGAGAATGCGATCGGGTATCGGCCCGACCCGCTATACAGCGAGGAATGCGCGGCCTGTCATCTGGCGTATCCTGCACAGATGTTGCCGGCGCGAAGCTGGCAGGCGATCATGGCGGGGCTCGACAACCACTTTGGCGAAAATGCCGCGCTGATGCCGGATACGGCGCAGCAGATCAGCGACTATCTCAACGCGCATGCGGCGGATACCGGCTCGCGTTACATGCGCGCGGTCGCGTCCGGTGATACGCCGCTGCGGATCACCGGGTTGCCCTGGTTCCGCGGCAAGCACGACGAGGTGCCTGACCGGCTGGTCGGTCAGGATGCTCAGGTGCAGAGCTTCGGCCAGTGCCAGGCCTGCCACGGCAGTGCGGCCGAGCGAGGTATATTTGATGAAGATACCGTGGATATACCCGGCTTTGGTCGCTGGGACGATTAGCCTGGCGGCGCCGTTGTCGCATGGCGACGGCCGGGTCGATCAGGACGAGGCCCAGGCTCTGGTGGAGCAGGGGGAAATGCTGTCCCTCGAGCAGTTGCTGGCGCTGCATCGCGAACGGTTCCGTGGCGAGCTGCTCGACCTGGAGCTGGAGCACAAGGGTGGTCGCCTGATCTACGAGGTCGAAGTGCTGGGCGAGGATGGACGGGTACGGGAGTTCGAGCTCGACGCCCGCAGCGGCGAGTTGATCAAGGAGTCGTTCGACGACTGAGCGGCCAGGGGTTGGCGGGAGGATGTGAGCATGCGTCTGTTGCTGGTGGAGGACGATCGGGCGCTGGTGGAGGAATTGAAGCCACGCCTGCAGAAGGCCGGCTTCGCCGTCGAGGTCGCCACTGACGGTGAGGATGCGGCCTTTATCGGCCAGGAGGAGGATTTCGATGCCGTGATTCTCGACCTCGGCCTGCCGCGCCGGCCGGGACTGGAAGTGCTGCGGGACTGGCGGGCCGCCGGACGCGGCATGCCGGTGTTGATCCTGACCGCCCGCGATGCCTGGCACGAGCGGGTCGACGGCCTGAAGGCCGGCGCCGACGACTACCTCGGCAAACCTTTTCATGTCGAGGAACTGCTGGCGCGGCTCGAGGCGCTGATCCGCCGCAACCATGGCCAGGCCAGCCCGACGCTCAGCGTCGCCGGCCTGACCCTCGATAACGACCGCCAGCAGGTGCAGGATCGCGACGGCGAATGGCAGACGCTGACGGGCATCGAGTTTCGCCTGCTGCGCTACCTGATGCTCAACGCCGGCCGGGTACTGTCGAAGACCGAGCTGAGCGAACATGTCTATGAAGAGGAGCAGCTGCGCGACAGCAATGTGATCGAGGTCTATATCAACCGCCTGCGGCAACGGCTTGGCCGTGACCTGATCGAGACCCGTCGCGGCCAGGGCTACTGCCTGATCGACCGGCGGGAGCCGGTATGAGGCATTTCTCGTCCAGCGGGCGGGAGCGCAGCCTCGAGCGCCTGATCCGCCACCGCCTGTTGCTGGTGCTGCTGCTGGTATCCGGGATCCTGCTGGCGCTGCTGCATCTGGCGATCAATGCGCTGACCGCGGACTTCGTCCGCTCCCGCCTCGAACACGACGCCGAGAGCCTGATCGCGGCGGTGCAACCGGCGGGCGACGGTTGGCGGCTGACCGAAACGGCGTTGCCCCTTGTCTACCAGCGTGCCCGTTCGGGGCATTATTTCCTGCTGCAGTACGGCGACCAGCGACTGCGTTCCCGTTCCCTCTGGGACCTGACGATCGACTCCCGCTCATTACCGGTGGGAGCGAGTCGCAGTTACGAGCAGCAACCTCCGGTCAGGGATCAGTACTGGCTGATACTGGAGCAGGGATTCCGCAAGGGCGATACCGACTTCAGCCTCTGGATCGCCGAGGATATCGCGCCGCTGCGTTCGATTCAGTATCGCTACGAGCTTTACGCCCTGGTGCCGATCTTGCTGTCGATTCCGTTGCTGCTGCTCTGGCAGGGGCTGGTGCTGCGTCGCGGTTTCGCCCGGCTCGAACCGCTGCGCCGGGCGCTGGCCGAGCAGAGTGCCGGCAGTGCCGCCGAGCTGCCGTCCGGGGTACCGACCGAGGTGCAACCGCTGGTCGATGCGATTCGGCAACGGCTCAACCGTTCCGGCGAGCAGATTCAGCGTTCCCGAACGGCGCTCGGCAATCTCGCCCACGAACTGAAAAGGCCACTGCAGCGGCTGCAGTGGCTGGCCGAAAATTGCGAGCAGGAGGCGCAGCGACGGTCGTTATGGGAGGTGCACGACCAGCTGCGCCAGCGCATCGACAGCGAGTTGCGCCGTGCCCGTATCGCCGGAGTACCATCACCCGGGCAGCAATTCGTGCCGGCGGAAGAGGTGCCGCACCTGGTCCGGCTGCTCGAGCTTTCGGGGCGCGGAGATATCCGCTTGCAGAGCCGGCTGCCGGACGGGGCGATGCCGTTCGACCGCGACGACATGATCGAGCTGCTCGGCAATCTGCTCGATAATGGCTGGCGTTATGCCTGCACGCAGGTATGCCTGTGTATCGAACGCGGGAGCGGCGGTTGGGTCATGCGGGTCGAGGACGATGGCCCGGGCGTGAAGGAGGCCGATCTCGAGCGTCTGACACAGCGCGGGCTGCGTCTCGACGAGCAGGAACAGGGCGAAGGACACGGTCTGGGTTTGTCGATCTGCGCCGCGGTGGTCGCCAGCTACGACGGCCACCTCGAGTTCAGGATCTCAGAGCTTGGCGGGCTCTGCGTCGAGGCGTTCCTGCCGGGGTAATGGCTACCGTTGGCGTTGGGGCAGCTGCCACCAGGCTGGCAGCAGGCTGCGCACCTCGGGCCGCCCGAAGCGGTCATCGATGAGAATGACGGTGCCGCGGTCCTCGGGAGTGCGGATCACCCGGCCGGCGGCCTGCACCACCTTCTGCATGCCCGGATACAGGTAAGCGTAATCATAGCCGCGGCCGAAACGGCGCTGCAGTCGCGTGCGCAGTTCCTCGTGCCAGTCGTCGAACGGTGGCAGCCCCAGGGTGGCGACGAAAGCGCCGATCAGGCGGTTTCCGGGCAGGTCGATGCCTTCGGCGAAGGCGCCGCCGAGCACGGCGAAGCCGATACCCTGGCCACTCTCGCTGAAGCGCTCGAGAAAGGCTTGCCTCGCCTGCTGCGACATCCCCGACGACTGGCGCCAGAGCGGCAGCTCCGGCGCCTCCTGCTGCAGCCGCTCGTATACGGACTCCAGATAGGCGAAGCTGCTGAAGTAGGCGAGGTAGTTGCCGGGGCGCCGCTGGTACTGGTCGGCCAGAATCTGCACGATCGGCGCAATCGACGCCTGGCGGTCGCGAAAGCGGGTGCTGATGCCGGTCTCGAAACGGGTTTCAAGCTGGGCGGCGGCGAAGGGGCTCTCGACCTCCTGCCAGACGGTATCGACGGGGAGCCCCAGCAGGTCGCGGTGGTAGACCGGGGGCGACAGCGTGGCCGAAAACAGCGTGGCGCTGTGCGCCGCGGCGAAACGTTCGGCAACGAAGTCTGCCGGCACCAGGTTGCGGATCGAAAGACTTGCCCTACCGCGTCCGGCGCGGGACAGCTCGGCCAGCGAATGATCGCCGAAGCGCTCCGCCAGGCGCAGGTAGCCGACCGCCTCGAACAGCAGCTCCTGCAGCGCGGCGTCTGCAGGGTGCTCGGCGAGGTAGTCGCCGATGGCCGAGACGATCCCCTGCAGTGCGCCGCTCAGCTCCGTCGGCAGCAGCTCCAGCTGTTTCGTCACGTTGGTACTGTCGCCCAGGCCCTGCTCCCGGACCAGGCTGCTCCATTGTCGCGATAGCGACTCCAGCGGCTTTTTCAGCACCGTCGGCGCGGTCTTCTTCAGCTGCAGCAGCCGCTGCTGCTCGAGGCCGGTGCTGTACATGCCGCGGGCGCGGTCGATCAGGTTGTGTGCCTCGTCGATCAGTAGCGCCGCCTTCCAGTCATTCTGCTTCGTCAGCGCGTGCAGCAGCGCCTGCTGGTCGAAGAAATGGTTGACGTCGGCGACCACCAGGTCGGACCAGCGCGCCATCTCCTGTCCCAGGTAATAGGGGCAGATGCCGTGCTCGAGCGCCAGTTCGCGCAGCCGTTCCCGGTCGAGCGCTGTCTCAGCGGTTGCCGCAGCCTGCCGCGCCGCCGGCAGGCGGTCGAAGAAACCCTGCGCCAGCGGGCAGGACTCGCCATGACAGGCCAGCTCCGGATGTTCGCAGGCATGCTCCCGGGCGCTCAGCTCCAGTACCCGCAACGGCAGCGGCTCGGGCTGGGCTTCGGTCAGCTGCCGTACCGCATCAAGCGCGAGCCGGCGGCCGGTGTTGCGCGCGGTGAGGTAGAACAGACGGTCGATGCGGCGGCGCGGCAGCGCCATCAGCGTCGGGTAGAGGGTGCCCAGGGTTTTGCCGATGCCGGTCGGCGCCTGCAGCATCAGCGCCCGACCGGTACTGGCGGCCTTGTAGACGCTTTCCGAAAGTCCGCGCTGGCCATGGCGAAAGTCCGGATAGGCAAAGCGCAGTTCCTGCAGTGCGGCGTCGCGGCTGGCGCGATGGGCGTGTTCCTGTTCGGCCCAACCGCGGTAGGCGCGGCACAGCTCGCGCAGGTTGTGCTGCAGCTCGTCCGCGTCCAGCCGTTCCACGCGCTCGGTTTCGCTGTCCCTGCCGACGTCGTAGTAGATCAGCGCCAGTTCCAGCGACGCGAGGCCGTCGCGGGCGCAGAGCAGGGCGCCGTACACCCGCAGCTGCGCCCGGTGCAGTGCCTGCTGCGCCCCGGACAGCCGAGACAGGTCGCCGCGATGGGTCTTGATCTCCTCGAGCCGGCCGCGGACCGGGTCGTAACCGTCGGCGCGCCCACTCAGCAGCAACCCCTCGCATTCGCCGGACAATGGCAGTTCGGCCTGGTAGCCGCCGCCGCGCCGGGCCTGCACCCGGGCGTGGCCCTCGATGCCCTCTTCGGCCGTCGGCGAGGGCGTATAGCGATGGTCCAGGCTGCCGGTTCGCGCTGCAAACTCGCAGAGCGTCCTTACAGCGACGCGCATCAGCCGCTCCATTTTACGTGACAGACGGCAACGTCCATCTTCTGCTCGCGCATAAAGCCAAGCCAGCGGCGCTGGTGATCCTGCAGCCGGTCGCCCGGCCCCTTGACCTCGACCAGCCGGTAACGCCGTTCCTGCGGCCAGAACTGGATCAGGTCCGGCAGGCCTGATCGGTACTCGCGCAGGTCGCCGAGCATGCGCCCGAACACGGCTTTCAGGTGCGCCGGGGAGATGCAGTCCAGCGCCCGCTCGATCAGCGGTCGCGGCAGCAGCGGCCAGTACAGCATCGGGTTGCTGATGCCCGCCTTGCGCGCCCAGGTGTCGAGAATGCGGCCGCGGTATTCGCCCGAGTCGAGCAGACCGAGGCAGTCGTCGAACAGCGCCCGGCGGCGTTCGAGGAAGTCGCCGCGGTACAGGTCCGCCGGCCCGCCCTGGAACGGGTGGAAAAAAGCGCCGGGCAGCGGGGCGTAGAAGGCCGGCCAGCAGAGCAGCGCCAGCAGGCCGTTGAACAGCCAGTTCTCGACGTAGAAAACCTCGGAGTCGGGGGCGCTGAAATGCTCGGCCACCGCCCGTTCGACCGAGCCGTGTTCGGGCTGCGGCAAATTCAGCTCCAGTATTTCGAGTGCGGCGGGGCCCGGCATTGGCGGCACCCTGTGGCCGAGGCGTTTGCCGAGGCGTTTTTGGAGCCGTTCCAGACCCAGCTGCTCGGCGGCATTGCGTGGGTTCGGCAGGGCGGCCAGCAGCAGAGGCCAGGCGTCGGCATCCTCGCCGCGCCGTTCCATCAGGCGCAATTGCTTCAGGCGGGCCTCGGGATGGACACTTTCGCCCCAGGCCTGGAGTGCCAGAACCTGGTCGCCACTGCGCTCAGCGCTGCGGCCAAGGGCGTAGAGCAGCCGGCCACGGCGGGTCTCGAGCCAGGGGTTTGAGTTCGGTTCGCGAGGAATGTCCCGCCAGACGTCGGCGGGGGCTTCCTCTGTCTCGAGCCGCTCGCGGCAGCGATGCAGGTGCAGGTAGGCATCGACATCGGCACGGCGCTGGAATGCACGCGAGTCCTCCGTCAGCGGGACCGCTTCATAGTGCTGGTGGCCCAGCTCCGCGAGCACGAACTCGGACCAGTCCTGGCGCAGGTTGCCGAAGAACATCAGCCGGATACGGTCGAACAGCGCCATCTCGTTCAGCGCCAGCACCTGGTCGCCGGCGCCTGGCCACCAGTGCGACAGCGGGGCCGGTACCGGATCCGTTGCCGCGAGCGCCTCCAGCAATGTCTGCTTGGTGACGGATTTTTTCAGGCCGGCCTCGGCGATGCGCGAAGCCAGCGCGTCCCCCAGTTCCGGCCGGGTCAGCAGTGCGAACAGCTCGCCCAGCGACAGGCATGGCTCGGGGTCTATCCAGCGGTCATCTACCAGGGGGCCGAGCGCGGCCTCGCTGGAACCGATCTCGGTATAGTTGAGCTTGCCGAGGCGAAAGTGCTCGCCCTTGCGCATCACCATCCGGACCAGCAATGCCTGGGAGCCTTCGGGCAGGCGCCAGAAGTCCTCCAGCCGACGCCGTTCACTGTCGAGCAGCAGGTCGGCATGGCGTGCCTCGACCCAGCGCAGCACCGTGCGGAAGTTTTCCAGGTAGTAGAGCGGGTTGTCGAGCGTGGCGGCTTCGGGGCGATCGGGCAGGGCGGTCAAAGGCGCGGTCCGGAAAAGGTTTGGGATGCGTACGATAGCTTACCGTTTCCGATAGCTTACCGTTTCAGATGGCGCTGGCAACCGTCACCAATGCCGGGTGGTCGTCACCGCCACGATGATTCGTAGGATGGGTGCAGCGGCTTCCCGGCACGTCCTGTCCGATTCTGACTCAGCCAAGGCGCCGTGTAACCCATCTAGCGGTTTCAACTCGCACCTCCTAGGCCTGAATCATCGATGGGTTACACCGCCCCGGGACGAGTGCTATTCGGTGAGGTACTGCCGTTGGCGTTACCGTTGTAAGACCGGTGGTACGTCCGGTAGATGCCCCCGTTCCCGCTTGGCCGGGAACCTCAATGTGCCTTGCAGGAAAATGCGGAACCCTCGCCAACGCCGATTTTGGCCAGGATCTTCGCCAGCGGGCAGAAGCCGGTGAAGGACGCCTGCAGCATGTCGGCGCCGACGAAGGCGGTGAGCCACAGCCACTGGACCGAGTGCAGTTGCGACAGCAACAGCGACAGCAGGATAAAGATTCCGGCAAAGCGGAATACCAGGGTATCAATATTGGACGACGCAGCCATCTCGTTTCTCCTCGGATCGATCGATAAGCTCGTGTGCGCGGAGGCCTGTCTTTATTTATATTAGATAAAACTTAAATAGTAAATATCTTCTCGAACTCTTACTCATCGTGGCTCGACAGCACCGACGCCATATCGGAATTGAGCAGAATCACCTCGATTTCCTCGGTGATTTCTTCCTGGCGAATTTCACGGCCCTTTTGGGCGAGGACGTCTAGACGCTCGTCGAGATAGCGCACGGCACCGTCCAGATGCTGCATGCGTTGCTGATTCTCGGCCATCAGCGACAGGTAGGCGATGCTGTGCAGCTCGGCGAACAGGTAGTGCTCGATGATTTCAGCAAGGCATTGTGCCGGCGGCACGTTGAGGTCCGGGGGGCAACCGTGGCGGGTCGGCGTTGCGCCGATTGCCTGGAAGGGTGGCAGCAGCGGCCGGTCGATAATGTCGTGGGCGTCGGGATCCTGGTACAGCACCCGTAGATGGAGTCCGCTGGCACCGGCATGCAGTTCGGCGAGCGTATCGCTCAGGCGGTTCAGCGTCCCCGCGATCTCGTCGAGTACCGAAGCACCGTCGAGTGCCCGGTACAGGCGCCGATCGCCCTCCAGTCGGCTACAGAGCTTGTGACCACAGGCGATCAGTCGCTCGGTCCCGTCGTAATTCGGCTCCAGAGCCTGCAGCAGGCGATCGTTGAAGCTGCCGCAGAAGCCTCGCTCGGAGCCGAACAGCAGGATTAGTGGCGCGGTGACGGCAGGTTGCGGCCGTAACTCGGGATGGAAGGCGAGCAGCTCCGCCGCCGTCTCCTCGATGCCTTGCACCAGCGCGCGTTGGGCCTCGAGCCGCTGCGTCAGGCGACGGGTCTCCATGAAGGCGAGTGATTTCATCGCATTCATGATTTCACGTGCTTCCCGCAGCTTGCGTAGATGCCGTTCGAGTTGCTGCCGGCTCATTCGGCGCCTGATCCCTGGCGCGCCATCCCTGTCCAGCGTTCGCGTTCGTCGTCCAGCGTCAGGCCCGAGCCTTGGGTCTGGCGCGCCAGTTGCTGCAGCCGTTGCGGCACCTCGCTCGGCGTCAGCGCGTCGAACAGACCATCGTTGAAGGCGACCATCCAGGCCAGCTCGCATTCGATGGTCACCGGCGCCAGCCGCTCCTGCTTGAGAATTTCCCGCAGGACACGGCCGCGGCGGATGCTCTTCTCCATTTCGGCTTCGAGCCGGGCGCCAAAGCGGGTAAACAGCTCCAGCTCGAGGAACTGCAGATAATCGAGCTTCATGCGGCCTGCTTCCTGCTTGATACGCGGATGCTGGGCGCGGCCGCCGATACGCGAGACCGATTTGCCGATGTCGATCGCCGGGCGGAAGCCGGCGCTGAACAGTTCGGCGTCGAGATAGATCTGGCCGTCGGTAATCGAAATCAGGTTGGTCGGGATGTAGGCGGCAATTTCGCCCAGCCGGGTTTCGACGATCGGCAGTGCGGTCAGGCTGCCGCCGCCGAGGTGGGCGTCGAGACAGGTGGCTCGCTCTAGCAGCCGGGCATGTACCGAGAAAATATCGCCGGGATAGGCTTCGCGACCGGGAGGACGGCGCAGCAGCAGCGACAGTTCGCGATAGGTCTTGGCATGGGTCGATAGGTCGTCGTAGACCACCAGGGCATGGCGCCCGCTGCGCATCCAGCACTCGGCCAGGGCGCAGCCGGCGAACGGTGCCAGATGCTGCAGCCCCGGCAGGGCGCTGGCCTCGGCCACCACCACGGTGCTGTATTCGAGGGCGCCGTTGTCGCGCAGCAGCGCAATGGTATCGACGACGGTGGAGCGCTTCTGGCCAATCAGCACGTAGACGCAGAGGGTCTGTTGGCCACGCTGGTTGATGACGGTATCCAGCGCCAGGGAGCTGCGGCCGAGCCCTTCGTCACCGATCAGCAACTGGCGCTGCCCACGGCCGATCGGTATCAGGGTGTCGATTACCTTGATGCCGGTATAGAGCGGCTGATGGACGAAGTCGCGCTCGATAATCGCAGGGGAAGCGGTCTCCAGCCGGCGGCGACGATTGCTGTCCGGCGGTGGCCCACCGTCGAGCGGGTTGCCCAGCGGGTCGATGACCCGACCCAGCAGGTCGTCGCCTACCGGCAGGCTCAAAGGGTTCGGGCTGAGTGTGACGGCGGTGCCGGCGGTCAGCCCGTCCGTGGACTGCAACAGGATGGCGCCGATCAGCTCGACGTTGAGGTCGAACACCAGGCCCAGGCTGCCGTCCGCAAACGCCAGTACGTCGTCGATCGCCGCGCTGGGCAGGCCTGAGACCCAGGCGATGCCGTCGCCGACGGATACCACGCAACCCTGCTCGCTAATACGGACCTGCGGGCGATAGCGGTCGATCCACTCGGTCTGGCGAGCCAGCGGTCCGGCATAGTCGGCGCGTTCATCCATTGCCATCGGCCTCCGTGTCCAGCAGGTGCTCGCAGGGGACGTCCCTGGCATTGTTCTGCGCCAGATCGGCGAATGCCTGCAGCTCGTCCCGCAGGCTCGCGCGCAGTGCCCAGGGGCCGATCGACACCCGCAGTCCCGCCAGCAAATCGGGGTCTTCGCCAAAGCGGCACTCGACCGGTTGTTCGAGCAGCTGTTCCAGTCCGCGTTGCACTGCCTGACGGGCTGCTTCGGACAAGGCGTAGGCGCTGCTGACCTCAGCCGGTTGAGGGTGCTCGGCTGCCTGTTCGCGCAGTGCCTGGCATTGCTCCGCCGGCAACTGCGGCAGCGACTCCAGCAGTAGCTGCAGCAGCGTCGCCTCGAGCTCGGGACCGGCGCAGCGCTCAAGCAGACGGGTCGCGAAGCGGCTGCTCTGTTGCAACGCCTGGCGTTCGAGGTGCTGCTGGCGCTCCAGCAACTGGCGCTGCTGACTGACTTCGGCCTTCTGGCGCTCTTTTTCGAGGGTGTCGCGCAGGGCCTCTTGTTGCCGGGCCCGCTCGCGCTCGATTTCCTGCTGCAACGCTTCCCGGGCGCGCTGGCGCTCGGCCTCCCAGTGACTGAGCCGGTTTTCGTACTGCGACTGCAGCGCCTGTGCCTGCGACCGCATGGCTTCTGCGTCGGCCAGCTCTTTATCGATGCCGGCGCGGCGACGGGCGATGACCGCCTGCAGCGGCTTGTAGAAAAAACGCTGCAGCAGCCACAGCAGCACCAGGAAGTTGATGATCTCCAGTACGAACGTCGAACCGCTCAGTTCCATGCCAATGCCTCCGGATACCCGTCGCTCAGGATACCGCCTGCAGCACGTATTCGAGCAGAGGGTTGCGGAACAGCACGATCAGCACGATGACCAGCACGTAAATCGCCAGCGACTCGATCATTGCCAGGCCGATGAAAAGGGTACGCATGATCGATTTTTCCGCTTCCGGCTGGCGCGCAAGCGCTTCCAGTGCGCTGCTGATGGCACGTCCCATCGCCAGCGCCGGTCCCAGCACGCCGATGGCGATGGCCAGTACGGTGCCGGCGGTCGTGGCCAGGGTGATCCATGAAATATCGGTCATCTAGTCTCTCCCGATTGCTTGTTGCGACTGCAGAGCACTGGCGACGTATATCAGCGCCAGCATGCCGAAAATGTACGCCTGTACCAGCGCTTCGATGATATGCAGCATCAGAATCGGAATCGGCGCGAGGAATCCGGCGACCAGCAGAATCAGCAATGCCGCGGTTTCCAGACTCATGATATTGCCGAACAGGCGTACCGCCAGGGCGATGGTCCGGGTGATTTCACTGAGGATATGGAACGGTAGCATCACCGGTGTCGGCGCCAGGTAGTGGCGCAGGTAGGCTCTGATTCCCTGGTTGCGAATGCCGTAAACATGCACTGACAGAAACACCAGAATTGCCAGCGCCGAGGTAGCCGACAGGTCGCGTGTCGGCGAGTGCAGCCCTGGAATCAGCCCGACCAGGTTGGCCACCACGAGAAAGATCCACAGGGTGGCGATAAGCGGCAGCAGTTGTCGAACATGGTCCGGCGCCACCGCCCGGATCGCGTCCTCGATCGCGGTCAGGATACCTTCCGCCAGCAGTTGCACCGTCCCCGGCTCCGGCTGGAGACGGCGCGACAGCAGCGTGACCAGAAGGCCGAGCGCGGCGGTGATGGCAATCGAGGTCAGCAGAGATCCGCTCACCTCGATCGGACCGATGCTGAAAAGAACAGTGGGGAACATGTCGAGGCCTGCCATCGGCTACTCCTTTATCAGCAAATAGACGTTGAAAGCACCGATCACCACCCCGAGAAAGATGAGACTCAGGGTCCAGCGCGTCGAATAGCCCTCTACAAGGTTGTCGAGCCAGTGGCCGAGATAGGCGCCGGCGACCACCGGCAGCACCATCACCAGCCCCAGAGTACCGAGGTAGATGGTCTGCGCCAGCAGTGTCGGACGTTCGCGCTCGGCCCGTTTCAGGCGCCGGGCCTGGCGTTCGAGACGCTGCTGCAGGCGCCGGTTGCGGTCCGGTTCCATCAGCCGCCTCCATACCGGCGCGAGGCCTGATCCTGGCTGAGCTCCGTCAGGCGGCGCATTACCTCGTCTTCCATCTGTCGCAGGCTCTGTTTCATTGACTGCAGCCTCTGCTCCTCGGCCAGCAGCTGACGCTGCAACTGTGCCGAAATGCGCTCGTAGTCGGCGTCCAGCAAATAGCGACGGGTATAGAGATGCAGCTGATTGTCAGTGAAGTGGAGCAGCGCGCCGGGTAGTGCCAGATACTGCCAGGGGGCATCGCCGCTGCGGAACCAGGCCAGACCGAATACCAGCGAGGTGATAAGGGTAGCCCGGCCCGCCAGGATGCCGAAGCTGCCGGAAGCATCCTCGCCGACAAAACTGGTAACGCCTTCGATGCGGGTTTCTCCGTCGGTGGCGCACAGGTGCAGCGTAAAGCCGTTCACACCCGCACCTCCTGCATGCTGCCACGCATGTAGCACTGTTCTTCCGGCACCTGGTCGTAGTCCCCCTGGAGGAAGGCCTCGCAGTCGGTAAGCGTTGTTTTGAGCGGGACCGAGGCTCCCGGGATGCCGGTATGGGAGGCTGTGGCATGGAACGGCTGGGTAAGGTATTTCTGCAGTTTGCGGGCCCGCATCACGATCTGGCGGTCCTGCTTCGACAGTTCCTCGACGCCGAGCATGGCAATGACGTCTTCGAGTTCCCGGTAGCGGGCCAGGTGCTCGCGCACGCCCTCGGCAACGCTGTAGTGACGGTCGCCGAGGGTATGGCGATCCATCATGCGGCTGCCGGATTGCAGCGGTTCCACTGCCGGATATATGCCCTTGCCGGCCTGGGTACGGGACAGCACGACCGACGAGTCGAGATGACTCAGAATGGCGCTGACGGCCGGGTCGGTCATATCGTCGGCGGGGACGTAGACCGCCTGTACCGAGGTGATTGCGCCGTCACGGGTCGACAGAATACGGTCCTGCAGTTCGGCGACTTCGCTGATCAGGGTCGGCTGGTAGCCCACGGTAGCGGGCATGCGTCCCAGCAGACTGGAAATTTCACTGCCGGCCTGGACGAAGCGGAAGATGTTGTCCATCACAAACAGCACCTCCTTGTGCAGGCTGTCGCGCAGGTATTCGGCATAGCTCAGTGCCGCCAGACCGATGCGAAAGCGTACCCCGGGCGACTCGTCCATCTGGCCGAACATCAGTAGCGTCTGCGGCAGTACCCCGGCCTTGCGAATCTCGTGCCAGAGTTCGTGCGCTTCGCGGATGCGTTCGCCGACCCCGGCAAACACGGAAACGCCGCTGTGCAGCGACGCCACCGCCTGCATGAATTCCATCACCAGCACCGTCTTGCCGACGCCGGCGCCGCCGAATAGGCCGGTCTTGCCGCCGCGGATGAAAGGGCAGAGCAGGTCGATCACCTTGATCCCGGTTTCGAGGATGGCGCCGGTGCCAACCGCGTCCCAGAGCGGCACCGGCGTGCCGTGAATATTGCGGTACTCGTCCGATTGCAGCGGCGGGCCGCCGTCGAGCGGTTCGCCGAAAATATTGAGCAGACGGCCGAGACAGTCCGGCGCCACCGGCACGTGCAGCGGCGCGCCGGTGTCGTGCACCCGCATGCCGCGGTGCAGACCGCTGGTGCCGTGCAGCGTAATGGCCCTTATATGGCGGGTGTCCAGGTGCTGGTGCACCTCGAACAGGCAGGAATCGTGATCGAAATAACCGCGCAGCGCCTGGCGCAGCGGCGGCAGCCGGTCGCAGCGGATCACCACCACCGGGCCGTGAACCTCGATCACGGTGCCGATAACGGTGTTTGTATCTGCTGCGGTGTTTTGCATGATATGCACTCGGATTCCGTAGACCTGATCCAGCATAGATCATCGGTTGCAGGGGGCGGTTGATGCAGCGCAAGTAAGCGTAAGGGGCCTTCGTTGGAATCAGCGCATCACATCAATCACGGTGTATCCATGGATCGGTCGCGGGAAACCTCCGTATGCAGCCAATCGATAAAGTCCCTTACGACCGGACGTTTCAAGGCCGCTGGTGGATAGATGACATAGTAGGCGGACTTCGTGCTGATCGTCCGCGCAAAAGGTCTGACGAGCCTTCCTTCCGCGAGTTGCCTTTCAACCAGTGCCAGCCCGCACAATGCAACCCCCTGGCCGTCAATGGCCGCCTGGGTCACGACGTTTGTGTCATCGATGAGTATCCCGTTCTGCGGGTTGACCTCCTTGCATTCCGGCGTCGCCAGCCATTCACACCACCCCTCGTAATCACGGTCATGGAGCAGGGTGTGGTAACGAAGGTCTGCCGGTGTACGGAGCGGACGTTCTCCCTGCAGTAGGGAAGGACTGCAGACTGGCGTAAAAGCCAAGCCCATCAGGGGCTCGACATTCAGGTCAGGCCAGTCATCCAGCCCCCAGCGTACGGCCAGTTCAAGCTCTTCCCGGGAAAAATCAACCCGGTGCCGGGCGTGATAAAGACGCAGGTCAACCTCCGGATGCAGCGCCCAGAACCGGCCGAGTCGGGGCGACACCCAGTTGGCTCCGAAAGAAGGCTCCAGGCCGACCGTCAGGGTGCGTTTCCGCTCCTCGGAGCCCAGCGCAGCCACCGTAACCGCAATGTGCTCAAAGGCCTCCTGCACCACAGGCAACAGTACCCGGCCCTCCTCGGTCAGGCGCAGCTTGCGGGTCATGCGCTGGAACAATGGTACTCCCAGATATTCCTCCAGCGTCTTGATTTGCTGGCTCACCGCGGCCTGGGTGATATGCATCTCTTCTGCCGCACGGGTAAAGCTCAGGTGTCGAGCTGCCGCCTCGAAGCCTCGAAGCAGGTTAAGGGGAGGGAGACGTCGGTTCATCGCTTCGTCTTATGCATTAGATCTTCTTATCCATAACATCAGGATTCATTGATTGTCAATTATCCGGGGTTGGAACAAAGTGAATATGGCTTAAGCATACGGCTCATGAGAAGCGGGCCGGACTTTTTGGATCATTTCAACTTATGAGTCAGATGCCTTGCGCCTACCGGGATTAACTCCGTGAAAGAGGTCCGGGAGCGTACGGATGTAACCCAACTTAATAAATAAAAAAGCGTGACTCACATGCTTGAGGAAAGAGCGATGATGCCCACTCAACAGGCGGCCATACAGTGCCGCAATGTTTGGAAGATTTTCGGCGATCGTGCTGATGAAGCACTTGAGGCGATTCATAGTGAGGGATTGAACAAGGACCAGGTACGGGAGCGCTTCGGCTGTGTCGTGGGAGTGGCGGATGCCAGCTTCAGCGTGGCCGAAGGCGAGATCTTTTGCATCATGGGGCTGTCCGGCTCCGGCAAGTCCACTCTGGTTCGGCACATAAATCGCCTGATTGAGCCGACAGCCGGCGAAATCCTTATCGATGGCAGTGATATCAACCAGTTGGGCGCCGAGGCGCTGCGCCAGGTACGCGCAGAGAAGATCGGCATGGTGTTTCAGCACACGGCCCTGCTGCCGCACCGTACCGTACGCGATAACGTGGCCCTCGGCCTGGAACTTCGGGGCGTAGACAAGGAAGCCCGAATCAAAGTGGCCCACGAAAAGCTGGCCCTGGTGCATCTGGATGGCTGGGAAGAGCGCATGCCTTCCGAACTTTCCGGGGGCATGCAGCAACGTGTCGGACTGGCTCGCGCTATGGCCGCCGATCCCAGAGTACTGTTGATGGATGAGCCATTCAGCGCCCTGGATCCACTGATCCGGCGCCAGCTGCAGGATCAGTTCCTGGAACTGGCGGCCGTCATGAAGAAGACCACCCTGTTCATTACCCACGATCTGGACGAAGCGATTCGTATCGGCAACCGTATCGCCATTATGAAAGATGGCCGGGTGGTGCAGGTTGGTACTCCGGAGGAAATCATCACCGCGCCGGCCGACGATTATGTTGCCGAGTTTGTCGAGGGTATATCCCGACTGCATCTGGTGTATGCCCAGACTGTTATGCAGCCTGTCGACCAGTACCGCGCCCGTCATGGTGAGTTGCCAGCGGATTGTCCCACGGCGGCCCTGGAAGCGGACCTCGATCAATTGACCAATCTCACCGTCTCCGGCGACAAGCCTGTCGTCATTCTCGATGGCGGTCGTCCTGTTGGCGTCGTCACTATGCGCGACGTGTTGCGTGGCATTCAAGGAGGCAACGGTCATGCAAATTGAGATGCGCCACGCGGGCCTGATGCAAGAGTTCACCCATCAGTCCACCGAATATTACAGCCGGGTTTTTGCGCGTCTGAGCGAGAAAGGCTGGGGGGCGCTCCAGATCAATCTGGCCGCGAGCCTGCTGGGACCACTCTGGGCCGCCGCGCGCGGGCTTTGGTGGCTGTTCTGGGTTGCTGCGGTCGCCGATGTGGTCGCTTTGACCCTGATCGGCAAAGCCCTGTGGAACGAGCCGCAGTCAACTGGCTTGCTGGGTGCTGGCTTGGTGCTGATGGCGGTGTTGCGTCTGCTGTTGGGCTACGCAGCCAATATCGCCTATCAGGCTCACTACAGTCACTGGCGCGTCAACCGTAGTCTGAACCACGGCCTGTCGGCGTGGCGTTTTTTCCAGGGCGGGCTTTTGATGGTCGCAACCTATCCGCTGACCATTTACCGTTTTGCCTTGCCCGAAGTTGCCGGCTTTATCGCCGAATTTCCGAGCAATAGAAATCTCGCCCTCGGTGCCGCCGAAGTCATCGATGCTGCGGTGGAGTGGCTCACAATCAATCTGGAAGGCCTGTTCGAATCCATCACCATTGGGGTGCGCAGCATTCTCGATACCCTGGAGCTGCTTTTCGTGGGCACGCCCTGGCCGGTGATGGCATTGATCATATTGTTGCTGGCCTGGCGCATGGCGGGTACTCGGGTGCTGATATTCACCGCCGCTTCCTTACTGTATCTCGGCCTTTTCGGATTTTGGGAGAAGGCGATGATCACGATTGCACTGGTTGCAGCCTCCGTCTTCATCTGCCTGCTGGTCGGCACCCCGATCGGTATCTGGTGCGCCAAGAGCCGCCGCGCCAATGCGGTGATCTCGCCGATTCTCGACATGATGCAAACCATGCCCTCGTTCGTGTACCTGATTCCTGCCATTGCCTTTTTCTCCATCGGCAAGCCGCCGGCGGTACTGGCGACGGTGGTATTCGCGATGCCTCCGATGATCCGCCTTACCACCCTGGGCATTCAGCAAGTTCCGGAAGCGGTGAAAGAGGCAATGCTGTCCTTCGGCGCCTCTCCCCGGCAGATCCTGTTCAAGGCGGAGCTGCCGCTGGCGGTGCCTTCGATCATGACCGGTGTCAACCAGTCCATCATGATGAGCCTGTCCATGGTGGTGGTTGCTGCCCTGATCGGTGCCGGCGGCCTGGGATATGACGTGCTGTTTTCGTTGCAACACCTGGAGACCGGCAAGGGCCTTCTTGCAGGTATCGCCATTGTCCTGAGTGCGATGGTGCTTGATCGCATCGTTCAGGGACGGCGCAACAAAACGTAATTATATGGCTTCAAATTACTTCAGCTATCGATCGTAACTGCGCAAAAAAATAAAACGACAAGAGGTATGTCGAGATGCTTAAAACCGCAATGAAAGCTCTGGTTCTGGCTTCGGCCCTCGCAGCCGGTACCAGCGCTGTGGCAAAGGAAACCATTCATATAGGAGAGCTGTCCTGGGACGGCGCCCGGGGTATTCAGTCGGTCCTCAAGGTCGTTTTGGAGGACAACCTGGACGTCGACGTGGAGACCGTCGCTGTGGATCAGGCCGTGATGTTCATGAGCATGGACAAGGGGCGAGGTGGCGTCGATGTCCTGCCGGATCTATGGCTGCCCCAGCACAACAATCAATGGGAGAAGTATATCGCCCCGGGCTCCAGGGAGTCTGTGCTTGCCAACGATAAGCCCTATACGGGCACTCAGGGGCTGTTTATCCCCGGTTATATCCAGGATACCTATGGCATTACCTCCATCGAGCAACTGGCGGACCCCGAGGTGGCCAAGCTGTTCGATGCCGACGGTGACGGCAGAGGCGATTATTGGCCAGGCGATCCGAGCTGGGATTCCACCAAGGTGGAGCGGGTGAAGGCGAAGAGCTTTGGATACGACGAGTACTTCAAGGCGCTCGAAGTACCCGATGCGATCTTCAAGGGTTATCTAAAAAAAGCCGTTCGCAAGAACGTGGGCCTCCTCTTCTACTACTGGACGCCGGAATGGATCTTCGCCGAATACGACCTGCGCCAGCTGAAAGAGCCCGCATTCGATGGCTATGCCATGGAGAGCAAGAAGGACGATCCCCTTTATAAGGCGGGCGGGTGCTGGAATATGTACGACTCCGCGGAAAGCGGCGACTGGCTGGCAAAGAGCGAAGTCACGTGTGGCTGGCAGGACGGCACGGTGCACGTGGTCTATTCCAAGTCGCTGGAGGAGCGTGCGCCGCGGGTAGCGAAATTCCTCAAGCATGTGAGCTTCGATCCCAGGGTGGTAAACCAGTGGATCCTGAAGATCGGCATGGAGAAGCAGGATCCGCTTACGGTGGCCAGAACCTGGGTTGAAGCCAACCCGGATACGGTCAATGCCTGGCTTTCCGCCGCCGAGTAAGTCGCTGAGTCCGGGATGGCCGGTTATGACCGGCATCCCGGTTGTTAAAAGAAGAAAAATAGGGAGGCAAACAACATATGCGTGACCATGAAAAGCAATGGCGCATCGATCTCGCAGCGGCATTCCGCTGGGCGGCCCGACTGGGTTTCCACGAGGCGGTCGCCAACCACTTCAGCCTGGCCGTTTCCGAAGATGGAAGCCGTTTCCTGATACAACCGCGTGGAAGGCACTTTTCCAAGGTCCGCGCCAGCGAGCTCTTGCTGGTGGATGCAGAAGGCACTGTGTTAGAGGGGAAGGGGACCCTGGACCCGACTGCATTCCACATTCACTCGGCGATACATCGCCGTCTGCCCCAGGCGCGTTGCATTCTCCATACGCATATGCCCTATGCCACGGCATTGGCATGTATCGAGGGTGGCCGGCTGGAACCCGTCAGTCAGAACGCCCTGAAATTCTATGGGCGCGTCGCGTACGACGAAGACTTTGGTGGCATGGCTCTGGATATCAGCGAGGGCGAACGCCTGTGTGCGGCTCTTGGCGAAAAGCCGATCCTGTTCATGGGGAATCACGGCGTCACGGTTGCCGGCAGCACCGTGGCAGAGGCCTTCGACGAACTTTACTTTTTGGAGAAGGCCTGCGAAACCCAGGCCCTGGCAATGTCGACCGGGCGCCCGCTTAAACAGGTGCCCGATGCGGTTGCCAGGACAACGTGCCGTCAGTGGCAGGATTATCCGGACCTGGCCCCACTGCACTTCGAGGAACTCAAGCGGATTCTCGATGAAGAAGAACCCGACTATGCCATGTAGTAAACAAAGGAATAAGCAGATGCAGAAACCGACCTTCACGTGCTTCACCGAAGCCACTGCCGAAGACTGGCACAAGATTGACAAACTGTGCGATGAATATGAACGGGGTCTGGCGGACCGGGTCCTGGAAAATCTGGAGAAACTCAAAGGTAATGCCCTGGGTTTCCCCGTCGACCGCTATGAGCATTCCCTGCAGTCGGCAACCCGGGCATTTCGCGACGGTGCCGACGAGGAAACGGTAGTCTGTGCACTGTTGCACGACATCGGTGATGATCTGGCACCCTATAATCACGGGGAACTGGCCGCCGCGATCCTCAAGCCCTACATCTCCCCGGAAAATCACTGGATGCTGGCCAAGCACGCCATCTTCCAGGGGTACTACTTCTTTGAGCACCTCGGTCGTGACCGCAATGAACGTGACATGTATCGGGGACATCCGGCTTTCGAGCGTACCGCCCTGTTTTGCGAACGCTGGGATCAGGCCGCATTTGATCCTCTCTACGACACCCTGCCGCTGGAGCACTTCGAGCCCATGGTAAGGCGGATCTTTGAGCGCCCGGCCTACGGAGGCGCCAAAGAGGCCGCGTAACCAGCGGTTGTTGATCCGGCGGGCCAACCTATTGCCAAATGACGAGCATCCCTGCCTGATGTGTTGACCCGCCGGGATAATAAAAAGGTTTACAGACGCGAGGGCCGCCAGCGCAATGTGTGGATAAAACGACGGGGACTAGCCCGGGTCGACAACGCCTGCGGGGATCGCGACGTTGCCTGTTTCCGCCTGGGGACCGGGGCGTTTCGGTGGTGAAAACAAAGGGGCTCGGCCGGGGCCGGGCTCCTGCCCGGGTTTAGCGTCCCAAGTTTTGCGACAGGCGCTGAATGGCTATCTCCAGTAGCTGCGGACTTATCCCGTGCTCTACTTCCTTCTCGGTATCCAGCGTGACGGTGGCGCCGAGAGTCTCCAAGCGTTCGCTGGCGGCGCGGGCATACATCACCGGAATCACGTTGTCGGCCTCGCCATGTAGAAGGTGGATCGCAGTGTGCTCAGGCGCCCGTGCCGGTAACACAGCGTAGCGTCCGGAGAATCCCAGGACCTGACCGGCGAGACCATCCTTCGCTTTGATCGCCTCCAGCGACATGATCGTGCCTTGCGAGAACCCCACCAGCACGGTATTCGCCGCTTCGACCCCGTGGCGTTGTTGCAGAGTTTCCACCATGTCGATGAACGCGGGCAGAGCGGCGGCGACGCGCTGTGGTCGGGTCTCTTCGGTAACGTTCTGCACAGAGAACCACTGTCTCCCGTCGGACCGGCCATCAAAGGGGTCGAAACCGTCGACCACTAAACAGCAGGCGCCAGGAAAGGCTGCATGGAGTGCTTGTCCCAGAGCTGCCAGGTTCTCTTTGTTGCTGCCGACACCGTGAGCGAGAATAAACAAGTAGCGTGTCTCGCCCTTGGCGGGTATCTCGATCATATCCGGTAGCGTCATGCTGAATCCTCTTCAACTATTGGGCGGTTCCTGGGGACAGTGTACCTAATCCAGTGGTTCGACTTAATTTCGTCGTTTAATCGAGCCATCCGTGCATAAGGGCCGATCCCGGCCGGCATCAGCGGCATAGAATGCGCCGGTGGCCGCGCTCATACGAACCAGGCCAGCTTACCGGAGCAGTCCTCTGGCTGCTAAGTTACCGTCCGCAACCTGTTTTCTATAATTGATCGAAAGATCGCTCAGCGTCGTGCGGGATAAAGAGGGAAGGGTGATGAAACACCGGACATCGTTTGAGGACGAGGACTTCAGGCGTGAATTCGAAGCGTTCGAGGTGGCGCCCGATGATTTCAACCACGAGGCACACCTGCGTCTGGCCTACGTCTATCTCTGCCGGGGCGAGCGAGATCTGGCGGCCGAGCGGATGAAATCTGCACTGTTGGCGTTCCTGGACCATCTCGGGGTGGGGCGGGCGAAATTCCACGAAACGATGACCGGCGCCTGGATCGATGCGGTCGCCCATTTCATGGACAGGACGCCGGCGTGCAGGGGCTTCGAGGACTTTATTGCGCGGAATCCGGTGTTGTGCGATTCGAATATCATGCTGACGCACTACTCCGCCGAGCTGCTGTTTTCCGATAGGGCGCGGGAGGCATACCTGGAGCCGGATATGCAGCCCATACCCGGGAAGAAAAACCGGCTGCCCGCAGAATAGAAGGTAATCCCCCATCCATGGAGGTCATTCTACAAACTACGGCTTCTCCTCACTGAATTGCGGTGAACCCCCAAAAAGCGGCCCGAGAATTCCCGGGCCGCTTTTTTCGTCACTGGGCATGGTGCGCTGGAGGGAAAAATCGCGTGCCTGCCGAATCGTTATGTTGTTAATTGTTGTGAGTGAAAGGTCCCTCTTCGCTCGTTTGGCCGTCGGCATCCGTTGACGACACCCAGTACTCGTAGCTGGCGCCCTTGCTGCCGTTGAAGGACATGCTGTGGCTGGTGGTCATGGTGCTGTCATCGAAGACGCCGCAGCAGGTGAAGCGCACGCTGCTGTTGGCGGGCTTGTCGGTGGTCCAGGTAATTTCGAATTTGACACCCTTAAGCTTGCTGGCAGTTACACCGGAAATAATCGGTGGGTTGGATGCTTCGCAGGCGCTGCCCCCGGGCGTAACCGTGTCGGAACTGGAGGCGCTGGCGCCGCCGGCGTCGGTCACCGTCAGGGTCACGCTGTAGCTCTTGTTGCAGGAATAGAGGTGCGATGGGCTCTCATCGGTGCTTGTGGTGCCATCGCCGAAGTTCCAGGCGTACGTCAGTGCATCGCCGTCCGGATCCGAGCTGCTGTTGCTAAAGGTGCAGTTGCCGTTGCCGTCAGTGCAATCGAAATTGAACGCCGCAACCGGCGGGTTGTTACTGCTTATCTGGCCGCCCATGCTTGCTAGCGCAGCGTTGGCCTGCACCAGCCCGAAACCAAAGGCATTGTCCCGGCCGGTAGCGCCGAGGTCCTTGGCCGTACCCTGCAACGCCGCGCGGATTTCGGCATTGGTCGCGGTGGGGTGCGCGCTCCGGAGCAGCGCGGCGACGCCGGATACATGCGGCGTGGCCATCGAGGTGCCATCCCAGGATGCGTAATCGTCCTGCTGTACGGTAACGGTTGCCGTTGCGTCGGCAGCCAGCGCCGCGCCATCGGTATCGGAAACGCCCACGGACGGAATGAAGGTGACTTCGCCACCAAGAGTGCCGGACAGTGCGCCCGGCTCATTGTTGTAGATAATCGCCGCGATGCCGCCGCCGGCTTCGCAGTTCAGTACTTTTTCCGCAAAGGTGACAGTGCCTCGTTCGATCAGGCAGACGGCCTTGTTGGCTCCGGTGCAGGGGCTATCGCCCAGGCCGCAGTCAACCAGTGATCCGGTGAGGCTGCCGTAAGGCGAGCCCTCCATCGCGATCGCATCGTAGTCGCCGCTTGTGGTCGCGACGCCGGCGAACAGGCCGGTGCCGGTCGGTACTGTCGATTTGACGGCGACGCCGGGTGCGGCCAGCTCGACCTGGTCGTTCTGCTGCGAGAAGCTGGCGATTTGCTCGTACTCGTCGACCGCCGCGACCGAGATCACGGAATCGTAGGAAGCCGGGTAACTTTTGCGGGTGTTGCCATCGTTGCCGGCGGCCGCCACGGACAGAATGTCGTCAGTATCGTAGAAGCCGGCGAATGCCCGCTCCTCAGTTCGGCTCTTCATCGTACCGCCGAGGCTCATGCTGATGATGTCCGAGCCGTGGCCGACACACTCATTGGCTGCTGCGATCAGGTCGGAGCTGTAGCTCCAGGCACAGCTGGGGCCGTCGAACACCTTGACCACATGCAGGGAGACGCCCGGGGCGACGCCGGCGACGCCTGCGTCGTTGAGTGCCGCCGCGATGGTGCCTGAGACATGGGTGCCATGGCCGCAGGTGTCGGGGCTGAGATCGCCGCTGAGCGGTGTGCTGGAAAATTCGGGATGGTTAACGTCGATCCCGGAGTCGATCACGCAGACCTCTATTCCGGCGCCGGTAATCGGAGGTACAGTGCTCGATCCCAACCATACATCTGGGGCCTGGACCATCTCAACGCCGTACGGAACCTCCTCGCTCATCGGATAACGCTTCGGATCCTCCTCGATCAACACGACATCCTGCCGCTTGCTCAGGGCCTCGAGGGCTTTGGCGGGCAGGGTGGCGGAAAAGGCATTGAGGTTGTCGAAGCGGTGGTGCACGACTCCCTGGCTTTGTTCGATGGCCCGCTGCACGGCCTCGCTCCTTTTCGACTGGTATTCGATGAATACCCGCGAGGTTGCGGCAGGGACCGGGTCGGCCGGTGCCGCTATCGTGCTGGTGGAGACGCTGCAGAGAATGGCTGCCAGGCCGGCCACGCGGAAGGGACCGTACGATGTCATGGCATTGTCCTTTTGACTTTGTATCGAAGCCTGAACAGCGGTTTCGATAGCGCTAAGATTTCTGATTTTTGTGTAAGAAAGAGTTTACACCTTGCGTGTATTACCGGTTATGAAAGTTTTTTCAATTTGAAGGGCTGACGTCGCGTGTCAACGCCGCTGGCCTTATGCAGCCGTGGCTTGCGCCGATCTCGTGCCGCGTTGGGTGTTTGGAGGCACACATTGCCCCCTTTTAGAGCAGGTGGCGAACGGTTGCGACGAGGCTGTGACGCGAAAAGGCCGCGCCAGATCTCAGGTACAAAGCTTTTTGGAATGTTGGCATAGGGTTTGCTTTATTCGTTATGAAAACGCGGCCAGATCTGTTCTGGTATTAAAGTGGCCAAACCATCGCCCCCGGGGCGTGACCCGCCATCAAACGCGTACCAGTTGGCAATGGCGCCTGTCGCCGTCGTTCTGCATAGCGACGGTGTCAGGCGTTTTTTTTTGCGCGCAGAGCGTTGCCGATGCCGTGGTTCAGCTATTCCGTTCCATTGCGGGTCCAGGCGTTCGGCTTTCGCGAATTGGTCATTCCCCTCCTGAGGCTAATCGTCGCCGCAGGGCTGCTGGCGGTCGTCGCCCCGTCGCGGCCACTCTTTCCGTGTAGCGTTCAGGCCGGGTTACTTGCCGAGAAGGCAATTCGGGCCGATTGCTGCCACTATTTCTGAAGAAGCGCCGCGTTGCGAGGAAGGACCGGTGGCTCGTGTCTACGAGTGCCCTGTTCAAGCGCAGATTATTCACAATAACAATATGGCGAGTTTTCTTATGTCACATATTCCGAAACGCCTGCGCATCTCGCTGTTGGCCACGGTGCTGAGCGTACAGGCGATTGCGCCGTCAATCTCTCAGGCTGCTGAATCTGCGGCCGACTCGGCCGAGGTACGAAAGCTGATCGAAGCCGTGACGCCCGAGGTTGTCGAATGGCGGCGCGATATTCATCAACATCCGGAGCTGGGCAACCGCGAAACTCGCACTGCGGAACTGGTTACCGAACACTTGAAGGCACTGGGTATCGAGGTTCGGACCGGCATTGCGCATACCGGCGTGGTCGGTATCCTGCGTGGCGCCGAGGACGGGCCAGTGGTGGCGCTGCGTGCCGACATGGATGCGTTGCCGGTGACCGAGGCCGTCGACCTTCCCTTCGCTTCGAAGGTCGCCACGACCTACAACGGCAATGAGGTTGGCGTTGCCCACGCCTGTGGCCACGACGCCCATACCGCTATTCTGATGGGCGCCGCCGAAGTGCTGGCGCAAATGAAGGATGAGATAAAGGGCACCGTGATGTTCATTTTCCAGCCCGCCGAGGAGGGCGCACCAGACGGCGAAGAGGGCGGGGCGAAGATGATGCTGAAAGAGGGGCTTTTCGCCGCACTCAAGCCGGATGCGGTCTTCGGCCTGCATGTCATGCCCAAGCAGGTGGGTACGATCGAGGTTCGCGAGCGGGGAGTGATGGCGTCGAGTGACACTTTCAAGATCAAGGTCACGGGCAAGCAGACCCACGGCGGGATGCCCTGGAACGGCGTCGACCCGATCGTACTGTCGAGCCAGATCGTATTGGGACTGCAGACGATTACCTCGCGCCGGGTCGATCTGACGAAGTCGCCAGCCGTCATCTCGGTCGGCGCCATCAATGGCGGCGTGCGTCAGAATATCGTACCGAGCGAGGTGGAAATGATCGGTACCATCCGGGTTCTGGATCCCGACATCCGTGAGCAGGTGCATCAACTGATGGAGCGTACCGTGAAGAGTATCGCGGAAAGTGGCGGTGGCAGTGCCGAGCTGACCATCACGGCCGGCTACGCAGTGACTTACAATGATCCGGAGCTCACCCGGCGGATGATGCCGTCGCTGGAAAAGGTCGCCGACGTGAAGGAAGCGTTGCCGATCACGCCTGCCGAGGACTTCTCCTTCTATGCGCAGGAGGTGCCGGGCATGTACTTTTTCCTCGGCGCGGCGCCGGACAATCCTGAAGACATCTACCCGAATCACTCGCCCAAATTCCAGGTCAACGAGAAGGCGCTGCCGATCGGCGTGACCGCCATGACCACCGTCGCGCTCGATTTTCTCAACGGCCGGTGATTGAGCCTTAGCCGCAAAAAAGGGGAAGCGTTTGTGAGCCCTGCCCCTTTTTTGCTTTATCCAACGCCAGCACCCTGGAGAGGTGCTCGGTTTTGTAGATATTTACATGTTGCGGTCAACGACCACCTCCAGCACTCCGCAGCGTCTTTTGTCCGGCGACCTTCGCACATGGCAACGAACACCTGCCATGTTCAGTGCTTCAGACAGCGCTCTGTCTATCTGCCCGTCATGTTTCCTGTCTCGCTCCAGGCTGATCCTTAGCTGGAATTTCGTCACCCCGGACTGAACACGGGCCGCCGCCTTGGTGGCCAGGTGCTGGATGATGGCGGTGAATTCCTGTTGTTTCGTAAGCATACGCGATGCTCATTTTGCCTACCGTCATGGGGGTTATACTGACATCAGGCCGAGTTGGATCAGAAATTTCCCGACCGGTAACCGTCACCCGAACTCCAATTGCCCGTACTACACTGGAGTTCTCTGGTTGCAGTATTGGACGTGGCCTTACGCAGGTTTCGGTACTTCAAAGCAGTCTGCCGCTTGGATCGCAGGCGTGCTGTGAAATGTTGTTGTTTACCTTCAATCGGGGCCGGCTGTTTGACAGACGAGAAATAAATGACGTGCACCCCTAATTCCGTTTTGACGGTGCAGCGGCCCGGCGATTTTGTGCTCAGTGCTATCAGACAAGGAGAGGCAGGTACCATGAGGAACACAAGAACACCATTGTTAACAGTCCTAGCCACGGTAATGGCCAGCGCGCCCTTTAGCGCCTGGCCGGAGGCGGCCTATCCCGAGCAGGTGTATTGGGGTGACACCCACCTGCACACCAGCAACTCCTTCGATGTTTACCTCTTCGGTACGCCCAACAGCACCCCGGATACCGCCTACCGTTACGCCAAGGGCCTGCCGGTCATCAATCCCACGACGGGGACCCGCTGGCAGATGAGCCGACCGCTGGATTTTCTGGTGGTCGCTGACCATGCGGAACTGCTCGGCTCGGTTTATCGCCTTTTCAACGGGGATGAAAGTCTGAGACAGACCAAGACCGGCAAGGCGATGCTGGAACTGGCACCGGACCGGAGCGAAGAGCAGCTGCAGGAAATCTATGATGCCTTCAACTATGCCGCGTCGAATCAGGAAAACAAGCTGGGGGCATCGGGTAAGGACCTCTATGACGACCTGCACGGAGGCGACAAGCGAACGACGGCCTGGCATGACTACATCGAAACGGCCGAACGCCATAACGAGCCGGGCAAGTTTACCGCCTTGATCGGCTTCGAGTGGTCCTCCAATACCAACGGCGGCAACCTTCACCGGGTGGTGTTCCAGGCCGAAGGCGGCGACGTGGCGAAGCAGTATATCCCTTACAGCTATCTGGAGAGCGATGACCCGGAAGACCTCTGGAAATGGCTGGAGACCACCTCGGACAAAACCGGCGCCACTTTCGTGGCCATGCCGCACAACTCCAACATCAGTATCGGTCAGATGTTCCCCATGCAGCGCGTGAACGGGGAGCCGGTGGATGCGGACTATGCGAGGGCCCGGATGAAGTGGGAGCCGGTGCTGGAGGTGACCCAGATCAAGGGGGACTCGGAGGCGCATCCGGCCCTGTCGCCGAACGACGAGTTCGCGGATTTCGAGACCTACGATTTTGCGCTGACCCCGGATGGCGCCCGGCCCGAGCCGACCAAGGCCGATTATGTCCGCAACGGTCTGATGCGGGGGCTGGAGCTGGAGCAGAAGCTCGGTGTGAATCCTTACAAGTACGGTATGGGAGGGTCTACGGATTCCCATACCGGCATTTCCGCTGTCCAGGAGACCAACTTTGCCGGCAAGGGACAGCATGACAGTACGCCCGAGCGGCGTACTCACAAAACCGGCATCGGTTCCTCCATGGGCTGGGATATGGCGGCCGCGGGCTATGTCGGTGTCTGGGCCAAGGCCAATACCCGGGAGGAGCTGACCGCCGCCTTCAAACGCAAGGAGGTCTATGGCACCAGCGGGCCGCGCATTACCCTGCGCTTTTTCGGCGGTTACGGACTCGAAGGCTCCCCGGTGGACAATGGCAAACTCAGCGAGGTCGGGTACGCGAAGGGGGTACCCATGGGAGCTGACCTGGCCCCGGCGGAGGGGGGCACGGCGCCCAGCTTCCTTGTCGCGGCCATGAAGGATCCACAAAGCGGCAATCTGGATCGGATTCAGATCATCAAGGGGTTCCTGGATGAGCAGGGAGTGGCGCAGGAACGTATCTACGATGTCGCCGTTTCGGATGACCGGGAAATCGACGAGACCGGACGCTGCAAGACGCCGGTGGGCAATACGGTTGATCTGGAAACGGGGCGCTATACCAATACGATTGGTGAAGCCCAACTGACCGCAACTTGGACGGATCCGGACTTCGATCCCGATGTTCGGGCCTTTTATTACGTGCGTGTACTGGAAATTCCGACGCCGCGTTATTCCCTGCTGGATTCGCTGGCGCTGGGGATAGACTGGAAGGAAACCAACCGACCCGCCACCATCCAGGAGCGGGCCTATTCCTCGCCCATCTGGTATTCGCCGGAGTCCTGACCCGAAATGATGAAGACTGTACTGAAAGAACCGCTGCTGTATTTCCTGATACTGGCGGGCGGGCTGTTTCTGTTTTTCGAGCGAGGCGATGGTGGCGTGGCTGACGAAGCCCTGAAGCCGGAACAGATCGTCGTCACCCAGGGGCAGGTCGACGCGCTCATTCTACGCTTCGAAAAAGTGTGGCAGCGTCACCCGACTGCGCGGGAAATCCAGGGGCTGATCGATAGCCACATCCGCGAGGAAGTGTACTATCGCGAAGCACTGGCCATGGGCCTGGACCAGGATGATGGGCTGATTCGCCGTCGCCTGGGTCAAAAGCTCCAGTTTCTGTCTGAAGACATGATGGTCGTGGAAGATCCCGGTGATCAGGTGCTGAAGGCATACCTCGATGCGAAGGCCAGCGAGTACCGTGCGCCGACCCGGCTGAGCTTCGAGCATCTCTATCTGAGTCCGGACCTGCGCGGGGCAGCCGTTGAGTCCGATGCCGTTGCGCTGCTGGAAAAACTTCGCGAGCATAAGGTCTCTGCCGAGCTGAGCGGTGATTCCCTGATGGTTCCGCAGCAATTCCGTGAGGCCAGTGAGTCTGAGGTCGAGCGGGTGCTGGGGCCGGCATTTGCGCAATCCCTCCTTGACCTGCCCGTTGGCCGCTGGGAGGGGCCGGTGCGCTCCGGCTATGGCCTGCACCTGGTGCGTATCTCCGGGCGGGTCGAGGGGAGTGTGCCCGAACTGGGCGCAGTCCGTGACCTTGTGCTGCGGGACTGGGAGTTGGCACAGCGTCAGGAGGCCAATGAACGGCTGTTCCGACAAATGCGCAGTCGCTATGAGGTCCGGGTGGAAGCGCAGGAGGCTGCCGCAGGTGACGATACGATGCAAAGCGCGGCGAATCTCGCCCCCGGCAGGATATAGGAGGCGGCATGATGCCAAGGTTGCTGATGGTTTTCACCTGGCTCCTGGTTTGCCTCGCCGGGCCTGCCGGGGCTGACGAATTCCGGCCGGCCTATCTGGAGCTGCAGCAGACCGGGCCCGACGTTTTCGAGCAGCTGTGGAAGGTCCCGGCGAAGGGGCAAAACGGTCGGCTCGCGGTGTCGGTCAGGCTGCCCGACGAGGTCGAGGTGATCGAGCCTGCGCGGACCACGCTTGCAGGGGGCGCCTTTCTGTCCCGATCGACGATCCGCCATCCGGATGCACTGGTCGGAGCGACCATTGCGATCGAGGGACTGGAACGCCTGGTGACCGATGCGATTGTTCGGATCCACTGGCTCAATGGCGCAACGGAGGTCACCCGTCTGACGCCGGAAAGCCCCGCCTTTGTGGTGCCGGCGCAGCCGACAACGCTTGAGGTGGCGAAGACCTACCTGCTCTTCGGCATCGAGCATATTCTGGAAGGCGTCGATCACCTGCTGTTTGTGGCCTGCCTGATTTTCATCGCCCGGACCTGGCATCGGCTTCTGGTCACGATCAGCGGCTTTACCCTGGCGCATTCCATCACCCTGTCCCTGGCATCCCTGGGTATCCTGCGTGTGCCGGTGCCGCCGACAGAGGCGGCCATCGCCTTATCCATTGTTTTCCTCGCCCGTGAAATCGCCTGCGCCCGGCCGGACACCCTGACCTGGCGATACCCGATCGCCGTCTCGTCCCTGTTCGGTCTGATGCATGGGCTGGGCTTCGCCTCGGCCCTGGGTGACATCGGCCTGCCCGAGACCGAGATTCCGGCTGCGCTGCTGGCCTTCAACGCTGGTGTTGAAGTGGGGCAGGTGGCCTTCGTGGCCACTGTCCTGGCAGCGCTGTGGGTTGCCGCCAGCTGTCTGGATACCCTGGGGCGCTTCACGTCCGTCGGCAAGGCGATTTCATTGCCGGCCCTGATGCGCAGCCTGGAACAGCCACTGGCCTATGGTGTCGGAGGCTTTGCGACCCTGTGGAGCCTGGAGCGCATCTTTGCCTTGTATGCAGTGCCAGGTGTCTGATCGTTGACGCGAAAACCGTACCTGTTTTCGATTTCCAGTGTTGTGGTGGGAAAACGCAGATGCAGGCGGTGCAGCACCCAACTCGAAAGCCCCTCACGGGAGGTTGCATAAAGAACCGCCTGCGGCACTGCTGCTGAGGCGGTTCTTTGTTTCTTCGTTTACTTCCTTAATTCGGCGAATACCAGATCGGCGAGGTGTAGGCCCGATCCGTAACCGTCATAGCTGTTCCTTCAGGCATGTCGATGTTAAAGAACTTCGCATCATAAGCGGTCCAGCGGGGGGGTGGGATTTCGATCACACGGACATAGTAAAATGCCTTTTGTGCAGGGTCGAAGTCAGGGTCTTTCCAGTAGCCACCAAGCGTCGCGTTGCCGATTGTGTTGGTGTAGCTTGCGTTGGCCACGTCGACGGTGTTGCCCACCGGTTCCCGGCAGCGGCCGTCGGCGCCAATCTTGCGGTCTCCCGACACCGCCACGTCGTAGATCCGCTCATGGAGCTTCCCGTCCGCATCGAGCCACCCCTTGATGACCTGTATGCGGTCGAGGTTGGCGCCGTCCGGGTCGCCCAGCGCGCGCACCATGAAGCTGGGCGCTGCGTCTTTCGGCAGGTTGCGATGATAATGCAGGCCGCTGGTCCGGCGTACCAGCAGGTCGTCGAAGTCGGTACAAAAAAAAGCGCCCAGCGGGCGCCATCTTCCGAGGGAAAAATGGCACACGTTGGGCGCACGGAGAAGTGCAATGTTGCAGGGTGTTGATATCTAAGTCGTTTTAAACCCTTAGCCGAACTGGTTCATGGTGTTGTCCTTGCCGCCGGCCTTCAGCGCGGCTTCGCCGGCGAAGTATTCCTTGTGATCGTCGCCGATGTTGGAGCCGGCCATGTCCTGGTGCTTCACGGTGGCGATGCCTTCGCGCAGTTCGCGACGCTGTACACCACCGGCGTAAGCCAGCATGCCTTCCTCACCGAAGTAGCCCTTGGCCAGGTTGTCGGTCGACAGGGCCGCGGTGTGGTAGGTCGGCAGCGTGATCAGGTGGTGGAAGATACCTGCTTCACGCGATGCATCGCGCTGGAAGTTGCGGATGCGCGCATCGGCTTCGGCCGCCAGTTCGGTTTCGTCGTACTCGACGCTCATCAGTGCGGCGCGGTCGTAAGCGGAGACATCCTTGCCGGCTTCGGTCCAGGCATCGAACACCTGCTGACGGAAGTTCAGGGTCCAGTTGAACGACGGGCTGTTGTTGTAGACCAGCTTGGCATTCGGCACCACTTCGCGGATACGGTTGACCATGGCTGCGATCTGGCCGACGTGCGGCTTTTCGGTCTCGATCCACAGCAGGTCGGCGCCGTTCTGCAGTGAGGTGATGCAGTCCAGCACGACGCGATCTTCGCCGGAGCCCTGCTTGAACTGGAACAGGCCGGAGGCCAGGCGCTTCGGACGCACCAGTTTGCCGTTCTGCTTGATGACGACGTCACCGTTGGCGATATCGGCGGCGCTTTCGATAACGTCACCGTCCAGGAAGCTGTTGTACTGGTCGCCCAGGTCGCCCGGTTCCTTGGTCACGGCAATCTGCTTGGTCAGGCCGGCGCCGAGGGAGTCGGTACGCGCCACGATGACACCGTCGTCGACACCCAGTTCGAGGAAGGCGTAGCGTACGGCGTTGATCTTGGCGAGGAAGTCCTCGTGCGGCACGGTGACCTTGCCGTCCTGGTGACCGCACTGCTTCTCGTCGGAGACCTGGTTTTCGATCTGGATGCAGCAGGCACCGGCTTCGATCATCTGCTTGGCCAGCAGGTAAGTCGCCTCGGCGTTACCAAAACCTGCGTCAATGTCGGCGATGATCGGTACAATATGGGTCTCGAAGTTGTCGATCTGGCTGATCAGAGCCTCCTCTTTGGCGTTGTCGCCGGCTTCGCGGGCGGCGTCCAGGTCCCGGAACAGGTGGTTCAGTTCCCAGGCGTCTGCCTGCTTGAGGAAGGTGTACAGTTCGGCGATCAGACCGGAGACTGCGGTCTTCTCGTGCATCGACTGATCCGGCAGCGGACCGAATTCGGAGCGCAGCGCGGCGACCATCCAGCCGGAGAGGTACAGGTAGCGCTTGTCGGTGCTACCGAAATGCTTCTTGATGGAGATCAGTTTCTGCTGGCCGATGAAACCGTGCCAGCAACCCAGCGACTGGGTGTAGGCGGCAGTGTTGGCATCGTATTCGGCCATGTCCCGGCGCATGATCTTGGCAGTGTACTTGGCAATATCGAGGCCGGTGTTGAAACGGTTCTGCAGCTTCATGCGGGCAGCCGATTCCGGGTTGATGGCTCTCCAGCCGTCACCCATGGCGGCACGCAGGCTGGCGATAGCGTCGATCTGTTCACGGTATGACATTGTTGATCCCTCGGTAGTGGTTGCGGCCGTTGCGCCGGTCGCTGTCGTAATTGTTCGAAGCCAATACTAAGGGCTTTGCTGGCATAATTGAAATAAATGGGTTCTATTTGTAACATTCAGAGGCGAAATATTTGTCTGAAGTACTGATAAATACTGGTGTTGCGCGGAGGGATAGGGGATGAGTCTGGAGCGTCTGGACCTGAATCTGCTGGTGTATCTGGATGTTCTGCTGCGCGAGCGCAACGTCACCCGGGCCGCCAGCCTGCTGGGTATCACCCAGCCGGCGATGAGCAATGGCCTGCGCCGGCTGCGCGAAACTTTTTCCGACCCGCTGCTGGTGCGGACCAGCGAAGGCATGATGCCCACCGAGCGTGCGCTGGCGCTGCAACCCGTTATCCGCAGCGTGCTGGCTACCGTAGAGCAGGCGGTGGAGCCGAACGTTCAGTTCAATGCCGCGTCCAGCGACCGGGTGTTCCGCATCATGACCAGTGATTACGGTGAATCCACGCTGATACCGCTGGTGCTGGAACGGCTGGCCGACGAGGCGCCGGGGGTGGTGCTGGACGTGCTGACGCCGAGCGACCTCAGCTTCCAGGATGTGGAACAGGGGCATGTGGATCTGGTGATCAACCGCTTCGACAGCATGCCGCAGGCTTTTCACCAGGTGACGCTGTGGTGGGACAGCTTTTCCTGCCTGTTCAGTCGCGACAATCCGATCGCAGCGGACTACAGTCTCGATACCTACCTGAAAGCCGGCCATGTCTGGGTCAGCAAGACCGGCATGGGCGCGAGCATGGGGATCACGCCGCAGGACATCAAACGCCTGGGCTGGGTCGACGAGGCGCTGAAGAAGATCGGCCGGCAGCGCCACATCAATGTTTTTACCCGCCATTATCAGTCGGCGGCGCGGATGGCCGAGCAGAAGAACCTGGTGGTGACCATCCCGACCCGCGCAGCGCTGCTGCAGCGCGACAACCCGCGCCTGCTGATGCGCGAGCCACCGTTCGAGATTCCGAAATTCGAACTGAAGATGGCCTGGAGCCCGCTGCTGCAACAGAACCGCGCGCATGAGTGGATCCGTCGCCTGATCGTTGACGTTGCACAGAAATCGACAACGTAACCTGTGGACTGGCGTAGGATGGGTGGAGCCGCTACCCCAGCGGGGGCCGAATGGCACAGGATCACGGGCGGCGTAACCCATCATATCGATCGCCGTGCAGATCGATTGGCCTCGGGTGCCGCAGTCAGGTGTTGGGTCCACTGTCATTTGCTCCTGCAATGACAGTATTTCCGCCATCCTTGGCGGTCCGCTCCTGCGTCGCTTGACCCAACCTAAGTAAAATAAAACCATCCCGCGTTTCCGGCTTTCAACGGAATAACAAGCGGCTGGCATATACTTTCCTGACTGAGTCTGTACATGGAGAGACGGTAAGCTTGGCCAACGATCACGACACTCCGTCGACAATGTCCCGCTCTGCCCCCGGCTCCCCCTGGACGCCGCTGCGCCATCCGGTGTTCCGCATGCTCTGGTTTGCCTGGATGACGGCGAACCTCTGCATGTGGATGAACGATGCCACCGCTGCCTGGCTGATGACGTCCTTGAGTGGCGAGCCGGTCATGGTGGCGCTGGTGCAGGCGGCGTCGACGCTGCCGGTATTCCTGCTGGGACTGGCCAGCGGCGCGCTGGCCGATATCGTCGATCGCCGGCGCTATTTTATCTTCACCCAGGTCTGGGTGGCGTCGGTGGCGACACTGTTGTGCATCGTGGCACTGAGCGGGTCCCTGACGCCGCTGGCACTGTTGCTGCTGACGTTCCTCAACGGTATCGGTCTTGCGATGCGCTGGCCGGTGTTCGCGGCGCTGGTGCCGGAGCTCGTGCCCCGGCTCGAACTGGGCAAGGCGCTGGCGTTGAACGGTGTGGCGATGAATGGTGCCCGTGTCATCGGCCCGATAATCGCCGGTGCGATTATCGCCACTGCCGGTGGCGCCTGGGTGTTCCTGCTCAATGCCGCGCTCTCGGTGCTGGTGGCATTGGCGCTGGTACGCTGGAAGCGTGACAGCAAGGTCAGCTCGCTTCCGGCCGAGCGGTTTTTCGGTGCGATGCGTGTCGGTTTCCAGTACTGCCAGCAATCGCCCGAGTTCCAGGGCCTGCTGCTGCGCAGCATGTCATTCTTCCTGTTTTCCGTCGCCGGAATCGCGCTGCTGCCGCTGGTCGCGAAGCAGCTGCCTGGCGGCAACGCCGGTACCTATACCTTGCTGCTGGCGACAATGGGCGGCGGCGCCATTCTGGGGGCGCTATTGCTGCCCAGAATCCGGCAGCTGTTGAACCGCGACCAGGTGGCGCAATATGGCGCCCTGATCAATGCCCTGGCAACGCTGTGTCTGGCGCTGGCACCGAACCTCTGGCTGGCGTTGCCGGCGCTGCTGGTGTCCGGGCTTACCTGGCTGGCCACCGCCAACTCCATCAGTATCAGCGTTCAGCTGTCACTGCCGGACTGGGTCAGAGCCCGGGGCATGTCGATGTACCAGATGGCGATGATGGGGGGCACCGCCGGTGGTGCCGCACTCTGGGGACAGGTAGCCAGCCTGACCGACATCCGCACCAGCCTGACCGTGGCGGCGCTGTCGGCGGTGCTGGTATTGCTGCTGGTGCGGCGTATTTCACTGGAATCCGCGGTCGCGCGCGACCTGACGCCGGATCTCTACTGGACGATACCAGCGCTGTCGGTACCCGTGGAGCCCCACCGTGAACCGGTCATGGTACAAATCGAATACAGCATCGACCCGGCGCGGGCCGATGATTTCGTGATACTGATGCAGGAAAGCCGGCGCAATCGGTTGCGTAACGGGGCGCTGTCGTGGGAGCTGTTCCAGGACGCCGCGATACCGGGACGATTCGTTGAGTATTTTGTAGACGGCTCCTGGGTCGAGCACATGCGTCAGCACGAGCGGGTAACCGCGCATGACAAGGCAATCTGGAAGCGCAAAAGAAGCTTTCATATCGGCGATGAGCCGCCGACGGTTTCACATTTTATCGCCCGTCGGGTAAAACGCTGACGTCTGTCCGGCTATTTTTGCTGCTGTCGTCAAGGCACTTTGCGTGCCACGCTGCGGCCAAGCGGCTTCTATACTGGAACGATCGCTGCCTGTTCCGCAGGCGCGTACGCGATCCGGCGCTTGATTACAGGGAGGCACAGGCGTTTTCCATGTCCTGCAAAGTAATCGTCAACTCCGTCTTCGATATTCGCAATCTGGTGTTCTGGCTCGGGCTTTGCCTTTCATTGATGTGCCCACCGCTGTTTGCTGCAGACGTCGCATCGGCATCCCGTCCCCGGGTGGGACTGGCGCTCAGTGGCGGTGGCGCGCGCGGTGCCGCGCATGTAGGGGTGCTCAGGGTGCTCGAAGAGTTGCGCATTCCCATCGATTACATCGCCGGGACCAGCATGGGCTCCATTGTCGGCGGCCTCTATGCATCGGGCATGCGTCCGGACGCCATCGAACAGGCGCTTGAAACCATGGACTGGGCGCATATTTTCAGCGATGACCCGCCGCGGCAAGAGCGTTCGTTTCGCAGAAAGCGGGATGATGACCTTTACCTGATCAAGGCCAAGCCGGGCATTGCCGATGATGGGACGCTGAAATTTCCGACCGGCGCCATTCAGGGCCAGAAGTTCGATCTGGCATTGCGGGAACTGACCCTCCCGGTGACCGACGTGGACGATTTCGACAACCTGCGGATTCCGTTTCGGGCCGTCGCCTCTGACCTGTCAAACGGCCAGGCCGTGGTGTTGCGAACGGGCGATCTGGCGACCGCGATGCGCGCCAGCATGGCCGTGCCGGGCGCCTTTGCCGCCGCCGAAATCGATGGCAAGCTGCTGGTCGATGGCGGTATCACCAACAATATTCCCATCGATGTGGTGCGGGACATGGGTGCCGATATCGTGATTGCCGTCGATATCAGTTCCCCTTACCTCCCGGCCGAGCAGGTCAATAATCTATTCAAAATCACGGCCCAGCTGACCTCGATTCTGACACGCAGCAATGCCGATCGTCAGATCGCGACCCTGACGGATCGCGATGTCCTGATCGTGCCGGCGCTCGGTGATATATCCAGTGGCGATTTCGAACGCGCCACCGACGCGATTCCGCTGGGTGCTGAAGCCGCCGAGTCGAAGCGTCAGCAGTTATCGGGGTTGTCACTGTCCAAAGGTGGCTACCGGGCCTACCAGGCGTCGCTGAACCCGGCACCAGATTCGGCCCGGCCTATCGTGCATTTTGTACGGATCGAGAACGATTCGACCGTCGATGACGCCATGATCCGGGACCGCTTGCGCCAGCGCATCGGCGAGCCGCTGGACCGCGCCCGGCTGGAGCAGGACATCGGCAATATCTACGGCCTGGAACTGTTCCAGAGCGTCCGCTACGACGTGATCGAGGAGAATGGCCAGTCGGGGCTGCTGGTCAGCGCCGTCGCCCGCAAGTGGGGCCCCAACTATCTCCAGCTGGGCGTGCAGCTCTCCGGCAACGAAGAGGGGGACAGTTTCTACAATTTCGGCTTCGGCTATTTGCGGACCGGCATCAACCCGCTCAACGGGGAAATCCGGACCTCCTTGCAGCTTGGGAGAGAGCCCAAAGCATCGGTCGAGTGGTATCAGCCGCTCGATCCGCTTTCGCGCTATTTCATCGATACCGAAATGGCCTACGGGCGACGCGTTATTTCGCTGTTCGACGGCCACGACGATCGCCGGCTGGCCGATTTCAATGTCAACGAGGGGCTCATCGACTTGGCCATGGGCCGCGAGTTCGGCGTCTATGGGGAGGGGCGGCTGGGATATCGCTATTACACCGGCGATGTCGAACTGCGCACCGGGACGGTGGATGGCGAGTCCGAGTTCGATTTCGATACCGCCGAACTCTTTACGTCGATTTATTTCGATCGTCTCGACAATGTCAATTTCCCGCAAACCGGGTGGGTGGGGCGCGTTGAATACTCGACCGCGCAGGAGGAATTGGGCAGCGACGGTGAATTTGACCAGCTCAGTAGCTACGCGGCTAAATTCGTGCCCTTCGACAACGGTCATATTCTGGGGCTGGGTGGTTTTCTGGATAGCACCCTGTCGGGAGACGCTGCCATTCAGGACCGCTTTACCCTGGGCGGCTTCCTGACGCTCTCCGGATTTGCCAACGACCAGCTCAGTGGCGAGCAGGCCATGGCGGTGACCGCACTCTACTACCGGCGTTTCGATCCGCTGCCATACTTCCAGTGGTATCTTGGCGGCTCGCTGGAGTATGGCGGGGTCTGGGACGAGAAAGACGATATCGGCAGCGACGGTATTGTCGCCGGCAGTCTGTATCTGGGGGCCGATACGCCTATCGGTCCTGTCTATCTGGGACTGGGGAAAGCGGAAGGCGGGCATGACGCAATCTTTTTTTACCTCGGACGGTCGCTGGTTCGCTAACCGCCAATCAGCAGGTTCCGAGCATCGGTGCCGCATGAAGAGGATTTCCCGGTCCAAATGGCTGCTGGTGGTCGTGACGCTGGCGCTGGTTTCCTGTGCCGGCGTGCCTTACGACTATCCCAGGACCTCCAGCACGACTCTGTCAGCCGACGCCGAAACGACGCTTGGACAAATCGACCGGACGTGGCACACAGAGCAGGGCGAACATTCCGGTTTTTACCCGTTGCGCAACGGTATCGAGGCCCTTGGCGCGCGTCTGCGCATGATGGAAACGGCGCAGACCTCGATCGACGCCCAGTATTTCATTATCAAGCCGGACGAAGCCGGCGCTCTCTTTACCGGCAAGCTGTTGAGTGCGGCGGACCGGGGCGTGCGGGTCAGGTTGCTGATCGACGATATATTCACGCCGAATGTGGACGATGCGCTGACGTTGCTGGACTCGCACCCCAATATCGAGGTCAGGCTGTTCAATCCCCTGTCTCGCCAGGGGTTCAAATACTGGAACTACCTGCTGGATTTCAGACGCGCCAATCGGCGCATGCACAACAAGTCGTTCACCGTCGACAATAGCCTGAGTATCGTTGGCGGGCGGAACATCGCGGAGGAATATTTCGAGCTCAAGCAGGACGTCAAATTCGATGACTTCGAAGTCCTCGCCATTGGCCCCGTGGTTAAGCAGATCAGCACAGGATTCGATGAATTCTGGAATAGTGACCTTTCGGTTCCGGTCGCGGCGTTCGGACGCGAGGTGGATTCGAATAACCTGGACCACTGGCGTCGACTGATCCGTGAACAGACCGACATTAGCAGCGAAAGCCTCTATGCCCAGGCGGTCAACAGCACGTTCGTGCAGGATATTGCCAATCGACGTGTCGAACCGGTGGCGGCCAAGGCCGAACTGGTAACCGACAGTCCGACTAAACTGCTGGGTTCGGTGGGCGATGACGCGCTGGCCACGCTGGGCCGGGAAATCGGTCGTCGTTTACGATCGGCACAGCACGAGATCCTGATCGTCACGCCCTACTTCGTACCGCAGGAAATCGGCGCGCGGTTACTGGAGGACTGCCTGGCGCGGGGCGTCCGTGTGATCGTCGTCACCAACTCGCTCGCTTCCACCAACCACGTTCCGGTACATGCCGGTTACAGCCGCTACCGCAAACGCCTGCTGAAGGCCGGGGTCGAATTTTTCGAAATCCGCGTCGACCGCCCCGGTGCTGAAACCGAATGGGGACACCGCCCGGAGCTGATTACTCTGCACTCCAAAGCCAGCGTTATCGATCGGGAGACGATCTTTGTGGGGTCACTGAATTTCGATCCCCGTTCGCTACTGATCAACACCGAAATGGGTTTGTTTATCGACTCTGCGGATGTCGGCAAGAGGTTTGCCGAAACCGTTCTGGCCGAATTACCGGCCACAACATTCCGGGTCGGGATGAACGAAAACGACGACTTGTACTGGGTTTACGAGAATGGCGGGGAGCGGGAGGTATATCGCAATGAGCCGCTGGCGGGCTGGGGGCGTCGCTTCATGGTGCCCCTGTACAGGTTGTTGCCGATCGAAAATCAACTCTAAGGGCATTCGGGCATGACCAAAGGCATCCAAATTGTTTCTATACGTTCGGTTGTGGCCGTACTGGCGCTGCTGGCGTCGAATGCGCAGGCGATCAACAACAATGTCGAGGTGACCGGCCCCCAGCTGGAGGAGGGCGAGAACGCCGCACGCATCATCCCATACGGTTTCTACAATGCGGATACCGGCCTTGCCGCTGCGGCGGTGTTTATCGGCAAGGGCTACATCCAGGACCAGGTTATCTCTGTGGGTAATGTCTGGGCCGGCCAGAACGGTTCCTACCAGCTGTTCTGGGCCAACTCGGATGTGCTGCTGCCATTTTCCGATCGCCTTTTCATCGATTCCGCCTTCATGTATTCCAACTGGGACGAAGTCGATACCTACCAGTCCGGCAACCCCGACTTTCCCGACGAGCGGGCCGGTTCCAACGATTCCGATGTCGACAACTTTATTACCGCCTCCGGTGACGATCTCTTCGGCTATGTCACCCTGCGCTATTTGCTGCCGGTGGGGGATGGCCGGGGTGACCCGATTCACGACTTCTATCTGGAAAAGGGTCTGCTGGTACCCGGAGCGGAAGCGGGTGGGCGCGGCTGGAATCCGCTGCAGTCCGGGCGCACGACGCTGGAGTTGCGGCCGTTTTACCGCGACCAGAACTTCGAGCAGGACAGCAGCGGCGACTCGTTCGAAAACAGCACGGCCGGTATCAAGCTGTCACTGGAGTACGACAATACCGACTGGTACAACAACCCCACGCGGGGTACCCGTCAACGCCTGACACTGTCACGTGACTGGGGATTTCTCGAGGACTCCAGCAGCTGGACATCCGTGCAGTTCCGCCACAGCCAGTTTTTCGATCTCGGCGCAACGGCCAAGGCCCGGCAACGGGTGCTGGCACTGGATGTCTGGACCTCGGACGTACCCACCTGGAACTCATTCCATATCAACAGCGACGGAGAGCGGGTGTTTCACCGCGCGCCGTTGTTCGAAGGGTCGACGCTTGGCGGGCTTGAACGTCAGCGTGCCTATCCCGGCCATCGGTTTCACGACAGGGCCGCGATCAACTATACGGCCGAATATCGTTACATCCCGAAGTGGAACGCGCTTTCAGAAGTCCCGCTGATCAGCAGTCTTGGCATCCCCTGGTGGCAGTGGGTTGGCTTCCTGGAGGTGGGCAGGGTCGCCGACAAGTGGAGCCTGGGCGAGTTGCACCGGGACATGAAAGTCAGCCTGGGAGGTGGTGTTCGCGCTCTGGTTTACGGGCTCGTGATTCGCGTTGACGCCGGGGTCTCGGAGGAGGGCGGGGCGGTGCAGATGTTTTTCCGGCAGCCGTTCTAGGGAACCTATGCCTACAGTGATAAAGGTGTACTCGAGGCCGCAAAAATCATCTCGAGGTGGATTAAGCCTTGAAAAGCGTAAGGTTTTTTGGCAAGCCAATCCATTTTGGCCTATACCTCTTCTAATATGGATTTTAATCAGAGGGAGTCTCGATGCAACGAATTGGTAAGAGTACCCCGACGTTTGTACTGGCGACGCTGATAACCGGGATTGCGGGGGCCGGGATGGCCCAGGCGGCTGTCATCATTCCCCAAAAAGACGGCTTCAGCGGATTTATCAATCTTGGTGCGGGCGCTTATACCACCGAGACTAATGTCCTGGCCAATATCGCGGCGCTTGGCGATATCGATCTTGGGCCGGAGAAAATCGACAGCCTGAACAGCAGTCCCGATGACGAGTCCGGCGTCCTGCCGATGGTTAACTTCGAACTCTCCTATACTTTCGCCGAGTCGCGCACCCAGCTATACCTGGGCAATCTGCTGGAAGACTTTCTGCGCTTCGATCTGAACAGTGTCGCGGGAGTCCGGCAGGGGATTGGCGATGCCGGTATCATCGGCGCCAGCCTGCGCAGAACGTCGGTTGTGACAGAAGTCTGGCAGGATCCCTATCTGACCGGGGTCAAGCGCAAGCGGACCGACCGGGATGTCTCGGGCGCGAACATCTACTGGCAGCAAATATTCGGCACCGGGCTGGAACTTGAATACACCAGTTCGGAAGTCGATATCGACAGGGAGCGCAGCGGCGAGGCGCTGGGGTTGTCCGCTGCCGAGCGGCGGTTGCTGGATCGCAACGGCGATATCAACCGGTTCGACGTTCGCTATGAATTTTCGTCGGATGACAAACGGCATATCGTGACGCCCGGCATCCGGTTTATCGACAATGACCTCGATGGTGGCGCCATGTCGAATGATGGCGCAGGCCTGGAGATGCTCTATATCTACTCCCCGAACAAGCGTTGGCGTCATGTGGTCAATTTCACCTATGCCGACCTGGAGTACGATAAAACCAATCCGGTTTTTGGCAAAAAGGATGAGACGGAACGCCTGGGCGGCAGCTGGACCTCTTTTTATGTCGAGCCTTTTGGCTGGAAGGACTGGTCAGCCAACTTCACCCTGGCCTGGTTCGAGGAAGATCACGATATCGATTTTTACGATACCACGGTCAAGTTGATCGGCGTGGGGATGCTTCGTCGGTTCTGAGTGTATATCGCAGTGAGCGAGGCAAGCTCGCTTTCGGGGCTCGTCGACCGCAGATGTAAGTTTTGGGGATCAGCGATGCGCAGTATCAGGGAGGTATTGTTCTCTGTTGTGGCCGCTGTGTTGTGAGGCAGAACAATCAGGCACTGGATAGACAATGAATCATCTTCGTAAAGTTGTTGCGTGTGGACTGGCCCTTTATGCGCTGCCCGCTCTGGCGGAGCCGGAGTGGCGCTTCAATCTGACGCCCTATTTATGGTTTGCCGGTCTGGAGGGTGACGTGGGGATCGTCGGGCTGCCACCGGCGCCCGTCGACATCTCGGCAAGTGATGCGCTGGATGATACCGAAACCTCGCTGATGGTACTGATGAGCGCGAAGAAAGGATCCCACGGTATCTTTGCCGACCTGTTCTACGCCGATGTGCGCTCCGAGGAGGAGCTTGTGCCGGACCCGGTCAACCTCAAGGCCAAAACCACCACCAAGACGACCATTGCTACACTCGCGTATCAATACGAACTGTACAACAGTGCCGGTGCGGCAATGGATTTGCTGGCCGGGGGGCGTTACTGGAATGTCGATGGCGAGCTGCGCTTCAAAGGTGGATTGGGAATGCTGGCGGGTCAAAAGCGCTCCGATGACGATTCCTGGATCGATCCGCTGCTCGGATTCAAAGGCCACTGGCCGCTGGGAAGTTCGCGTTTCTTCCTGGCCGGTGGTGGGGCCGTCGGCGGTTTTGGCGTCGGGTCCGACTCCTTTTACGAGATCAATGCCAATATCGGCTATCAGTGGACCGATGCCATCGGCACGGGCATCGGTTACCGGATAATCGATGTCGATTATGACGAAGACGACTTTGTCTATGATGCACGGCAGGAAGGCTGGCAGATCGGCCTGATCTGGACCTTCTGATTGGCCGCCGAAATTCGTGCGTAAGCGGAATGGGCACCCACCACGGAATCGGTGAGCTTCGATCAGGAGCTCATGATGAAACACTCCGGTGTTCGGTTTTTACACCATGGGGCACTGATAATTCTCATGTTGTTTGCGATCGCGGCCAGCGGGTCCGACGTTATCGAAAATCCACCGGATCTGGCGCCGGATGCGGGCGATCAGCGGTGATTGTGCATAACACTCCGCGCCTGCTCAGTTGTGCGGCTCCTGCGTTGGCGACAGTGCGAGAAAATCGAGTACCCGTTTCTCGAGGTAGCGATAGAACGGATTCCAGCGCAGGCGCAGCATTTCGGCCGCCGGTATCTGCAACACGCCGCGTTCGCCCAGCAGTGCGAAGTCGCCTAGCCGGATACCGGGGCTTTCGGCTGCATCGGGTCCGCCATACAACGGATCCTGCGGCGGAAAGGGCAGGGCGACATGGCTCAGGGAGTAGAGGTCCTCGGGCCAGCCGATATCCAGGGGTGTCTCGGAACCGATTGCGTCGGCAGGTGCCGTCCGACTGACCATGACAGTATCTCCCCGACTGGGCTCGTTACTGACAAGGCTGAGAATGTAGGGGCGATCCTCGTCCGTCTGCAGAAGCCGCAACACGGCGTCGGTGTCGGCCCGCATGATCGGTTCAATGTTGGCATTGTGATTGATATCGAACAGCACCAGTTCATGCTCTGCGGCAGGCAGGCGGTCGAAAAGGCCGCTGACCAGGGCCGGCGTTGAAACCGTGGCATCGACCACCGAGGCAAAGGCGAGCAGTGGGGGCAAATCACTCAGCGTGCCGTTTTTCTGCGCATCGTCGATTCTGCGCTGGATCTCTCCGGTGATCCGGTAGACGACATCGCCGGCGTTGATGGCGAAGGAGCCATATTTGAAGGGATCATATTCGGGAGAAATAGAGTTCCACGCCAGCTTGTCCAGGCCGAGCCAGCGACCGAGCCGGGCCTGCCATACCGCCAGGACGGCCAGCGAGCTGACGCCTATGGCGGGCGATACCAGGATCAGGCCGTCCGCCCGTGACAGGCGGTTATCCTCCAGTGCAGACAGTGCATAGAGCACCGCCAGGGCCGCGCCCGTCGAATAACCAATAATGTACAGTGGCTGGCCTTTGCTCTGGTTCGCCAAATGGCGCATCGCCAACTCGACGGCGGCTTCCAGATCCTGCCATTCGAGGTCGGTCAGTCCAGATGGCGCAGTGCCGTGGCCGGGCAGGCGCAAGCCGATCACGTAGGCCCCCGCGCCATTGAGAACGGTGCCCAACTGGCGCAGGCTGTAGGGGGAGTCGGACATACCGTGCAGCAGCAGAATACCGGCGGTCGGTTGCTCTGCACTCAGCTCGAAAGTCCGGTTCCAGTTCGTTGGCCAGCGCTCCGGGTCCGAGAGGCTACCACGGGTATATCGATTGATATTGGCTTGCTGTTCTGCCGGAACCTTTTGGTAAACGTCTTCTTCGAGCTGCTGGAATAGGCGCGCTTCCAGTGACAGGTATTGCTGAAAGTCTGACAGCCCTTTTTCGGCGTTGAACTCTTCGTCCAGATCGGCCTTGTGCCAGACATTCAAGTCGGCGCGGCTGTTCAGATAGAGCACCGCGACGATCAGCAGAATTACCAAAGCGCCCACAATCCCATAGCACAATGCTTTCAGGACATTTCTGGGAGTTCTGCTCCAGCCTGTTTTCATTGCAATATTTTCTGACGAAACAGGCCCTGATTATTTGGTGACTTCCTCAAATGTCGCCATGGCATTTGCCTGTGGCTGGTCCAGGCAGACTTCGAAAAACTCGTTCGACTGCTGGTTCAGCTCGGTGGAAACGAAAGTTGTCTCGCCTTTTTTCCCCAGGATGTAGCCGTGCATCAGGGCCATGGCGATATCCCGGTCCGATCCTGACAAACGCATCACATCCTTGCACAGGTAGCTGCTCATTTCGACAGGCTTTTCTTCTTCCTCGGCGGCGATCAACGGAGCTGAAAACAGGGTTGCAGAAGCGATAAAGGTAGGAATCAGTGTGCGAATCATCTTTCTCATAACCAGTCCCCCAGTCGGGTTCAATTTGCTATTAACCCGGTGTGCAAAGAGATAACGAATCTATTTGCACGCCGGGTTACTATTGTCTGCGCATGCAGGCGTCGTAAACATTCTTGTAGACATCTTCCCTGCGAACGCCCTGGCGTACGCCGCCGGCGACGGTCCCCAGCGCCGCACCACGTCGGGCGCTCCTGCGGCTGTCCCCCACAATGACGCCAAACATGGCACCGGTTGCGGCGCCGATACCGGCCCCACCCACGATCGAACCACTGTCTCGGGAAGCCCGGTCGGCCTCGGCGGCACAGTCGGCAGGGCTGGGCGCCGCTGTAACCACGCGCGTCCCGCCAAGTGTCGTGACGCCGACCATCAGCAGTGTCAACCAGTATCTGTGTGAGCGTCTCATAGGTCATGACCTCTTATACTTACCGCCTGCGGGCATTAAAGCTGTTTGCAACTGGCGATCTGAGTCTTTCGGCACACCTCTCGGCTGTTTGTCCCTAAGCATAGGTCTGTATCCAATGACCTGACAAACCTCCCGGCAATGTTTTATTCGTCCTGCAGGAATATAGTTTTATTCGGTCCTATCGGCCGGTTTTGGGTGCCGAAGGATTCAGGTTACCCCATGACCGGACGAGCCCTTGGGCGGGTAATCCAGCCGGTCCTCGAGTCGATCACGCTCTTCTTCATCGAATTCCGGAAATGGCAGCTTTCCCGTGGCTCGAAGCCGTTCTACGTCAGCTTCGGCCTTCTTGCGCCCCGTATCATCAATTCCGCTATCGCGTGCGATATAGGTGGTGTGTGACGGGAAGGCGTAACCGCTGCCAGCCGACGTCACGATATCTTCCATGCGCAACAGCAAATCTTCCTGAACAGCCAGGAATTCGTTTTGTTCGGTGCAATGCAGATAACAGTAAATCTCGATATCTTTTGAATAGGCGCCGTAGGCCACGAACCGGGCGCGTGCCGGATCGGCTATTACCATCGGATGGCCCAGCAGCAATTCCCGAATCCTGATAAGGATGTGACGCAACTGATCCGGTGTTGTTTCGTAACGAAGTTGCAGCGTCGTTTTCATCAGGCGCTGGTCGCGCCGGGTAAGATTTACGATGTGCATGTTGGAAAATTCGGCGTTCGGGATGGTGGTCACGGTTCTGTCGGTTCCGCGAATACGCGTGGCCAGCCAGCCGATTTCCTCGACAGTGCCGATCCGCAGCCAGTCACTGGAAGGGTCTTCGCCATAGCGGCAGAATTCGCCGACCTGAATCGGCTTGTTGGCCAGCAGAATGAGACCGCCGATAAAGTTGGCGATGGTAGTCTGGGCCGCCAGCGCAATCGCGAGGCCACCAATGCCAAGCCCTGCGAGAACTGGCATAAGGTCGGTACCAAGTGCTCTCAGACCGAGTATCACGATGCCAACCGCGATAATAAAGCCGACGACGGTGGCCACGATTTTCAGTAATGCCGCCTCTGAAACTCTGCCTTTCATGCGGCGCGGGGAAGCGATTGTCTCACCTATCGCTCGGCAAAACAGATAGGCCAGCCTGGCTGTCAGCAACAGCAGCACTATCGTGATAGTCGTCGTCACGACGGCCTGAACGTTTCCCGTAAACTTGAGACTTCGTCCGATAACGGCTTCGGCCAACAGGAAAACGGAGACGGTCAGGGCGCAGGTAAGCACCTTGAGCCAGTCGCGGATCGGCGCTTTGAGTCCTTTTATCAGCCGTCTTGATGCACGTGTCAGGTAATGGACGAACAGCAGCGTCACCAGCGCGCATAGAATGAGTCCGATCCACTGCCATACCATCTGCCTGCCGTACATTTCCCTGAACGAGGCCGGCAAAATGCTCACCATCCTGCCAAAAAAATGCGCCTCCGGCACAAGATAGCCGGAGGCAGAAATATAACTTTCGTAGAAGCCTGGTGAAATCTCCGGAGACATATACTCCATCTCGGTTCCGCCAAACTGTACCTTGCGATAGGGTAAATCATCGATTTTCTTGTAGGTCTCAATGAGGTTCCGTACCGTACGTGCACTGAAGAGAAACTGCGCCGTTCGATCACCTTCGGTGATTTCCACTATTTCCAGCTGAGTATCCGGTACTCTCCAGCGCAGGGGCTCCGCTTGGCTTCGGTTTGCCTCATCCGCTTTGGCGCGTAACGCTGCCAGCATTTGTGCATTGGGCATTACATCGAGCGGCGGCAACAGCATCCGGTCGAGAATTTCCTTCAGTAGCAGTGAGGCTTCTATACTCGCGCTCTCGCGCAATGCGACCGGCACCTGGCTCAGATCGAGTGTGCTGCTGGCCCGTCTGAGCAGTTCGCGGGCACGGGTCTCGGCCTCGATCGCCTGTTGGTGTGTAATCCGCGGGGGCTGGGCCTGCAGTGCATCATTGGCCTCACCGGCGAGCTGGTAGGCCCTGTTAACGAGGTCGAGAAGGCTCTCGAAAGTCGAGCGCGGGCTTGAGGTATCGACCGGTTTCAGGCGCTCGCGCAGAATTTGATGGGGTACATTTACCCGGGTTTCGGCACCGAACATGGCTTCGTAAATCCCGCTGGCAGTGCCCGGCGTATAGGGCAGATGTTTTGCCTGCCGATACAGGCGGTCCAGGGACTGGACCGTCCCGGCCGAAAACAGAAACTGTCCGGCTCGGGGACCTTCCCGGATCTGGACAATGGCCAGATCGGTGTTCGGAATTCTCCACTGGGTGATGCCGCTCTCGGCGACCTCGTCGTCTCCCGGAATCTGCTCCGGCGGTGGCAGTGGAACCCGTGCCAGCAGTTCATATAACAGCGCCATGCGCTCACTGCGAACGTTCCAGGATTTACTTTCCGGGCTAGCGCTGAAGTCAAGGGTCTGGCTGGCACGAACGAAGGTCCGGTAGATTTTATCGCTGGGCCGGGACTGGCTGTAGTCCTTCACCAGCAGGCTGAAATCGGTAAGAAAGCTGTCCAGTGTGTCGCGCGGACTGGAGGTATCGGCCGGTCGTAGCGGGTCGGCGTCAATGGTGACGTCCGTCTCGGCTGTCCAGCCCGATGGCGTGAAGCACGCGAGCATGATAGCCATGCATGCGATCAGGTACATGCGCATTTCCACTGAGGTACCCGCTTGTCGGCGATTGGCCACGGTGTCATCCGGTGCAATACGGCAATTCTTCTGAGTGTAGTCAACAGCAGAGGCTGCAACGGCTAGCGCGGACGGATGATGCCCGGGGTCGTTGAGGTGCCTCCCGGGGGGATATCACTGGCGACCGCCGTTAGCGACTCAGTCACCGACGACCTCGGCCAGCGGGTTGCCAATGGCACCTGAAGGCGGCTTGACGCCAAGATAGTTCGCCAGCGTCGGCGCCACATCGTAGGGGGTAACCGGTCGGCTAACGGTCTTCGCCTGCAGTCCGGCGCCGGCGAAGATAACCGGTACGTAGGTGTCGTAGCGCCAGGGTGAGCCATGGGTAGATGCCACCGTCAGCCCGTCGAAGTCATTGATGAAGATGTTCGGTTCGAACACGAGGTAGATATCGCCCGAGCGCTTGGGGTGGAAGTTGCGCAAGATGGCGCGCATCAGCAGGGTGTCCGGCAGGCTGGCGGTGCGAAGCGCGATACTGGAGACCGCGGCCGCGATGCCGTCGAACTTGACCAGCTCGGCCGCTACGACCCTTTCCACCGCGGCCTGGTCCAGACCCTTGTCGCGGATCAGGTCGCGGTTCAGGTACAGGTAGGGGTGGAAGTAGCCCTCGATAAGCTCTTCGCCGATACCGAACTGCTGTTTCAGCGCCGCGATGGCCGGGGTGCTGTCGAGTGCGTCGGTGTCGAAGTAATCGGCGTGTTCGATACCCAGCTCGTGCAGGCGTCCCGGTACCTCGGGCTGGCCATGATCGGCCGACAGCACGATCAGGGTGTTGTCCAACCCGACCGTGTCGTCGACGTAGGCGAACAGCTCCGCCAGGGTGCGATCGAGCCGCGCCAGATTGTCCTCGGATTCCAGGCTCGAGGCACCGAACAGATGGCCGACATAGTCGGTCGAGGAAAAGCTCACCGCGAGGTAATCCGGTACCTCGTCCTGGCCGAGCTGTTCGTTGTCGAGCAGCGCCTTGGCGAATTTCAGGGTCAGCTCGTCGCCGGCCGGGCTGAGCGTCAGGCGCGTGGTGAAATACTTGTCGTCCGCAGCACCGTAGGCATGCGGAAAGGAGCGGCCGAAGCCGGGGAAATCGATCTCGTATTCACGCTCGTCACTGTCGCCGAACAGGTAGCGGGAGGCATCCTGCATCAGCTCCCAGGACCGGCCGGCATAAGCCTGTACGGGTTTGCCGGCATTCCAGGCGGTTACCCATTCGGGGTAGGCGTCGTAGTAGTAGCTGCTGGTGACGAACTCGCCGGTGGCCTTGGAGAACCAGAACGCCTTGCCCGCATGACCGGCCAGCGACACCGCGCCGCGGTCCTTGATCGAAATCCCGAAGATCTTCGACCGGCCGCCATAGTGTACGGCCAGTTCGTCGCTGAAGGTCGAGGACAGGATGGTCGCCGGCGATCGGCCGTCCACCTGCGCCGCTTTCTGGGTCGGGTCGATCTCGATACTGCGGTCGACGTCGGCGCCGGCGGTAAGCAGATGGTGATCGGGATCTTCGATGTTGTAGACCCGCCGTCCCTTTTCGCGGTCGAACCAGATGTTGCCCACCATGCCATGGGCGGCGGGGACGGAGCCGGTCGCCAGGGACACATGTCCGACGATGGTTTCGGTATTGGCGTGCTGGTAATGGGCGTTGGTGTAGTGCACGCCCTGGCCCATCAGGTAGCGAAAGCCGCCGTCGCCGAACAGATGGGCATAGCGGCCGGGCAGGTCTCCGCGCAGGGCGTCGACCGTGATCTGCAGCACCAGCCGTGGCGGAGCCGCAGGCTCCGCCGCATTCAATCCCGGCGCCAGCCATAGTGTAAGGGCCAGTATACCGGTCTTAAACGGTAGTGATCGTTGCCTGCTCATAAGTATCACTCCTGATTGCATGTTTTACGGCGCTCGCATGAGCGGCGGCAGCTCCCAGGTGCCGTCCAGGGCCTCGGCTTTCGGCCAGTAGAGTCGCATCGCCATGAAGAACGGGCCTGCGGGCGCCGGCAGCCAGTTGGGTTCGAGGGCCCTGCCCGGCAACTCGTGCTGGATATAGAGGGTGACGCCACCGTCGTCGTTGCGCACGAAATCGTCGAGCATGGGCGAGTTGACCAGGTAGCGGTCGATGGGATTGGCCACCAGCAGCATCTCCGGCAACTCGTACATGGTCAGCGACCAGAAGGCATTTACGGGGGGTAGCTGGCCCGACGCGAACCTCAGGGTGTAGCGATTGGCGCCATCCAGTGCCTGGCCGTCGGTGTCATTCCAGTAGGCCGGATAGATGGCTTCTGCCTCGCTGTTGCCCCAGAGACCGAGCGCGCCGGCGGCCATGCGGTAGAGGTAGTTGTTCTGCAGGTGCTCGCGCGTGCCGAAGATATCGGCGGTGCCGATCTCGCCCGCGTCCCCCCGTGCCTTCAGCTGCGCGAAGTCTGCCCAGGCATCGGCGATGCCCTGGCCGATGGCGGCCTGGATGTCCGGCGAGAACGCGTCCCAGTCGAAGGTCTTGCCCGCGCCGATATCGAGTTTGGCGAAACGCTCCATGAGTTCCTGCTCGGAGGGGTGCGTGGGGCAGAACTGCAGCACGAAATTCAGCTGCTGGAAAACTTTCGGCGATTTGGTGATCTCCTCGCGCGTCAAAGGTTCGATGAACTCGATCGCCGGCGCCGCCGCGGGTGCGGGCTGGCCGAGAAACGCCGACAGGGGCTGCACCTCGTAGCCGGCCTGGATGGCCTTGACCTTGTCGAGGTCGTCGGGGCCGAACAGCTGCGTGCGGTAGACGGCAATCACAAGCTCGGTTTCCGAGCGAATGACTTTCTTTATCCCGTCAGGCGCGTCGCCCTGCCAGCCGGGGCCGGCGATCAGGAAATCGCCGCCACCATTGCCGGTGGCACGGCTGCCGATGTAATCGAAGTTGTGGGTATAAAGATCGATGAGCTGGATGCTGAAGTAGCGTTGTTTTTCGATTTTCGGGACCTTCAGCACGTAGGGCTCGGTACGCAGATCCAGCGCCAGGAAACTGTAGGGCGTATCGGAGTTGGGCGACTGCACCGCCCTGTCCTCGGGCGTGAAGACGCGGGGCACGTTCCCGATCCGGTTCAGGGGGGCCTTGAACTCGGGACTCTGTTCATCCAGGAACCAGCTGTACATCGCTCGGTACGCGTCCACGATCGGGTTCGCGTAGATATAGGCTTCTTTTGCGATCGCGCGCGCTTCCTCGGCGGTGACGGCGGTTTGCGCGCGCGCATTCTGTGCGCCGACCGCGGTACACATTACTATCGTACAGACGATGGTCCTGATCATCCTGCTCGTTTGCATCGATTTGTCTCCTCTCAGTTCGCCGGCTTGATTTCGGGAAACGTCCAGCTGCCGTCGAGGATCTCGGGGCGGGGAGTGTACATGCGAACCGCATAGTTCCAGCCCGGCGTAATGGGGATGCAGTTGACGCGCCCGTCCGCGCATCCGCCAAAATGGATACTGTGGGATCCGTCCGGGTTCGGTTTGGCAGTGACATTGTTGTAACTGTTCACGCCGAGGTCGTTGGCCTCGAGATAGCCGTCGGCGTTGTAGACGGTGACCGACCAGAAGGCGTCAACCGGTACATCCCTGGCGGTCACTGCATACGGCATCTCGCCGTCGTTCTTGTCGACGCTGCCGAGCACATACATGGCCGCGTGGCGCGGCAGGCCACCCCAACCGGCCGCCGCTCCGATGAGGTGGTCGATGGGCCGCGTATCTTCCTTGCGCCCGAACGCATAGGAGGAGTCCATACCCAGGGTGGCAAGATCACTGAGCGCCTTGCGTGCCATCGCCAGCGCCTCCTGATCCCAGTCCGGCGCCTCGAACGGACCCGTGCCGCCGCCGCTGATCTCGATCGCATCCTGGGCGGTGTGAGCCTGCTCGACGTCCTTGGGGTCCTTGGGGTCGACGAAGGTCCGAATCGTGACCAGCGCGAAGCGCGAGCCCACGGAGTCTTCGGTGAGCTCGTAGCTGCCGGGCTCCGTTTCGAAGAGCATGTAGTGATCCTGATTCACCACATGCATGGACATGTAGCGGCCGCCCACCTCTGGCAGCTTGACGGTTACCGGCCGCCACTGGGGTGCCGGTGATGACGCCAATATCATTCAAACGGCTGCGCCGGTGTTTCCGGCCAGCGCGGCCGACGACGCTATGAAGAAGGCCGCTTTGGCAATAAAGCGATATTTCATGGCGACATCCTGAGATGTTGGGGGGGCTTGGAGCGGGCGGGCAGCGCCCGCCTGCGGCAACCAGGGCTTAGCCCTGCGGCGTGTACCAGATCGGAGAGGTATAGGCGCGCTCCTGTTGGGTTGGCGGCACCCCATCGGGCAGCGCTACGCCGAAGAAGGCGGCGTCGTAGGTGGTCCAGCGCGGCGTCGGGATCTCGATGACGCGGACGTAGTAGAAAGCCCGCTGCTTCGGATCGAAATCCGGATCCTGCCAGTAGGCCATCAGGAGTGGCTCGCCGATATCGTTCGTATAGGTGGCCTTCTCCACGTCTGCGGTGTTACCCACAGGGCGTTCGCAGCGATTCTTATCGTTGATGGCGCGGTCATCAGAACAGGCGACATCGTAGATCTGCTCGTGGAGCTCGCCGTTGGCATCGAGCCAGCCCTTGACGATCTGCACGCGGTCGAGGTCGGCCCCGTCGGGATCGCGCAAGGCACGGACCATCAGGCGAGGTGTCTTGCCCGCCGGTGCCGCTCTCAGGTCCCCGCCCATGGGCACCCCGTCGCGGTAGCCGACCTTCGCGAAGTCGGGCCGCAGCACGGTCTTCTCGTCGAAGTCCCAACCGGCGAAGACGCGGACGGTGATTCTCGTGCCGGTCGTGGCATAAGTTTCCTTGCGCTCCATGGCATCCCACAGGGCCGCGCGCGTGTTCTCTCTCGACCACACGCCCTGGAGACCCGACGCGATCGTCTCGAATTCGTAGGTCGCCGTGCCCACGCCCTGCGGATCGGGCACGATCTGCCCTGCGAAGCGATCCGGCCCCGGTTCCATGAGCGAGACTTTGCCGAAGTAGTTGTCTTCGCGGGTCGTGGCCAGCGAGGTGTGAGTATCGGTGGCGCCCACCATGCCGAACTTGAACGGATTGACGCCAAGCTTCTGCTCGAGCTGCAGGCCAATCTTCAGTGCGCTGCGCGCATACTCGTGGGGCAGCATCTCGGGAGTCTTTTTCTCGCCGGCCCAGTTGCCGCGGTCCCAGTTTTCGTAGTCGGCAAATTCGTCCTCCGGCGAGAGCAGGGGATGTGCCTCGCCGTCACCCTTCATCTGTGTCACCTCGTAGAGCGGTTCCCACTTGGCACGCGCCTCGGCGTAGCGCTTGTCAATAGGCTTGCCTGACAGGGTCTCGGTTGCGAACATCACCCCGTTGGAGATGTTGCCGTTGTGGGGGATGGCGAGTACCCGACCGCCGGTCTTCTCCTCGTAACGCGCCATCCAGGTCCAGAGATCTTCGGGGTCAGCCGAGTCGTAAGCGGCAAAAGGCAGCACTTCGCTCGCCTTGTCACCGTCGTCGCGCATGACCAGGACCCGGTGCAGGTTGTTGCCGGCCGGCATCGCCGACCATTCGAAACCGATGAAGGCGGTGAATTTCCCCGGATCATTGTACTTTTCTGCGAAACCGATCATCTCCTCCCACATCGTGCGGACGATACCAGGATCACTCATCGGATTGTTGCCCTCGACCAGAACCTTCCGGCCGTAGTACTCGAATGCCTCGTAGACCTTGCCCTGCATATAGAGGTCGTGTGTCTTCTTGCCGATCTCGTTCTTCAGAAGCATGGGATCAGAGCGCTGGATCAGTACCGGTACGCCCAGTGTTTCGGCATGATCGGCGACGACGAGCCAGTCCAGCGGGCGCACGAGCTTCGCAGGCACCTTGGTGGCCGAGATGACCTGCTCCCCCTTGGCGAAGCGATAGGCCGCGTCTGGTCCCAGGGTGTTGCCGACCAGGCCCGCGTCGTAGGAGTACGAGGTATGAACATGGGTATCGCCCCAGAATACGCGGTCGGGATAGTCGTCGCCGACGAAGGGCGAGTAGTTCTTTTCCAGCACGGGCGCGTTGTCGCGATCGACCGCGAAATCCAAGCCCGTTGCGGAGTCCGCAGCGAGAAGAGGGGTGGACGTCAGCGCCACCAGCATCGCGATGGCGGCGGCGAGTAATGGTTGATGACTGTACATCGAAAAGCTCCTTTTTCTTACTTGTGAGTCCAGAGTGCCGGTTCTGGCGAATGTCCCGCGATCACGATCTGTCGCAACTTCGGCCCGAGCCGGTTGCCGATCATGCCGGCATCCGTCGAACAGGCGGTGTGCACGTGGGTATCACCCCAGAACACGCGCTGCGGATAGCCGATGTCCAGGTAGGGCGAGTACTCCTTCTCGCCGAGGTGGTCGCCCTCGGTCGGTTCGGCTCCTTAACCGGCGTAGGTTTCGGCGTACAGGGGGAGTGGTAGCAATGTGGTCGCACAAACTGCAGCAACCAGCAGTGGGGCTGGAATGGTTCATGTCTCCTCCGTTTGCTTCGGCGGATGCCTGAAGTCAGTGATCGGAGCAAAGATGCATCCCGGTAGCAGCATCCTGAATCTGAAACCGGCCGTCGGCGGATCCTGACGGGCGGGCCAGGTGGCGGACTTTACCTCCGGTCGGTCAGAGACGACTTTTCCTTTGGTTGGCACTGCTGCTCGTTGCTCCGTTTTTATTTCGCGTGCTCGTGGAAAGATGACCTAAACCGAACGGCTTTTGTCAGCACTGCATCACTGGAGCGAGAAACCCACAAAAAGAGTGTAGTTAATTATCCTCGTACTAACCCAGGTTTTTAGTCAGGTGCTGAGGTTGGGAGACGTGTCACAACCGCCGCAATCAGCGTAGTGCAACGGGTGCCGGAAAATGCTGTGACTACCAGAGGGGATGTCGCGGGGAGCAGCGGGATAGCGGACGTGCAGTGGATGTATTCGACGATGCTGCAGGACGGTTGAGGCTTCGAAAATGGAAGCCATTGCCGATACGATGTCCGCTCCGGCGGAGAGGGGCCTCCCTCTCCGCCGGGCGCGAAGGTTACCGATCAGAGCGCGCCCAGCGCCGCGTCGTAGTTCGGTTCGTCGGCGACTTCTGAAACCTGCTCGGTGTGCAGCACCTTGCCGTCCCCATCGATGACCACGACGGCGCGGGCGAGGATACCGGTCAACGGGCCGCCGGTGATGGTCTGGCCGTAGTCACTGCCGAAACTGGAACGGAAGGTGGAGCCAGTGGCGACGCTGTCGATACCTTCGGCACCACAGAAGCGCGCGGCGGCGAAGGGAAGGTCGGCGGATACGCACAGCACGTTGGCGCCGGTTTCGGACGCCTTCTTGTTGAAGGTACGAACCGAGGTGGCACAGGTCGGAGTGTCGACCGACGGGAAAATGTTCAGCACCAGTTTCTGCCCCTGGTAGTCGCCAAGAGACACTTCGCTGAGGTCCGATTTGACCAGCGTGAAATCAGGAGCCTGGCTGCCGACGGCGGGCAGGTCGCCGCAGGTTTCGACCGGGTTGCCTTTCAGGGTGATAGTGGCCATGGATTGCATCCTTTGTCGTTGTTGGTGTCGGGTTACAAAGTTCACTGAGCATAGCATTTTTCCGGCTGGGCGCTGCGCTTGCATGCGTGTCGGTTTGCCTCAGCGGCGACGGCAGCGCTGGCCGAACAGCACCTTCTGAATTTCGGAGTCACTGGCGATGCGGTCTGAGAGACTGTCATCGCGACCCAGCTCCAGCCCCCTTGCAACGGCAGGCCGGGCCAGCATGCGGCGGTACCAGGCCTTGAGGTGCGGGAACTCATCGAGATCCTGGCCCTGTTTCGGGTATGAGTTGATCCAGCCGATGCAGGCGATATCGGCGATCGAATAGTCGCCGGCGAGGTAGTCGCGGTCCTCGAGTCGCTCGTCCATCACGCCGTAAAGCCGGTTGACCTCGTTGGTATAGCGCGTGATGGCGTAATCGATCTTTTCCGGCGCGTAGCCGCGAAAGTGATGCGCCTGGCCGGCCATCGGCCCGAGGCCGCCGACCTGCCACATCAGCCACTGTTCGACTTCGGTGCGCTGACGTTCGTCCTGTGGATAAAAGCGGCCGGTTTTGCGGCCGAGGTACTGCAGAATGGCACCGGATTCGAAGATCGCGATCGGTTCACCGCCGGGGCCGTCGGTATCGACGATGGCCGGAATCTTGTTGTTTGGCGAGATCTTCAGGAACGCCGGGTCGAACTGGTCGCCGCGGGTGATATCGATCGGATGCAGCTCGTAGGGCAGGTCGCACTCCTCGAGCATGATGGCGATTTTCTGACCGTTGGGTGTGGGGCTGTGGTAGAGCTCGATCATGTTTCCTCCAGCGTCAGGCGGTTCTGTATTCGGACAATTTGTCCTCGAGGAGTTCAAGCCGGTCCTGGCCCCAGAACTGTTCGCCGTCGAGCACGTAGGCGGGGGCTCCTAGAATGCCACTGGCAACCGCCTGGTCGGTGTTTTGGTCATAGCGCGCCCGTATTTCATCGCTCGCTGCACGGGTGCAGACCTGATCTGCGTCAAAGCCGCAGGCTTCGAGTCGGTCGCGGATCAGCGCCGGGTCGGCAATATTCTGCTCCTCGGACCAGCAGGCGGCGAGGATGCGATCGACGAACTGCGCCGGATCCCGCCCGTCTGCCTGCAGCGCGATGATGCAGCGGTTGGCCAGGTCCGTATCCACCGGGAAATAGCGTGGCTGAAGGTTCAGGGGGCGTCCGCGCTTCTTCGACCAGCGGTCCAGTTCCAGCAGACGGTAGTCTCGACGTGGCTGGGGGCGCTCCGCCAGCGGTTTGGCGCCGGATGCCGCGAACACCGGACCGAGTTTCACCGGCAGGTAACAGATTTCGGCGCTGGCGTCGGCGGCGATCTGCAAAAGCCGGGCGTGGCCCAGGTAGGTGAAGGGGGACAGGGAGTCGAAGTAGTAGTCGATCCGGGGACGCATCTTGAACCTCGTGGAGTGAAAACAGCGTTGCTGATGTGTTTACTGGTCCGGTAACCAGTGTAGAGTACTCAAGTTAATATTTTGTCCGGTTTTCATGATCAGGAGTCCGATATGGAAAAGCCCGATCGGTTATCTGCGCTGCTGACCCGTTTCGAGCTGCAGGCCTCGGTGCTGGCCGATCCAGTCGATACCGCGGCCAATATGCTGTTGCTGGGGTCACCGGCAGACGGAATCATCGAGCAGGTCTGGTTCTGGCCAATCGGATCGCCTGTCGGTGGGGCTGACGAAACGCTGCGTGCCCGCGTCGTCACGGCGGCGACGGTGTCCCTCGGCGGCGAGGCGAATCCAATGGCCCGCGCGCTGCCCGAGTGCATGATGATGGCAGTGGCCCCGGATAGCATGGTCAACGATCTGGCCCAGCTGATTGGCCGCGAGGCGAAAGCCGGTCGTTGCGGCGGCTACTCCACGCTGCAACGCCTGTTCGAAGTGCTGGTGATCCTGCTGCTGCGCCATGCCCTGGAGCAGGAACAGCGCCAGCCGGGACTGATTGCGGGTCTGGCGGATGACCGGCTCTGTCGTGCCCTGGTGGCGATTCACGAGGCGCCGGAGTGCCCCTGGCGCATCGAGACGCTGGCCGAGCTCGCGGGTCTGTCCCGCAGCCAGTTCATGGCCCGGTTCGCGGAAAAGGTGGGGCAGACCCCTTTCGGTTACCTGCGGCAGTGGCGCCTGATGCTGGCGCGACAGGACCTGGCGGCAGGCGATCGGGTCAAGACTGTAGCGAGTCGTTACGGTTACGGTAGCCAGGAAGCCCTGAGCCGGGCCTACCGCCAGTATTTCGGGCAGGCGCCGAGGGACGCCAGGTCAGTCTGACGTATCCAGGATTGTTCAATCTGACTGTACTTTTGCCTCAGATTGTTCCGGTTTTTTGCCTGGTCGATGTTCCCTATAGTGGGCTCATCGAACGGGGCGAAAGGCGTTCCGGAACCATTCAAACGAGGTGAACGACATGCAAGCACTCAACTCCATCATCGCCGCAGGCAACCACTGGTCGGGTCTGGCGCTGCGCGTCCCGCTGGGACTGATCTTCGCCGCCCACGGCGCCCAGAAACTGTTCGGCTGGTTCGGCGGTTACGGTCTCGAGGGCACCGGTCAGTGGATGGCCTCGATCGGCCTGGAGCCCGGGTTCCTGATGGCGCTGGCAGCAGGGTCTGCGGAGTTCTTCGGTGGTCTCTTCCTGCTACTGGGGCTGCTGACCCGTCCGACGGCGCTGGTGCTGGCGGTGACCATGGTGGTGGCGATCCTGTCGGTGCACATCGGCAATGGCCTGTTCATGAGCAATAACGGTTACGAGTTCGGCCTGGCGTTGCTGGCGGGGGCTGTATCGCTGCTGATCTCCGGTGGCGGCCGGCTGAGCCTGGATCGCGGCCTGAGTGCCCGTGCGGCCTGAGGTGAACGTCATGATCGATATCCGTCACAGTGACGAGCGCGGCCGTGGTTACCACGGCTGGCTCGACAGTCGGCACAGCTTCTCCTTTGCGGGATACTACGACCCGCGGCACCTGGGCCACTCGGCGCTGCGGGTGATCAATGACGACCGGGTGGCGCCGGGAGCCGGATTCGATGCCCACGGCCACCGCGATATGGAGATTATCAGTCTGGTACTCGAGGGCGCGCTGGAACACCGCGACAGCGCGGGTAACGTACAGCGCCTGCCGGCCGGTGAGTTCCAACTGATGTCCGCCGGCAGTGGCATCCGCCACAGCGAGTACAACGCTTCGAAGCGGGAGCCGGTGCGCTTCCTGCAGATCTGGATCGAACCGGACCGCGCCGGTGGCGAACCGGGCTACCAGCAGAAGCGTTTCGATACGGTGCCCGGCCTGACGCTGGTGGCAAGTCCCGATGGCGCCGATGGCAGCCTGCGCATCCGCCAGGATGCGCGCCTCTACCAACTGCGGCTGGACCCGGGACAGTCACTATCCCGGGGGCTGGAAACCGGTCGCCGGCAGTATCTGCACCTGATCGATGGCGAGCTGAGGCTGAACGGGTGTGAGCTCTTGGCCGGTGACGGGGCGCGGCTGCAGGATCTGACGCAGCTGGAGTTCCAGGCCGGCGATAGACCGGTGCAGGCATTGCTGTTCGATCTGCCGTGAATTTGTTCTTTGGGATAAGTGTTGGGTTCCGCGGCGTTGCCGCTCCACCCAACCTACGAAATTCCGACCGGAGAGTGGGTGTAGCGATTCATCGGCAGGTATCCATATCCGACTGGGGGCGGGCATCGCGAAACCGCCGGGGACGGTGGAAGTCCTAAAAACGCAGGAGCCGTTTTAGGGGAACCCGCCATATCGATCGCTGTACAGATCGATTGGTGTCGGTTGATACCCTGGTGATGTGTTTCACTGACATCTTCTCCTGCAATGCCTGCATTTCCTCCGTCCATGGAGGTCAGGCGGTCCTACACCCGATTTAAAGGACGGGTGCGTTCAATGCCCTGACAAATCGGGTTCACCGCAATGGCGCAGGATATGGGCGCGGGCGGCGTCGCGCAGTGCCAGGGCGCGGGCCCAGGCGTCCTTGTACGGATCGGCGTGAAGCGGTGAGCCGATCACCAGGCTGATGGCGCCGTGACAGGCATACCAGCTGTCGCCGCGCAGGATCGAACGCGTGCCGCGTATTGCGATCGGAATCACCGGTGTACCGGTTTCAGCGGCACAGACGAAGGCGCCGGTGTGGAAGGGCAGCACGCCGGCGCTGTCCTGAAAGGTGCCTTCCGGAAAGAACAGCAACCGCTCTCCCCGGGCAAGGTGGCTGGCGGCCTCCCGGGCATCCCGAACCCCCTGTTCGGGATCCTGACGATTGACGTAACGCACCGCCAGACGGTCCAGCATCGGTCGCAGCAAGGGGCTGGATCGCAGCTCCTCCTTGGCGACGAAACTGACGGGGAAAGGCAGCGCTGCAATCAGCGCGAAGGCATCCAGATAGCTGGCATGGTTGGCGACAATGACGCCGGCACCGTCGGGGGGCAGCTCCGACAGTCCTCTTGTCTGCAGCGGCGTTGCGGTCAGCCACGCCCATAAGCGCGTGATGCCGTGCAGTGCACGCCAGCGTAGGCCCGGGCTGGGCAGGCAGATCAGGGCGATGGCCGAGACCAGCGCCAGCAGCAGACCGGTAAGCAGCGACCAGGCCGCAAACAGGTGCATGCCGATGCGGCGATGCAGGCGTCGCCACAAGGGTATCAGCGTCGCGAGCAGCAGCCGGGTCTTCTGCTTCCACAACGGTTGTGCCCGATAGTCGCCACGCCTGTAGCGCTCGCGACAGTCGTTGCGGCGTATCTTACCGCTGGATGTCTTCAGCACTATGCCAGGCGGTATCAGCACCACCCGGTCCGGCGGTTCGCCGATCAGCGCAGTGACGGCGGCCGCGGCCTCGCGTCGCAGACGTGTCTGCACCGCGGTGTCCCGTTCACGGGTTTCCGCCATCACAATCAGCCGCTCGGTGCCGGCCTCATCGTAGCCGAACGCGGCCACCCGGCCATTGCGCAATCCGGGCAGGGCGCCGACCGCCCGCTCCAGCTCTTCCGGGTACAGGTTGCGGCCACCGCGGATGATCAGATCCTTGCTGCGCCCGGTGATATGGAGGCCGCCTTCGGCCATGTAGCCGAGGTCTCCGGTTTCCAGCCAGTCGCCGTCAAACAGCTTTGCCGTCGCATCGCGGTTGCGGTAATAGCCGCTGGTCGACGAGGGGCCCCGGAACTGGATCCGGCCCTGCTGTCGCTCCGGCAACTCGCGCCCTGAGTCGTCGCAGATCCGAATCCGGTGTCCCGGCAGCGCTTCACCGCAGCAAACGAATTCGATGAAATCGTTATCCTCCGGAGGGGCGGGTATGGCGCGCCCTGCCTGCATCAGCGGGGCGCGTCGGATCCGATCGATCCGCGCCTCGCTGCCGGGCTTGGGAAAGGCCAGGGCGACGCTGCATTCGGCCAGGCCGTAGACCGGGAGCAGGGCGGTCCGGCGCAGTCCGCAGTTTTCGAAGCGCTGGACAAAATCGCGTACGGTCCCCGGACTGACGGCCTCGGCGCCGTTCAGCGCCAGGCGCCATTGCCGCAGATCGAGCCCGGCCAGTCGTTCGTCGGGAATCCGCTTCAGACAGAGTTCGTAAGCGAAGTTAGGCGCGGCCGACAACGTGCCGCCATGCCGATGCAGGGCCTCGAGCCAGCGCGCGGGCCGGGCCAGGAAGTCCTGCGGCGGCAGGCTGACAAGTCTGATCGCATGATAGAGGCTGCCAAGCCAGGCACCGATCAGGCCCATGTCGTGATACAGCGGCAGCCAGCTGACGAAGACGTCCCGACTGTCGACCCCCAGAACCTCGCCAGCCGCGCGCACGTTGGCCAGCAGATTGGCGTGGCTGAGGATAACCCCCTTGGGGTTGCCGGTACTGCCCGATGTGTACTGCAGCAACGCGGTGTCGTCAGGTCCCGGGTGCATGATCACTGCTTCCTTGCCATTGGCGCTGAGTTCGGCAGGGCTTGCCAGTGCCTGCAGGCTGCCGACCCGGGCGCGCAGCAGTTGGCTCATCGCCTGCGCCTCGGGCGGGGCGATCAGCAGCCGCGCCAGACAGTTGTCGAGTATGCCTGCCTGACGCTTGAGGTGATCCTCGAACTGATGCCGGCCCAGGGGCGGATACAGTGGGACCGGAACGGCGCCGGCCAGCCACACAGCGACAAACGCGATGAAGTAGTCCCTGCCGGTCGGCAGCATCAGCGCCACCGTTTGTCCCGGCTCGATGCCACGCTGCTGCAGACCCGCGGTCAGGACTTGGGCGTCCTGCCATAACTGGCCGTAGCTCAGCTCATCGCCGTCGCCTGCATCCTGGTGAAAATGGATATGCACGCGTGCGGGGTGATGCTCGACATGCCAGGCGAGCGCCTCCACCAGGGTTTCAACCTGTCGCGGCGCGCCTTCAACGGCAGGCTCGCTGGGGACCGGCGAAGGCGCGGCGATGGGGTGTACGCGGATTGGCGCGGCGCTGGCAATCGCCCGCAACAGGTCGCGCACGGTTTCGGCGCTGGCGAATACCTGGCCCGGCAGGGCGATGCCGAAACGCTGCTCGATTCGGGAGAAGAGTTCGGCGCGGCTCAGGCTGTCGAGGCCCAGATCCTGCTCCAGGCTGTCGTCGAGCCCGACCGGGCGTGGGGAGCGTCCGGGCGACAACTCGGCGCACAGCTGTTCGATCTGCAGCAGCAGGGCGGTACGGGTGTCGCTGGCCGCTGGACTGACGTTCGGCATGCTGTCTTCCGGCAGGATTGGAGATGCACAGGATTCCGGGTCAGGCCGCGTTGCGGTCCGATCCGCCACCGAGTACCTCGACCAGGTTGGCGCGTGACAGCTCGCCCTGGAGCTGGCCGTCCTTATCCACGACCGGCAATGGACCCGGCGTCTCCAGGGTGTCGGGGATTACCGTCTCGATCAGTGCATCGGGCGAGACCGGGGACACTGCCTCGAGCAATTGACTGTCGATATGCTCGCCGGACGCCGATTCCAGCCTGCGGCGGCTCAGGGTGCCCTGATAACCTGCTTGGGTAACGTAAAAGCCGTAATCGCGGCCGGCGCTTTCCAGAGTGGCTAGCGCGTCGCGGACGGAATCACTGTTGATGCAGCAGGCCGCGGGTGTCATGACTGTCTCGACCGTCAGCGCCCGGGCCCGGTTGACGTCCCTGACGAAAGCGGCGACATAGTCGTCCGCCGGGTGCAGCAGGATGTCGACCGGTGCGCCCTCCTGAACCAGGGCACCGTCCTTGAGGATGGCGATGCGATCGCCAAGCCGTAGCGCTTCGTCGAGGTCGTGGGTGATGAAAATGATTGTCTTGTGCAGCTTTTGCTGCAACTCGAGCAGCTGATCCTGCATTTCGCTGCGAATCAGCGGGTCCAGTGCCGAAAAGGCTTCATCCATCAACAGGATCTCTGCGTTGGTACACAGCGCCCGGGCGAGTCCGACGCGCTGCTGCTGACCGCCGGACAGCTGCGACGGGTACTGCTCGCCATAGCCCGCGAGTCCCACGGCCTCCAGCCAATGCTTTGCCTTGTCGTTGCGACTGTTGCGGTCACTGCCCTGGATGGCGAGGCCGTAGCCAACATTTTCGAGCACGGTACGGTGCGGCATTAGGCCGAAGCGCTGGAACACCATCGACATCTTGTAGCGGCGGAACGCGATGAGCTCCTTGGGGGACAGTTTCATGACATCGACCCCCTCGATCAGTATACGACCCTCGGTGGGGTCGATCAGGCGGTTGAAGTGCCGGATCAGCGTCGATTTGCCGGACCCCGACAGCCCCATGATGACGTAGATCTCGCCCTTGCCGATCTTGAGATTTATATTCTTGAGCCCGACCGTATGACCGGTCTCGGCGAGAATGTCGTCTTTTGATCGACCTTCGCGCACCAGCGGCATCACCGACGCCGGATCCTTGCCGAAGACCTTGTAGAGCCCCTCCACCCGGATCAGCGCTTCAGCCATTGCGTCCTCCTTTCATGTGTCGCTGGGTGCGGCGCGCGTAGGCCTGGGATACGCGGTCGAAGATGATTGCCAGCGCGACGATGGCCAGGCCGTTGAACAGGCCCAGGGTGAAATACTGATTGGTGATCGATTTCAGCACCGGCTGTCCCAGCCCCTTGACGCCGATCATCGAGGCGATGACCACCATCGCCAGCGCCATCATGATGGTCTGGTTGATCCCTGCCATGATGGTTGGCATCGCCAGCGGCAACTGCACGCCGAACAGCCGTTGCATCGGGCTGGCGCCATAGGCGGTGGCGGCCTCCATCACTTCGGGGTCGACCAGCCGGATGCCCAGGTTGGTGAGCCGGATCACCGGCGGGATCGCATAGATCACCACCGCGATCAGTCCCGGTATCTTGCCGATACCGAGCAGCATCACCACGGGGATCAGATAGACGAACGCCGGCATCGTCTGCATGATATCGAGCACCGGCGTAACGACTGTCTGCACGCGGTCTGAGCGGGCCATCAGGATGCCAATGGGAATGCCAAGCACGATCGACATCAGTGTGCAGACGGTGATGATGCTCAGGGTGCTCATGGTGTCTTCCCACATGCCGAAGTAGCCGATGAGCAGGAAGGAGATCACCACGCCGGCCGACAGCTTCCAGGAGCGGGTGGCGCTGTACACCAGTGCGGTCACGACCAGAATCACGGCCCACCAGGGGGAGTTGATCAGCAGTTGCTCGAACCAGATCAGAAAGTCGAGCAGCGGGTCGAAGAAGGATTCGATTGCGTCGCCGTAGCTACGCGAAAACTCGCGATAGGCGGTATCGAGCGTCTTGCGGATTTCGAGCAGGTCCATCCGGTCCATCTCTGGAAATTCCCTGAGCCAGGATGCATCGGCCATACGTTACCTCCTGTGGACAGGCGGGGGGACGCGCCCCGGCCATCGGCCGGAGCGGAGAGGGTAAACGCTAGAGATTCGCCAGTGCCTCCTTGACCTTGGCGGCAACGTCGTCCGGCACCCAGGGAGTCCAGGTGTCCTCGTAGTTCTTGAGGAAGTATTCCATGGCAAAGTCGCCGTCGGCCTGATTGTCCTCCATCCAGGCGAGGATTTCGTTCATCTGGGCGTTGGTGAAAGCGCGCTTGCTCAGGTAGTCGAAGGCTTCGGGTGCGCGCTCGGCAAAGCCTTCGGTGGTGACGGTGTGTACCGGCGCGGGCGGGTACATGGTGACATGTGGGTCCAGGCAGTCGGCGACGCTGATGCAGTTGACGTAGTGCTCCTCGTCGACGCCGACCCCGAAGTCGACCTTGACCATCTTGTACTTGCCGAGCACCGCGGTCGGCGCCCAGTAATAGCCGAACCAGGGCTCCTCGCGCTCGTAGGCGCGGGCGATAGAGCCCGACAGCCCGGCGGCGGAACCCGGGTCGATCAGCTCGAAGCCGGCGTCGCCGAGCTTCAGCGCCCTGAACAGGTTGCCGCTGGTGATCTGGCAGGTCCAGCCCGCCGGACAGCCGATAAAGGCCGACTTGTCGGGATTCTCCGGGTTCTTGAACAGGTCGGCGTGGGCGATGACGCCGTCGATGGTCGCCAGGCTTGGGTCCTTGTCGACCAGATACTGCGGCACCCAGAAACCTTCTTCGCCACCGTCGGACAGCGACTTGCCGGCGATACGCAGCCGCTTCTCCTCTACACCTTTCTCCAGCGCCGCCTTCATCGAATTGCTCCAGAGTTCCGGCGCGATATCGGGCTCGCCTTTTTCGGTCATCGACGTACCGGTCGGCATGGTGTCGCCGGGGACCAGCTCTGCATCGCAGCCGTAACCGTTGGTGAGGATAAAGCGGTCGACGTTGGCCATCAGGGAGGCAGAATTCCAGTTCATGTCGGCGATGGTGACGCGGCCGCAGTTGTCGTCGGCCTGGACAAGGGTAGCCGCCAGCAGTAGCGGAAGTGCGCCGATTAATGCCTTCATATTACTCTCCTAGCTCGGATTCTTGACGGAGTACGAGTAGGTAAAGTATTGCAGAACAAACAGTTTTTGCCCGGCCGGGCAGACTTGGAGACGTCGGAGCGGCGCCGGAGGTCTTTTGACGCGGGTGGTTTCGGGGGATGGCTCGGGGGCGGTGGTTGTGATCTGTCGCCCGCCCATGCATGGTCGCGCTCGCGAAAAGAAAGCAGGACGGGCAGGCGGCAGCCGCATATTGATCGCAGTGCAGACCGGTTGGTGCCGGTCGGCACTAAAAGCGTTGGGTTCACTGGCATTTGCTCCTGCAGTGCCAGTATTTCCACCTTCCATGGCGGTTACGGCCGTTCCTGCCTTCACCCAACGTACCGATATCAGCTTCTCAGCGACAGATTGTAGGATGGGTTAGCGACGCAGTGGCATGGCGTATCCGCATCTGCTTGTTTAGCGCGTCGCGTAACCCATCAAATGCGTCAGCCCCGTAAAGACTGCACCAGGTCCCGCACCGCGGCCCGGCCGCCTGCGTTGAAGGCGTCCAGTATGCCCGAGCCAAGGATGGCGATATCGGCTTTGCCGGTCAGCGCCGCCACCTGCGCCGCATCCCGGATGCCGAAGCCGACGGCCAGCGGCAAATCAGTGTAGGTGCGGATGCCTGCCAGGTAGTCGTCGAGCGGTTGTGCATTGCCGTCGCTTTTGCCGGTGACGCCGCGGCGGCTGACGCAGTAGAGCAGCCCGGTTGCCGCTGCGCAGATGTCCTGCATGCGTGACGCCGGCGTTTCCGGCGTCAGCATCCACACCGGCTCCACGTCGGCATCGTTGCAGGCGCTTCGGAAAGCGCCGGCCAGCTCCAGCGGCAGGTCCGGCACGATAAAGCCGCTGATGCCAGACTGAGCAGCGTCTTTAGGCAGGCGCTCCAGTCCGTAGCGGTAAAACGGGTTCAGGTAGCTCATCAACAGGATTCGGCTGTCGGGATAGTCGCGCGACAGCTTCGCCATGTCCTCCAGGCACGCTGAGAGCGTTGGCTTGTTTTCCAGTGCCTCGTGGCAGGCATTGAGGATCGACGGGCCGTCGGCGGACGGATCGGAGAACGGAAACTGCACTTCCAGCAGTTCGACGCCGGTATCCAGCAGATCGCGCATCAGCGCCAGGCTTTCGTCTACCGTCGGGTAGCCGTAGACCACGTGGGTCATCAGCAGGATTTCGCTATCTTTGCGTCGGGTTTCGATAAAGTGCTGCAGAGCGCTCATGCCTGTGCCTCCCGTTCCAGATAGCGCTGCAGGAAGCCGTTGAACTCGGGATCCTGCAGTGCGCTAGCCACGTTGAAGATATCCTTGTCGCCACGTCCGGAGATGTTGATCACCACCCGTTGCTCCGGCGACAGCTTTGGTATTTCGCGCAGCGCGCCGGCGACGGCATGGGCCGACTCCAGCGCCGGAATTACGCCTTCATGTCGCAGCAGCGTGCGGAAGGCGGACAGGGTTTCGTCATCGCCGGCGGCGCTCATGCGCACGCGACCGGTTTCCGCCAGATGGGCCAGGATCGGTGATACGCCGACATAGTCGAGCCCCGCGGCGACCGAGTGGGTCTCCATCAGCTGGCCCTGGTCGTCCTGCAGGAACATGGTGGCGAAGCCCTGGGCGATGCCGGGACTGCCGAGACCGTCCGAGAGCCGGATCGAGTGCTCGCCCGGCGCCTGGCCACGGCCGCCGGCTTCGATACCGACCAGCTCGACAGCGGCGTCATCGACGAAGGGCAGCAGGATACCGGCGGCGTTGCTGCCGCCGCCGACGCAGGCGTAGATGCGGTCCGGCAGCGCGCCGAACTGCTCCAGGCTCTGGGTGCGGACTTCGCGGCCGATCACGGACTGAAACTGCGCCACCATCTCCGGGTAGGGGGCGGGGCCGCAGGCGGTGCCGATCAGGTAATGGCTGCCGGAGGGATCCGAAGACCAGTCGCGCAGCGCCTCGTCGAGGGCGTCGCGCAGCGTCTGGGCGCCACTCGTGACCGGCACAACGGTGGCGCCAAGCTGCTTCATCCAGAACACGTTGGGATACTGGCGCTCGATGTCGCGGGCCCCCATGTAAACGGTGCAGTCGAGTCCGAGCCGCGCCGCGATCAGCGCCGAGGCGACACCGTGCTGACCGGCGCCGGTTTCGGCAATGATGCGCTTCTTGCCCATGCGTTTGACCAGCAGGCCCTGGCCGATGACGTTGTTCATCTTGTGGGCGCCGCTATGGTTCAGGTCCTCGCGCTTGAGGTAGACCTGAGCGCCACCGAGCGTCCGGCTCAGGTTGGGGCAGGGTGTCAGCGGCGTCGGCCGGCCCGAATACTGCTGCATCTCCCGGTCGACGAGCGCCAGAAAATCGGCATCGACGGATGCCTCTTCCCAGGCGGCTACCAGTTCGCGCTGGCTGGCGTGGAGTATTTCCGGAATGTAGCTGCCGCCAAAGCGGCCGAAGAAGCCCTGATCGCTTTTCATCACCGTCTCTCGATTAAATTAACTATACCGTTTAGTTAAAATATTAGTAAAATCCTCAGCTGTCAAACGTTAATGCCGGGAGTCGACATGGCCAGAGGGCGGCCCTCCAAAAAGCAGCAGATACTCGACAGCGCCCGCGCGCTGTTTATCGAGCGCGGATACCAGGGCACCACCGTGGATCTGGTGGTACAGCAGGCCGGGGTGTCGAAGCCCACGGTGTATAGCCACTTCGCCAGCAAACAGGTGCTGTGGCAGGCGATGCTGGAACAGACGATCGAGGCGGCGGAGCAGCAGCGCAATGCCATCGACGCGGCCGTGGATGACTGGCTAGGGGCGATACTCGAGGCCTACCGGCTGCTGGCGGCGCAGCCCGAGATGCTTGCGGTGTACCGCATCATGCTCGGAGAGCGGCACAAGATGGAATCGGGCGCCTGGCAGCTGTTCGACACCTTCGAGCAGGGGCTCGAACGCTGGTGCGGGTCAGTGCTGGAGGCACATCAGGCGGGGTTGGACGATGGGCAGCGTTTCGTGCTGCGCGCGCTGTGCCGCGAAGGCATCCTGCAACCGGCGATGCGTGACCAGGAAGGGCCGGATACGGTGCGGCTGCGTGCGTTGATCGCCCGGGCTGTCGGTGTTTTGGCGTGAATGCCATCCTGAGGAGGCTCGTCATGCGCTGCGCGCAATTGATGGGTTACGCTGCGCTTCACCGCATCCTACGATGCAGGCGGCTGATATCACGGCATTGCTTGGTTACCGTTCGCCGCGGTCCCGCTTTGGAAACAGCCAGAACGCCAGCAGCCTGGTCAGGGCCGGCATCAGGATGTAGGTCATCAGCAGCGTCACGACCACCGTCATCGCCAGGGTGCGGGGAACGAGCGGAAACCGGCCCAGCCAGGGACCCAGGGTCCAGGTGATCAGCGTGATCAATGGAAAGATCGCCAGCCAGGCGACCACCGCCATCTTGTATTTCGGCGGCGGTTGCACCGGATTCTGGCCCGGCAACGAGAACCAGGCGACCAGCCCCGACAATACTTCGGTCTTGTCGGGCGCATCCAGGCAAGCTTCGATGTCGTCCAGGTAGCGATGGCGTTCGGCGGAGTGATGCCAGCGGTCTAAGTCCTCGCGGGTACGGAACTTGAAAATGATGCGGTACTCCGGATCTTCGCTGCTGGCGGGGCGGAACAGGGTGGTGCCGAGAAAGCCGGGAAAGTGCACGGCTTCGCGGCTGATGGCCGCGTTCAGATGCTCGAAATCCTTTTCCTTGCCCTTCTTGATGCGCCTGGAAATCACCACCGTTACGGCATTCTCGGCAGCTTCGGTGGCATTCAGCCCGGGGGCGGTGTCTTGCGGCTTCTGATCCATAGGGGCAGCTCCATTAAGAGCTGACATCTTAACCGAGAGATACCGGCTTGGCACAAGCTTCAGAGATCCTTGAACTCCTTGTTGAAGCGGTAGCGGCTCGAGGTGACGTAACGCTCCATGGCCTGCAGCCGCTGATCGAGGACGCGCATCCGCTCGCCAATCTGTCGCAGGCGGGCATTCATCGGCTGGCCATAATCGAATGCTGGCCGGCGTGGCGTCTCCCGCGGCGCTGCTTCGGGGCGGCGCTCGAGCAGCACCACGCCGGCCAGGTAGAGCAGTACCGCCAGGCTGCCGCTGAACAGGAACAGCGTGAGGAAAATAATCCGTGCCAGCCAGACCGGCTGACCGTAGCTTTCAGCGAGCCCGGCGCAGACGCCGGCGATCCAGCCCTGATTAGAGCTGCGGTAGAGGTTGCGGTTATAGCCGTTGCGTTTGCATGCCTTTTGCATTTTCAACTCCTTGCGCTGCGGCGGGCCGGTCCGTCATCGTCACGGGCCGTGCGCCAGCCGGCGTGTTCGCTGTCGAGTATGGTTTCCAGGGTCGCGACGCGCTGCTCGAGGCGCTCGGCCAGCGCCACCGCCTGCTCCAGCTCGTGGCGGTCGTCATCGGACAACCCCTTGTTCTGCCGGGCGCGGGTCCAGTAGTGCAGGACCAGCCAGATCGGCACCACGACGGTGAGGAAAATCACCGTCGGGATGAAGAAGAACATCATCATGGACATCAGTCGTCACTCCGCTTGTCGGCCTGCATCCTTGCCTTGAGGGCCGCCAGCGCTTCTTCCACCTGGTCGTCGCGTTCCAGCTCTTCGAATTCCTCGTGCAGGCTGCGGTTACGACCCAGATCGCGGGACTCGAGTTCCGCTTCCATGTTATCCATGCGGCGCTCGTAGGCTTCGAACTTGCGGAAGGCTTCCTCGAGCTTTTCGCGGTTTCCGGAGCGGTGCATGTCCATGCGGGAGCGATTGGTCTGCTCGCGCACCTGCAACGCTTTCTGCTTCGCCTTGGCGTCGTCCAGCTTCTGCTGCAGCTGACCGATTTCCTCGTTGAGGATGCCGAGCTGCTCCTCGATGGCGGTGACTTCGGCGCTGGCCTGGCGCAGCGCGTCGTCGACCGCCTGCTGTTCGGCCAGTGCGGCGCGGGCCAGGTCCTCGCGGCCCTTGCTGATGGCCAGGCGCGCCTTGCGTTCCCACTCGATGGCTTCGTCCTGCAGCCGGGCGATCCGCCGTTCCAGGGTTTTGCGGTCGGCGATCACGCGGGCGGAGGTGGTGCGTACCTCGACCAGGGTATCCTCCATTTCCTGGATCATCATGCGAATCATCTTGGCCGGGTCTTCGGCGCGGTCGAGCAGGGCGGTAAGGTTGGCGTTAATGATGTCGCCAAAGCGTGAAAAGATGCCCATGGTTGCGGTCCTCCTGCTGTGCGGTGTCGTGCGTCTCTCTGCCCGGGATAAAGCCAGACTCATGCCATATACTTTTAAGTGTTTGAAATAATTAATATTTATTGGGAATGGTGTGCAGTCGTGGTGCTGTTTTCGTTGTATGGATTGGTGTATTTGGCTAAAAATAAGTTAAGTAAGCTAAAAGTTGGTTTTTATGATTCAGGCTCGGCAGACGCTCATCGGCAGTTCCGACAACTTTCACCAGGTGCTGACGCAGGCTTCGCGCCTGGCGCCACTGGACCGGCCGGTACTGGTCATCGGTGAGCGGGGCACCGGCAAGGAGCTGCTTGGCGAGCGCTTGCATTACCTCTCGAGCCGCTGGCAGCAGCCCTATCTGCAGGTGAACTGCGCGGCGATGAGCGAGTCGCTGCTGGAATCCGAACTGTTCGGGCACGAGGCGGGCGCCTTTACCGGCGCGAACCGGGCGCGGGCGGGGCTGTTCGAGCGTGCCGAAGGCGGCACCCTGTTCCTGGACGAGCTGGCGACGGCATCGGTCAGGGTGCAGGAAAAGCTGTTACGCATCATCGAGTACGGGCGCTTCGAGCGGCTCGGCGGCAGTCGCACGCTTCAGGTCGATGTGCGTGTGGTAGCGGCCACCAACGATGACCTGCCGGCGCTGGTGCGCGCCGGTCGATTCCGTGCCGACCTGCTGGACCGGCTGGCGTTCGACGTACTGAACCTGCCGCCGCTGCGGTACCGGCGCGACGACATCCAGGAGCTGGCCGAGCACTTCGCCCAGCGCATGTGCCGTGAGCTCGGCCAGGACTGGTTTCCGGGATTCAGCGAAACGGCGCTGGGTCAGCTGATGGAGTATGACTGGCCCGGTAACGTGCGCGAGCTGAAGAACGTGGTGGAGCGCAGCATTTATCGCAATCCCGAGCCGCAGCAACCGGTGCGGCAGATCGTACTGGATCCCTTCACCGCGCCCTGGCAGCCCCTTCAGACGGCGTCGCATGAAGCGACTTCGGTCACGGAGAGCGAGGAAAGCGCGACAGCCGGGAATCCGTTGGCGGAGGCGTCCTTCCCGATCGATCTGCGACAGCAGCTGTCGCGGCTTGAGCAGCGTTTGATTCGTCAGGCGCTGGAAAGTAACCGGTTCAACCAGCGCAAAGCCGCCGGAGCGCTCGGGCTTACCTACCATCAGTTACGCGCGGCGATACGCAAGTATCCCGATCTGCTGGCGCGCCAAGAGTGATGGCGTGATATCTCGGTGGTGAATCGGGTGAGGTCAGTCACTGCTGTACGGACCCTGTAACGCCAGGCGTTGTCTGACGGCGGTATGGAGCCGAGATCGGAGACCGAGATGATGCCGGACCTGAACCGTCGGAGGCTGTTGTGGGCCCTGCTGGCCGCAGGGGCCTGTGCGACGCTGCCGCGCCCGCTGTGGGCGACCGGCATGCAGAGCCGTACCATTCCATCCAGTGGCGAAGCGATTCCCGCCATTGGCATGGGCACCTGGCTGACCTTCGATGTCGGTACGGATCCGCAGGGGCTGAGTACGCGCACGGAAGTGTTGCGCACCTTCTTTATGGCTGGCGGCGGTCTGATCGACTCCTCACCGATGTACGGCTCATCGGAGCAGGTGGTCGGGCACTGCCTCGAGCGGCTCGGTTATCCGGGCGGGTTGTTCGCCGCCACCAAGGTCTGGACGCCGCTGGAGTTTCACGGCCGGATGCAGATCGAACAGTCCCATGAGCTCTGGGGGCTGGAGCGATTCGATCTGATTCAGGTGCACAACCTGGTGGCCTGGGAGAAGCAGCTCGATACCCTGCGTGCAATGAAAGCGGCCGGCCGCCTGCGTTATATCGGCGTTACCACGTCCCATGGCCGGCGTCATGACGAGCTGGAACGGATACTGCGTCGCGAATCGCTCGATTTTGTGCAGCTGACCTACAACCTGCTTGATCGCGAGGCCGAGCAGCGGTTGCTGCCGCTGGCCGCCGAGCGCGGTGTGGCGGTCATCGTCAATCGTCCGTTTCGCCGCGGAGCGCTGTTCGAGCGCTTTGCGCGATATCCGTTGCCGCCCTGGGCCGCCGAAATCGAGGTCCGCAATTGGGCGCAGTTCTTCCTCAAGTTCATCCTTTCTCACCCGGCGGTGACCTGCGCCATTCCCGCGACCCGGCGCGTGGACCATATGACCGAGAACATGGGCGCGCTATACGGCCCGCTGCCGGGCCCACGCATGCGTGAACAGATGATCGATTATGTCGCCAGTCTCTGAACCGGTGCGATGACTGTTCGCAACGAGGGCGTTGCTGCCACAGAGCGCAGGCCCACTGGTTCTATGGCAACAGATCCATCGCCTTCTCGTTGTCCAGCAACTGGCGCGTAAGCTGGTATCCCAGCTCGCGATAGGCCTCGAACTGGCGCTCGTCGAAGAATTGATCGCTGGTGGGCTGGTTGGGGTAACTCGGGTTGGCCAGCTTGTAAGCATAGAGGTCCCCGGGCAGGCGCCGCGTCAGGGCCGATTTGATGTAGACAAAGCGGCCGGCGAAGGCTTTTTGCTCGCCGACGTCGGGGTACAGGATATCGCCGATGGCGTAGCCGCGCTCGGCGAGCTGGTATTTTTCATCGTACAGACGGGCGCTGTTGTCACTTTTCGTGGCCTGGCTGCCGGGCTGCACGCCGGACATGTCGAATTCCTCGTGGGGGAAGCGGATCGAAACGCCGAAATCGACGCGGATGCGCTCCACCGCGTTGCCGAAATCGTCGAAGGTGGCGTCCGGGTCGGCACTGCCGTCGGAGAGAATGATGACCGGCGTGCGGCGGCGTACCAGCTCGTAGAGGCCGGTGTTGTCGAAATGGCCGCCATCGGAAAGCTCGATCATCAGGTTGCGTTCACTGTGGCCATAGTTGAACAGGCTGCGGAACCCCGGCAGCAGGTAGTTGGGCCGGATGAGGTGCTGCAGTGAGCATAGCGGGTGACGCGGATTGAAGGTCCAGTAGCCGAGGCGCAGGCCGAGAAAGGTCGCCAGGAACGACAGCAACGGGCTGGTGACACCGCCGGCGCCGGCCACGCCTGAATGCGGGTTTTCCGCCGCGCCCGAGATCGACATCGCGGTGGCCAGCGTCAGGTGGCCGTTGTCGAAGTGGTCGGTACTGCTGTAGCCGGTCGCCCGACTGCCACAGTAGAGCGGCGATAGCAGGAAACTGTCGCCGAGACGGCCGCGGTAGCGCGGATTGATGCCGTTATTGAGTATCACGTTGCAGTTGATCAGATGGTACGGCGACCAGACCCGGGATTCGGCGATGTCCACAAGGGTACTTTGATTCGCAGCCTTTCCCCGCTCGCCCAGCGGATCGGTCGGTTTCACGCCTGGCGGCTTGAGAAAGGTTTCCATCAGCCGGTCGCGGTACATCTTATGCGGGGCCACCTGGTTGATGTTGACGATCAGCGGTATCACGAATGCCAGCACTACGAACAACAGCATCCATGCGGGTGATGCGTGCTCGTGGATACCTTCGGCGATGATGTATGAAAACAGGAAAATAAAGAAGATAAAGACAATTACCGCCACTAGCGTCAACACACGGATGAGCTGCTTCGGCAGACCGCTGCCGGTGCCGCCGGTCTCTGTATTCAGGCGGAACTGGCGAATGGACAGCAGGATGCCAGCCAGGCCCGAGATTATGGAACTCCACAGTCCCGGATCGCCGGTTCCGAGCCCGGTGCCGAATACCAGGTGTGCGGCTGGCGGGATGGCGGCGAAGAACAGCGCGACGGCCAGTCCCTGCAACAGCAGGCCCAGTGCGCGCTGTACCCGGACGCGCAGGCAATAGGCGCTGGCGAAGCGGGCCGTCGCGAAGCTGCCGAGGCCGTAGAACAGGACAATCAGCAGGAAGGTGGCGACGATCAACAGGCTGATCGTCAGGAAGAATACCGAGAAGGCCAGGCGGTGGGGACTGAAATCCTCGTGTCCCCTGAGACTGACGAGGCCTTCGGGTACCTTCGCCATGTACGCCTTGATGCTCAGGGAGTCCAGCAGCGGCAGGTTGAGCAGCGGGTCGAGCACGCCGGTGTTGGCGACCAGCGCGAACAGCAGGAATGCGAGGCTGAACATCAGTGTATAAGCCACCACCGAATGAATCACGCTGAGCAGTACGTTGCCCACCAGTGACGCGGGGCCGAGGTACGAGGGTGTCAGGTACTTACCGTGCTGACGGATGTAGCTGAGGATGCTGTTTTCGTAGCGGCTGTCAGGCCTTTCGTCGACCTTTGGTTCGCTGTTCTCATCGTTCTCGCCGGTGCCTGTGTGAAGGCTGCCTGCGAAGGTGTCGATATTGCCGAACGGGAAGCATTGATAAAGTTTCTGGTACCAGGTCAGCGCGGAGCCGGCGTAACCGCCGCCGGAAACCGTCGACAGGTACGTCAGCCGTTCAAACAGCGGCGGCTTGTTGCCCGCCAGGTGGCGGTTGCGTAGCGCCTGGATCACGCCGATGGCGAAAGACGCTGAACGGATGCCGCCACCGGACAGCGCCAGACCGTAGCAGGGGCGTGCCCGGTTCGGATAGCCGTTTGGGTCCATGTACGTATAACGATCGCGTACGTATTCCGGGTATTGCTGCTCGACGAAAACCCGGTAGTGCTGATCGAGGTACGTCCGGTGGCTGGCGTCAAAAGCGCGCGCCTGTTCGGGCTCGATGTGCGCGCGCTCCGACGCCAGCACGGTTTCGACATCGACCGGCTCCCTGGTCTCGAACCGCTCGGCAAGCCATTTAAGCATCGCTGTCAGGTCCTCAGCCGGCGTCCTTCAGAATCGCATCGGCGGCCTTTTCGGCCACGATGTAGATGGCACAGACGATGAAAAAGCCGGGAATGCGCGGGAATACCGAGGCATCGACCACCCGCAGACCTTTGGTGCCGCGCACCCTGAAATTGCTGTCGAGCACCGCCATCGGGTCGTCGTCGGCGCCGATCGGGCAGGTGCAGGAGGCATGGTGTCCCCAGGCCTGATTGCGCACGAAGTCGCGCAGCTCCTCGTCGCTTTGAAGTGCCTCGCCCGGCAGCTCCTCCTCGGCGATCAGCCCTTTGTCCTTCAGCGGCTGGGTCAGAGTGCGGATGAACTTGATGCCGGCAACCACCGATTCGAGGTCTTCACCGCTGGCGTCATTGCCCTCGTCGAAATAGCGGAAGTTGATGTGCGGAGTGTCCCGCGGATCGCTCGACTGCAACGTGACCGATCCTGCGGTGTTGTTGGTATGCGCCTTGAGAATGGCCCAGGTCAGGTAGTTGAGGTGATCGGCCAGCAGTTTTGAATAGGTCGGGAAATAGCCCTTGAACAGCCCGAGCAGTGCGAAGCAGAACAGATCGGGCAACGGACGCTCCTGCAGCGAGCGCTTGATCACCGCGATGACGGCGCCGTTGGTGGTGTAGACCCCCTCGCGCTTGTCGGCCCATTGCTGGTACTGCGGATCGCCCTTGGCGTATTTGGCGCCTTTCAGCACCTCCCAGTGATCGAAGTTCATACGGTTGACCACACCGACTTCGTAGCGGTCCTGCAGGTTGCGCCCAACGCCGGGAAGTTCGACGCGCACGTCGATACCGTGCTTGGTCAGCTCGTCACGCGGACCTATGCCGGACAGCATCAGCAACTGCGGGGTGTTGAAAGCACCGCCGGCCAGGATCACTTCCTTGCGGGCGCGGGCGATGAGGGTTTCCTGCGGCTGGCCGTGGGGTTTGCAGTGAGCACGATAGAGGCGCGCACCTTTCATGACTTCGACGCCTGTGGCACGGTTGTCATCATCGAACAGCACCCGGGTAACCAGAGCGTCGAGTTCGATCTTGAGGCGATCGGGATGGCGTTTCTGCACATCGAGCAGACGCTCGCGCGAACCCATGCGCTGGTGGTTCTTCGTCGCCAGCGGCGGGTAGCGCAATCCGGTGGCGTTGTCCTTGACCAGGCGCCAGTCGTTGGGGTCGCCGTGACCCTGGCGCAGCCATTCACCACGCTGGAAGGGCTCGTCCAGCTGCTCGAAGGCGGACTCGACCGAGCTGACCAGTGTCTTGACCAGATCACCGTCGCCGAGTGCGCTCTTCGGGATCGCCTTTTCGGTTTGCAGCCAGCCCTTGAAGCCGTGCTTGCTGGGATTCGCCAGCCGATTGTACAGGCGCTCGTCGGGCCGGTGGTGGCAGTTTTCCAGTTTCTGGAAGTAGTCGCGCATCGGCCGCGCCTTCCAGGAGTCGTCGCCGGTGATCTCGGCGATATGGTCCCAGTCGTCGTTATGCGGGTAGACGGTGATCATGGCGTTGTGCGCGGTGCAGCCGCCGAGGCAGCCGGCGCGCGGGTAGAGCACACCGTTGACGTCCTCGCCCTCATAGCTGGCGGTGAACTTGGGATCCTTCTTCTGGCGCCCGTCGTCACCATAATGGCGCACGAAGTAGTCCCACTTCATGGCCCTGTTTTCGCTGGAGAAGGCATGGAACACCGGCACGTCGTAGTCGTCCGGCAAGCGGTTGTCGTCGCTGACCGCGTCGCCGCCCGACAGTGACCGGGGATCACCTCCGGCTTCCAGTACCAGCACACTGTGGCCGTTTTCCGCCAGTCGTGCCGCGAGGGTGCCGCCGCCGGCACCGGAGCCCACGACGATGTAATCGTATTCGGTACTCATAGTGGTTACCCCCGCTTAGAGTGTCTTCAGATAGGCGATCAGGGCGTACTTGTCGTCATCGCTCAGGCCCGGTTCGTCGACCATGTAGTCGGTGCCGAAGTAGTGGCCCTTGTTGACCACGAAGTCCGGGCACTTGTTGACCGCGAGCAGCGGATCGACCAGGTCGGCGAAGACCGCGCGGGCCTCTTCATCGCTGGCGTTCTCCGGCAGTGCCTTGAGGTCCTTCTTGGCCTGGAGCAGTACCTTCACGACTTCGTCGCGTTTTTCCATATCGATATTCGACAGCAGGTTGATTGGCGTGCCGGTCGGAAGCGGTCCGATTTCGACGCCGTCGTCTCCGAACAGCCAGGGCAAGAGGCTACTCAGCGGACCTTCCAGCGTCTGCAGGAAGCCCGGCAGGTAACCGCTGGCGACACGCAGGTAGCTCTGTTCCGAGGTGCGGTCGATCACACCGGGATGAGTCTTGCCGGAGCGGGTGATGACGGTGAAATCACCCTCGCGCTTCTGCGGCCACAGCATCTTTTCGATGGAGTCGTCGAACGACGCCATGCGGTCTTCGACGGAGCCTGTCCATTTGAAGTCGCCGACGGTGTTGTTGAGCAGGTAAGGTGCCGTGGACCAAAGGCTGACCAGCGACGCCGGCCGCGTATAGCCGCGTCCGCCGGCGGGCAGCTCGTAGGCCCAGGGTTCGCCGCTGATCGGGTGCTGTACTGTCAGGGTGCCGGCCGATGGCAGCTGCTTGTAGGATTCCGACGAGAAGTTGTCCCAGATATTGCCGGCGATCGCGTTGGTCGCGAGCGGGCTGCAGGCGTTGGTTTCAAGCAAGGTCACCGGAATGCGCAGTTCAGTGGAGAGGAAGTTGTTGTCGAGGAAGTCGTCCTGCTTGACGATCTCGCGCATCTGCCCCTTGAACTCGTCGCTCTCGCTCCAGCGCCAGTAGTTGGCGAAACACTGCAGGTAGCCGTCCTCTACGCAACCGTGGTTGGGGAAGAAATCCCAGGTTTTCTCAGGCAGCTTGCTGGAGTGGCAGCGGGCACAGGTATCGGCGAAGACTTCCTGACCGCGCGCGAGCTGCGATGCGTCCTTGCTCATATACTGTTCGCCTCCGGGCGCGTCGGCGAGGTAGTCCGGTCGCGCCGAAGCCAGCAGGAACAGGGCAAGATCCGGCGTCTGGGCTTCATTGGCGTTCCAGTAGCTGGAGTTTTTGCGTGCCACTTCGATCTCGAACGGGCTGATCGGCTTGCCGCCCAGCAGTGGCTTGAAATGCTCCAGCCATTCCTGGCTGAACAGGCCGATGTTGACATAGACCCGGTTCAGCGCCCCGAGCGCTCCGACGGAATCGGCGCCATCCTTGAGCACGCGTGGCGTGAAGACGGTATCGGGTTCTTCATAGAACTGATTCAGCGGGCTCTGTTCCGGAACGGCATCGAGCTGATTGAACTGCTTGTTGTTGAGGCCGCCGCCGGCCAGCTTCTCGCGGCCGAGTTTCGAGGCGATTTCCACCCGTGCGCCGAGGTTGTAGATGGCGTTCATGGTGCGCGGGTTGTTGATGTAGTCCGACGAGATCAGCGAGGTGTCCAGCGCGCCGGGGCGCGAGGTATGGAACAGCTGGTAGGGGAAGCTGCTGGCGTCGGCGTCCCACATGAAGATACGGTCGACCCAGAAATACTGCGCGCCGGGGTTCGAGTTGAGGTTTGCCCACTCGGGGTTTTCCGGATCTGCCGGCGGGTTGGCGGGGTTCGGGCCGACGTGACAGAAACCGCAGGACATGCCGACACGGTAGGGTTTCACCAGGTCCTTGTTCTGATAGTAGTCGGGATCGTTGTAGTAGCGATCCGGGTCCCAGTTGGCCTCGGCTTCTTCGTCGAAGTCCGGATTCGGGAACAGTCTCAGGCCGACGATGCCGGTGCCGTAACCGTAATAGGAACCGGCGGGCATGTTCTTGCCGCGGGCGCCGATCTCAACCCCGGGATACTTGATCTCGTCCTCGAACGGATCGGGAGCGCAGGAGGGATCGCGCACATCGAGCCACAGACCGTAACGATCTTCGCGCGGGCCCTCGCCCTTGTTGTAGCACGGCTCGTTGACGACCCCGAGGTAGCGCCAGCGGTTGTCGCGGCTGAATTTCAGGCTCGGGTGGTTGGAGAGGGTCTTGAGGAAGTCGAGGTTGCCGACGCTGACCCGCGAAATTTCGTCCCAGAGGGCATCGTTGCCTGCGGTCCAGACGATCCAGTTGTTGCGGCCGCGCACAATGGCGTCGCGCGCCTGCTCGGGCGTGATGCCGGGAATATAGGGGTCGAGGCGCTTGGCGACTTCTTCCGGGTCCTTACTGATGCCGTAATCCATGTCGGCGAAATAATCGATGGCCGAACCCTTGAGAGAATCGGCATCGCGGCCAACGCAGAGTGCTTCGTCGCGAACCTGACCCGCACCCTCGCCACATATATTGGATGGGGTACAGGCCTGTAATAACAAAGAAAAGGCGGCCAGCAACAGGGATATTCTGACGGCTTTCATCTCCTCGACTCCTTTCCGGGCTTAATTCGGCTCATGCGTCGTCCGGTCAGTGCGATATTTCGAAACAACCGGAGCTGCGCTGCTTGAAGAGCAAGGAGTTTTACGCCAAGTCATCCGGATACCAGATTACGACCCGGCCCCGGGACGGGGCGGGTCTAGGTACCAGAAGAGGGGAACGCGTCCCTGCCTCCAATAGTTCTATTTCCATTTATGCTGTGTCGGGAAGTATAGGTCGGCTTTTTTTTGAAAATAAAATTCGCTGACGGGTTTTTTCGATATTTCCATCGTTGCAGTGCGGTAATAGGTATTGAAAGGTACTTTCAGGCGTTGTTAAACGGTTGTTTTAAATGAGTTTTGATAGGACGAACAGGCCTGGATAACTTGCCAGAGGCGTTGAATGTGTTTCACCCTAATCATTAGCGAGTGCGAATATATTAACGTCGCATAGTAGCGACGTTTATTTTTTGTCGCCAAATAAAAACACCGGATCGCATCGGTTGCCGGGAGGTCAAATATAAGCAGAGGTGTTAACCATGAAAGTGGCCAGGTACGGACTCAATAACCGTGGCCGGGATTTTGCCGTTGGTGACTTGCACGGCCACTACAGCCTGCTGGCATCGCGGCTGGCGGAGGTGGCGTTCGATAAGGAACGCGACCGGTTGTTCTCCGTCGGTGACCTTGTCGACCGAGGACCGGAGTCGCTGGCGTGCCTGGAGCTGGCGTTCGAATCCTGGTGCCATAGCGTGAGGGGCAATCACGAAGCGATGATGTTCGATGCATTGCTCAACGGGCGGCACTTCGATCTGTGGATGCTCAATGGCGGCGAATGGATCTACGAACTCAGCATCGACCGGGTGGCAAGGCTCTGCTACCGATTGGCGCCATCGCTGCCGTACGGTATCGAAGTGGCAACGCCATTTGGACGTGTCGGACTGGTGCACGCGCAGGTGCCCGGCGATGACTGGCGACAGGTCGAAGACGGCGACCCGCAGACATTACTCTGGGCGCGGGAGAGAGTGGAACGCCGCCGGACGCAACCGGTAGGTGGCATCGACCGGGTGGTTTGCGGTCATACCCCGGTGCCTGAACCTCTGCTGTTGGGCAATGTACTGAATATCGATACCGGGGCCTATTTCACTGGTAATCTTACGCTAATCGAGCTTGGCGACCTGTTTCGTCCCGACTGAGTACACCGAACTGCCGGGTCGAAAACCCTTTTTCTATACTGCGAACAGGAAAAACGCTCAGCGGAGAGAGCGCAAACAGAGGAGGCAAGCATGCCTTCCGATACCGAGTTCGAGCGGATAAGCCGGTCGAAGCGTCACCTTTACAACCCCCGTACACGGCATTGTCGGGACGACGGAGAACCCCTTTACACCAACCGTCTGATTGTCGAGGACTCGCCCTACCTGCTCCAGCACGCCCACAACCCGGTGGACTGGTATCCCTGGGGCGAGACCGCCTTTGCCACCGCCCGCGAGCGCAACCGCCCGGTATTCCTGTCCATCGGTTATGCCACCTGCCACTGGTGTCATGTCATGGAGGATGAGTGTTTCGACGACCTCGAGGTGGCGGATGCGCTGAACGACGCTTTCATCAGCATCAAGGTGGACCGCGAGCAGCGTCCCGACCTCGACGACTATTATATGACTGCGCTCCAGCTCACCGGCGGCCAGGGCGGCTGGCCGATGTCGAGCTTCCTGACACCCGACGGCAAGCCGTTTTTCGGCGCCACCTACCTGCCGAAAGCGACCTTTCTCAATCTTCTCGACCAGGTGCGCCGTCATTGGGACGCGCAGCCGGACGCGCTCTGTAACAGTGGCGAGAAGGTGCATCAGGCCGTCCAGGCCCTGAACCCGAAGGCGGGCGCGCAAGGGCGGGTGGATGACGCGATTTTCGACACCTTCGTGCAGTCGCTGCTGGCGATGGAGGACAGCAGGCATGGTGGCAGCGGCCAGGCGCCGAAATTCCCCCACGAACCGCAGCTGCTGTTGCTACTCGACGAAGTACAGCGTGCCGGGACCCGGGCACAGATGCATCCCGCCTGGCCCTTCCTGCGCCGTGTGCTCGATGCGATGCTGCGCGGCGGTATCTACGACCAGTTGGCGGGTGGTTTCCACCGCTACGCCACCGACAGCGCCTGGCGCGTGCCGCATTTCGAGAAAATGCTCTACAACCAGGCCCAGCTGGCATTGGTTTACCTGAGAGCCTGGCTAATCTGTGGCGATCCCGAATACCGGCGTATCCTGCGTGAGACCCTCGACTACCTGCTGGCGGAGATGTGCTCGCCGGCAGGCGGCTTCTACGCCGCCACCGATGCCGACAGCGAGGGTGAGGAAGGGCGTTGCTTTAGCTGGTCGTACGACGAACTGGCGGTTCTGCTGGCGCCGGATGACCTTGCTTTCGTCGAGGCGCTGTATGGCGTCACGGCGGCCGGCAATTTCGACGGTCGCAATATCCTGCACCTGCCCCAGGCGCTAGCCGATCAGGTGCCGGGCCTTGCTGGCAGTTATCGCGAACTTCTGACCCGGCTGGATGCTGTCAGGCAGACCCTGCTAAAGGCCCGGCGCCAGCGCCCGCAGCCGCTGCGTGACGACAAGGAGATCACCGAGTGGAACGGCATGACGATCATCGCCCTGGCCGAAGCAGGGCGGCTCCTGGCCGAACCCCGTTATGCAGAGGCGGCGGGGGATTGCGCGCTGGCGATCTGGCGGCGTGCAGGCAAGCCGGGACAGCTGTACCGCAACTGCATTCACGGTCGCCCGTCGGTCGCCGCGACGCTCGCTGACTACGGCTACTATCTGCAGGCATTGCTAGCGCTCTATGACTGCAGTAGCGAGCCGGTCTGGCTGGAGCGTGCGCAACTGCTGTATCGGGAGCTCTGCGACCATTTCGGCGACGAGGACGGCGGCGGCTTCTTCAACGCGGTCCGGGGCGCGGACGAACCTGATCTCGGCCGCAGCAAACAGGCGATGGATATGACCTGTGCTTCGGGGAACTCGGCGACGCTGATGGCGATGGTACTGCTGCAGCAGCGCACAGGATCGCGGCAGTTATCGCAGCAGATCCGAAGGCTCGAGGCCTGTTTCGCCGATGCCATCGGAGCCCAGCCGCTGGCTTACCCCTCGATGCTGGCCGCGCTGCGGCGGCACCGCTTCGGACTGCCGGCGACGCTGCAATACGGCGCCGGCGGGCGTATCCGGGTGGAGGCGCGGCGGGGGCATGATGGCCTGCTGAGCGTGCGGCTGCAAATCTGCGACAGTTGGCATATCGGCAGCCATCGCGCCGACGCCAATGCGCTGGTGGCAACGACGCTGCGCAGCCTCGACCAGTTCCGGCCGCTGGATCGAATCGAATATCCGGCGCCGTTGCGCCGGGTGCTGGTCAAGGGGCAGCCGCCGCTTGCCGTTTACGAAGGAGAGGTCGCAATCAATGCTCACTGGCCCGACGGCGATACGGCGATGCTGGCGCTGGATTTCCAGGCCTGCAGCGAGCGCGAGTGCCTGACGCCTGAAACGCTGCAGCTGATGTTGCCGCGTCGGGCCGCGGACGGTGATGACTGAGGCGCCTGCGCCTCGGTATTGCGCTTAACTTTGCGCAAGCCATGGTTTCGCCCGCGCCGGTTCAGTTGCCGGCAATTCCGGCCGGTCGCGGGGACTCGGTTGCCGCGGGGGATAGCTGGAATCTGCGTCGGTGCGCCCCGGGTGTAATGCCGGTCAGACGCTTGAACAGACGGCGGAAAAAAGCCGGGTCTTCATAGCCTATTTGCCAGCTGATCTCGTCCACGGGTAACCGGGTGCGCTCGAGCCGCCGTTTCGCCTCGTCAATCCGCAGCTGTTGAACGTAGCCAATCGGTGACAGGCCGGTTGCACGGCTGAAGCGACGCTTGAAGGTTCGCTGGGCGAGTCCGGAGCGGGTGACCATTTCGTCAACGGGGGAGGCGACGCTGTAGTGACGCTCGAGCCAGCGCTGTGCCTCCAGCACGGTGGCGTCGCCGTGATCATGTACCGGCATGAAGGGTGCGTACGGGGCAAGTCCCTCAAGGTGCCACTGCAGGGCGAAGAATTTGGCGATGGCCTGAGCCGCCGTTGGCCCGGTGTGCTGCGCGAGCAGATACAGCACCAGGTCCTGCCAGGAGGTCGAGGCGCCGGACGAGATCAGCTGCTGTCGCTCACCCGACACGACGAGCGGCTTTTCCGGGGACACCGGAATTTCGGGGTACTGGCGGCGAAACTGGTTGGCATAGGCCCAGTGCACGGTACATTCATGGCCATCGAAGAGGCCTGTTTCGGCGAGCAGAAACAGGCCCGAGCAGGCCGAGCAGAGCACTGCGCCCTGCTCATACCGCTCCTTCAGCCAGGCGACCAGCGCCGGGTAGCGGCCCTGTCGCCAGCCATCATGCAGCAGCACCGACGGCACGATGATGATATCGCTGCGAATCACCTCGTCGATCCCGCGATGGGGCGCGATGCTCAGACCGCTGGCCAATGGCACGCTGTCGTGGGACTGTGCCACGATCTCGACCTGCAGTGGCGTCGGTGTCGGGACCGAATCGTCGATTGCCGCAATCGCCGGCAGTGCGTTGAAGACGTCGTATATCCCGCCAAGGGTGGATATGACCGCATCCGGTATGGCGACTACGCTGATGTGTGTCTTTTGCTGCGCCACCGTTACCTCCATGCGACCAGTATGGCTCAAACGAACCGGTTGTGGCCTGTCTGGCACTCATCTGCTGTCTGTTTCGGAGGCACCCTGTAAGGGTCAATTCAGAAACGGCGGAGGGCCGGAATCATGGCTATCAACGTACAAAAACAGCAGGGTTTTCTGGATCAGGTCATCTCCGAGCTGGCGGCTGGGTACAATGGCGTGATGGTCAGCCTGGGGCACAAGCTGGGTCTTTATCGGGCGCTTGACGGTGCCGGCCCTCTGAACTCCGATCAGGTGGCCGTGCGTGCCGGCTGCGCCGAGCGATATGTTCGCGAGTGGCTGAACAGTCAGGTAGCAGGCGGTTATCTCGAGTATCACCCGGCGAGCCGGACCTATGAGCTGCCGGAAGAGCACCGGGCGGTGCTATCCGACGAGGACAGTCCTGTATTCATGCCGCCAGCCTGGGAAGTACCGGCGTCGATGTGGCTGGACGAGGACAAGTCGCTGCATGCCTTTCGAACCGGTGAGGGGGTGCCCTGGGGGGATCACAGTCACCGGTTGTTTTGTGGCAGCGCGGCCTTTTACCGCAACGCCTATCGTGGCTCGCTGATCCAGGAGTGGCTGCCGGCGCTCGACGGCGTGCTGCAGCGGCTGGAGCAGGGAATCCGGGTTGCGGATGTTGGCTGTGGCCATGGTCATTCGACCGTGCTGATGGCGCAGGCATTTCCGGCGTCCCGCTTCCGGGGATTCGATGCGCATCCGGCGTCGCTGGCTGCGGCAGAGCAACAGGCGCGGGACGCCGCTGTATCAGACCGGGTGAGCTTTACCCTGTCCGATGCCCTGGAATACCCCGGCCCCGGTTTTGACCTGATCTGCTTTTTCGACTGCCTGCACGATATGGGGGACCCGGTCGGCGCGGCGCGGCATGCGGCCGAGCGGCTGAACGAGGGTGGCACGGTGATGCTGGTCGAACCCTTTGCCCATGACCGGCTGGAAGAGAACAAGGGGCCGGTCGCCCGGCTCTACTATTCGGCTTCCACCACCATCTGCTGTGCCCACTCACTGTCGGAAAGAGAAGGGACAGCACTGGGCGCCCAGGCCGGGGAGGCGCGTCTGGCGGAAGTATTCCGCCAGGCTGGCTTCAGTCACTTTCGCTGCGCCAAGCGCACGCCCTTCAACCTGATACTGGAAGCCAGGCGTTAGTCGAGGTGAGCCGCTCGGGGCTGAGTTACGCATGCCCGGTCACCGGAGGAAAGATGGTCGATGGCGAGGTCAGGGCCGGCAGAGGCTGCGACCTGCGAGTGTCTCAGCTTCGGGCCTTGGCCACTGCCAGTTGCTGCGCCTGCAGCAGCTGTTCCGCGAACTCGGCCAGCGCCTCGACACCGGACCGGCGTGCGTCCTGGCACCAGTCGTGTACCGCGTGGCGCAGCTTGTCAGACGAGCGCCCGGGCTGATGCCAGAGTGCCCGCAGCCGCAGCTGGTATTCGTAGGCGGTCGCCAGGCGCTTGCTGAGCGACAGCGAATGCTCGAGACAGCGACGCTGGGCCTCGTTCATCTTGCGCTTCTCCCGCAGTAGCAACCAGCGGGTGCGCTTCAATAACCTTCGGCGCGTCCGGTTGGTGCTGCGACACTCCTGCTGCAAGATCGGCAGCACGACCTGACGGCCATACAGGCTGAGGACATGGAAACGGCTGCTCCAGGTGCGTGCGCTGAGTCCATGGGCGAGTCTGGGCAGCAGACCCGCCTCGCGTATGCGAATCAGGCGTAGCCAGGCCAGCAGGCGGATGTAGCACCAGCCGATATCCAGCTCGTACCAGCGGCAGGAGAGCCGTGGCGAAGCGGGGGCTGCGTGGTGATTGTTGTGCAGCTCTTCGCCGCCGATCAATACCGCGAACGGCAGCAGGTTACGCGAAGCGTCGGCGGTTTCGAAGTTGCGGTAGCCTCCCCAGTGACCAAGGCCGTTAATCACGCCGGCCGCGAAAAAGGGAATCCAGGCCATCTGCAGCGCCCAGATGCTCAGGCCGACGATGCCGAAGCAGAGCAGGTCGATCGTCAGCATCAGCGTGATGCCAAGCGACGGATGGCGGCTGTAGAGATGCCGTTCCAGCCAGTCGTCGGGCGCCCCCTTGCCAAAGCGTTGCAGCGAATCCTGATCTTTCGAGGCCTGCTGGTACAGTTCTGCGCCCTGCCAAAATACCCGCGAAATCCCCTGCAGCTGCGGGCTGTGGGGGTCACCGTCGCTGTCACAGTGAGCGTGGTGCTTGCGGTGCACCGCGATCCATTCGCGGGTGATCATGCCGGTGGTCAGCCAGAGCCAGAAGCGGAACAGGTGACTGAGTGCAGGATGAAGCTGCAGAGAGCGGTGGGCCTGTGCCCGGTGCAGGAAGATGGTGACCGAAACGATGGTGCCGTGGGTCAGCGCCAGCAGCACCAGTACGTAGCCCCACCAGGGCAGGGGAAAGAGTCCGTCCAGCATAAGCAACTCCCGGGCCTTGCATCGACGCGGCCGGCGTCGAGCGGACGTGCATGAAAGCGAGTGCAGGCACGTCTTCGTTAGTCAGCTTCAGACCGATTTTTGTTCAACTCGCTGTCAAGTGCAAACAGACGGCGACACGCCTTGACGACATACCGATCGGTATGTTTAACTTGGCTGTACATACCGGTTGGTTTGTTTGGGGCGAGGAGGTCTGATTGTGAAACTGCATCAACGAATTCTTCATTTCTTCAAGCCGGCGCCGCACAGGATCAGCCGCCATACGCTGCGAGATATCGGCCGGGATCCGATGGCGTTGCGCTATGGCGTCGAAGTTCGGTCCCAGTCGGATGCCCTGCACGGGAAAGACCCCTGGAGTCAGGCCTGCTGAAGCGCCACTCCATTTACACTGTCCGTTAATCTGTCGTTTGGAGCTTGTTATCAATGGCCACGCTATTCGACCCCATTCGCATCGGCGAGATCGAACTGTCCAATCGTATCGTCATGGCGCCGCTGACCCGTTGTCGTGCCGATGCAGGCCGCGTCCCCGGCGAACTGATGAGAACCTATTACACCCAGCGGGCATCCGCAGGCCTGATCATCACCGAGGCGACATCGGTTACGCCAATGGGGGTCGGTTACCCCGATACACCCGGGATCTGGAGTGAGGAGCAGATGGCGGGCTGGCGTCGAATCACCGATGCCGTCCACGAAAAGGGTGGACGCATCGTGCTGCAGCTGTGGCATGTAGGCCGTATATCCGATCCCGTTTACCTCGATGGCGAGTTGCCGGTGGCGCCCAGCGCCATCACGCCGGCCGGCCATGTCAGCCTGATCCGTCCGCAGCGGCCCTATACCCGGCCGCGTGCTCTGGAAACCCATGAAATACCGGGCATCGTCGATGCGTACCGTAAAGGGGCGGAAAATGCGCTGGCAGCCGGGTTCGACGGCGTCGAAATACACGCCGCAAACGGCTATCTGATCGATCAGTTTCTGCAGGACAGCACCAACCGGCGCGATGATGCCTACGGCGGCTCGGTCGAGAGCCGGGCGCGGCTGCTGCTCGAGATCACCGATGCAGTAACAGGCGTATGGGGCAGCGGACGCGTCGGTGTTCATCTGTCGCCACGCTGCGATGCGCACGATGTCGGCGATACGGATCCGCTGGCCACCTTCGGTTACGTGGTGCGGGAACTCGACCGGCGTGAAGTGGCCTTTATCTGTGCCCGGGAAGCCGAGGGCGAGGACAGCCTGGTGCCGCAGTTGCGGCGGCAGTTCCACGGCGCCTTCATCGCCAACGAACGCTTCACCGGCGAGACCGCCAACGCCTGGATCGAGGATGGCCGTGTCGACGCGGTGGCGTTTGGCGTGCCTTTCATCGCCAATCCGGACCTGCCCGAGCGGCTGCGGCTGCAGGCGCCTCTGAACGAACCCGACAGCAGCACCTTCTATGCCTCGGGTCCCGAAGGCTATACCACCTATCCCTCCCTTTGATCCCCGATTGGCCGCCGTTACCGGCGGCCTCGTTTCCTATACTGCGTAAGGCGCGAACGGTAAGCGGTGTGGCGAGCCGTCAATAACCGACGGCGGTTATGCCGCGTCGGGTTCTTCGTGCAGGGTCTGGGGTCGACAGGAGGGCGTCATGGATCGAATGGTGTTGGGGCTGGTGCTGTTTTTCGGCTTTCACTCGCTGCCGCTGATGGGGGGGCTGCGACAGCGGCTGATCGATACGATTGGCAAGCTGTTTTACCTGGCGCTGTTTGCACTCGGGTCGCTGGTCGGGCTCTGGCTGATGCTGCAGGGCTACGCGCTGATCGACAATCGCGTCCTCTGGTTACCGCTTCCGGTCGGCCGGACACTGGCACATGCCCTGATGCCGCTGGCGCTGATCCTGTTGGTGGCCACCTATCTCCCTACCGTTACGCGGCAGCGTCTGCGTCACCCGATGCTGATCGGTGTCGCGATCTGGTCCTCGGTTCACCTGATGGCGAACGGCGATCTGGCCTCGACACTGATCTTTGGGCCTTTCCTGGTCTACGCGCTGCTGGACATGCTGCTGAGCCGGCCGCGCAAAACGCTGATCCCGGTGCACAAGCCGCAGGCTCTATACGATGTGTTGGCGGTGATCGTCGGCTTGATTGCTTACGGCGCGTTGTTTTTCGGACACGGAACGCTGTTCGGCGTGTCCCTGATCGGGTAGCAGCCGCGCACCCGAAGGGCACTGCCCCGCGGCGAATCGGGTTTGGCAGGGTGCAAGCTTTATTCGCGGCGGGGCGCCGCTCCTACGGTCGGGGGCCAGCTTTGGTTTGTCGTAGGAGCCGCGCCCCGCGGCGAAGCTCTCGCGTGCAGAACCGGACCATCCGTGGCGGGGCGGCGCTCCCACAATGCGCGGTGCCGATGCACACTGTTCGTGGGAGCCGCGCCCCGCGGCGAATTGTACCGGCGGGGCATCGGCTTGTTTGCGGTCGGTGCTACAAGGTGCCCGGATAGGCGCCGCCGTCGATCAGCAGGTTCTGGCCGACGATATAGCCCGCGTTGTTGCCGCAGAGGAAGACACAGGCCTGGCCGAACTCGGCCGGATTGCCGAAGCGCTTGCTGGGTGTTTTCTGCATGCGGTTGTGGGCGGCTTCTTCCGGCGTGATGCCGGCGGCCTTGCCTTCCGCGACCAGGGTATTGCGCAGGCGGTCGGTTTCGAACGGGCCGGGCAGCAGGTTGTTGATGGTGACGTTGTGTTCGGCCACCTGGCGTGCCAGCCCTGCGACGAAGCCGGTGAGGCCGGTGCGGGCGCCATTGGACAGGCCCAGCGTCGGGATCGGTGCCTTGACCGCACCGGAGGTGATGTTGACGATGCGCCCGAAGCGGCGCTCGATCATGCCGTCGATCACCGATCGGATCATCTGGATCGGTGCCACCATGTTGGCCTGCAGCGCCTTGTGCCAGTCCTCTTCGTTCCAGTCACGAAAATCGCCGGGCGGCGGTCCGCCGGCGTTGTTGATCAGGATATCCGGCGCGCGTCCGGCCGACAGTACGGCTTCGCGTCCTTCGACGGTGGTGATATCGGCGGCGACCGCGGTAACGGTGACGCTGTGACGCATGCTGATTTCCGCGGCAGCCTGTTCCAGCGCCTCGCGGTTGCGTGCATTGATGACCAGGTGCACGCCTTCGGCGGCGAGGGCTTCGGCGCAGGCGCGTCCCAGTCCTTTAGATGCGCCACAGACGATGGCGTGACGGCCCCCAATATGCAAATCCATAGGGTTCTCCAGTAGGCAAGAGGCCCTGATGAGCCTTTATTGTTGTCAGCCAGCGAACGTCCAGGCATCCGCTACCCTCGATCGCATAATAAGCGGCGGGGACGCGACTGTCAGCCGATGGTGCCGTTTTCCCGCAATTGACGGCGCTCGTCGTCGGCCAGGCCCAACAACCGCTGCAGCACCGGATCGGTCTGCTCGCCGAGCAGCGGTGGGGCGGTCGGGGCATTCAGCGCCTCGCCGTCGAAGCGGATCGGGTTGCCGACCAGCGCAACATCACCGGCCTGCGGATGGGGGCGGTTTAGCTGCAGGCCCCGGTGCTGCACCTGGGGATCGGCGAATACCCGCTCGAGGTCGTTGATCGGGCCGCAGGGAACGCCGACCGCCTCCAGTGCCGCCAGCCAGTCGTCGGTACTGCGACCGGCAAAGAGCGTTCGCAGCTCCGGTATCAGGCTGTCGCGATGGGTCACGCGGGCCGCATTGGTGGCGAACCGCTCGTCACTGGCCAGCGCCGGGCAGCCGGCTACTTCGCAGAAACGCCGGAACTGGGCATCGTTGCCGACCGCCAGGATCAGGTGCCCGTCGGCGGTCGGGAATGCCTGGTAGGGCACGATGTTGGGGTGGGCATTGCCGAGCCGCTGCGGAACCTGTCCGGAGCACAGATAATTGAGCGCCTGGTTGGCGAGGACCGCGACCTGGACGTCGAGCAGCGCCAGGTCGATATGGGCGCCGCGGCCGGTGCGCCCGCGCTGCAGCAGCGCGGCGAGGATGGCATTGGCGGCGTACATGCCGGTGAATATGTCGGCGAAGGCGACGCCGACCTTGACCGGTCCGCCGCCGGGCTCGGAGTCGGGCTGCCCGGTCAGGCTCATCAAACCACCCATGCCCTGGATCATGAAGTCGTAGCCGGCACGGTGGGAGTAGGGACCGTCCTGGCCGAAACCGGTGATCGAGCAGTAGATCAGGTCGGGCTTTTCGGCCTTGAGACTGTCGTAGTCGAGACCGTAGCGCTTCAGGCCGCCGACCTTGAAGTTTTCCAGCACCACATCGCATTGCTGCGCCAGCTCCCGCACCAGGCGCTGACCGTCTGGATCGGCGATATCGATCGCCACCGAGGCCTTGCCGCGGTTGGCGCTGAGGTAGTAGGCGGATTCGGACGTTCCGTCCAGCCAGGGCGGCCCCCAGGCGCGGGTGTCGTCACCGCGGCCGGGGCGCTCGATCTTGATGACCTCGGCGCCGAGGTCCGCCAGTTGCTGACCACACCAGGGACCGGCCAGCACCCGGGACAGGTCCAGGATGCGTATGCCTTTCAGTGGTTGGGCACTCATTTGTTTTCTCCTTGTCGGCACGTTAGCGGTGCGCCTCGATGCTATCGGAAACCCCTATGGCGCACGGTAGGTGCGTAGGGTGCAGCTGAGCGAAGCGATGCGCACCGCCTTGAACCGGAGTGGCTTAACAGAATGCCTGGATGCCGGTCTGGGCGCGGCCCAGGATCAGCGCGTGCACGTCGTGGGTGCCTTCGTAGGTGTTGACCGATTCCAGGTTGACCATGTGGCGAATGACGCCGAACTCGTCGGAAATGCCGTTGCCGCCATGCATGTCGCGGGACAGACGGGCGATATCGAGGGCCTTGCCGCAGTTGTTGCGCTTGATCAGCGAAACCATCTCCGGCGCCCAGTTGTCGTCATCCATCAGGCGCCCGACCTGCAGCGCTGCCTGCAGGCCCAATGCGATTTCGGTCTGCATGTTGGCGAGCTTGAGCTGGATCAGCTGGTTCGCCGCCAGCGGCCGGCCGAACTGCTGGCGGTCCAGGGTGTACTGGCGGGCCGCATGCCAGCAGAACTCGGCGGCGCCCATCGCACCCCAGGCGATGCCGTAGCGGGCCTTGTTGAGGCAACCGAAGGGGCCGCCGAGCCCTGACGCCCCCGGCAACAGGTTTTCCTCCGGCACGAAGGCTTCGTCGAGCACGATCTCGCCGGTTACGGAGGCGCGCAGGCTTACCTTGCCCTCGATCTTGGGCGTGCTGAAACCCTCGGTGCCGCGTTCGACGATAAAGCCCCTGATCTTGCCGTCATGGGCGTCGGACTTGGCCCAGACCACGGCGATGTCGGCGATGGGGCTGTTGGTGATCCACATCTTCTGGCCGGTCAGACGGTAGCCGCCGTCCACCTTGCGTGCGCGGGTAATCATCGAGCCGGGGTCGGAGCCGTGGTTCGGCTCGGTCAGGCCGAAGCAGCCGACCAGTTCGCCCCTGGCCAGCCCTGGCAGGTATTTGTGTTTCTGTTCCTCGGAGCCGTAGGCCTCGATCGGGAACATCACCAGCGATGACTGCACGCTCATCGCCGAACGGTAGCCGGAATCGACCCGCTCGACTTCGCGGGCAATCAGGCCGTAGCCGACCTGGCTGATCCCGCTGCCGCCGTATTCCGGATCGACGGTGGCGCCGAGCAGACCCAGGTCACCCATCTCCTGCATGATCTCGCGATCGAAATGCTCGTGACGAAAGGCTTCCAGCACACGCGGCTGCAGACGTTCCTGGCAGTAGGCGTGGGCCATGTCGCGGATCTGGCGTTCCTCTTCGGTCAGTTGCTGATCGAGCAGAAAGGGGTCTTCCCAGTTGAAGCGGGTGGCCATGGTCGGGTCTCCTCGGATGTGTTTGTGTTTTGGTATATTTATTATAATAAATAGATTAAATCAACCCTGTGCCCATCGGCTCCTGTTCATGGCAGAATGGGCGTCCCGTATTTCAGGCAAGGTCATGAGTAACGAGAACGCCGGATTCAGTCCGACAAAACGCATCAAGCGCGCTGACCAGATCGTCGACTCGATCAAGCGCTGGGTGGTGGTCAACGGGCGGCAGCCGGGGGACCGGCTACCCAATGAACGCGAATTGATGGAGCAGTTCGACTGCGCCAAGGGCACAGTGCGTGAAGCGCTGAAGTCGCTCGAGGTGCAGGGGCTGGTGAGCATTCGCACCGGCCCCAACGGCGGCGCCGTGCTGGAACGGGTGCCGTACGAGCGGGCCAGCCAGCTGCTGCGCAACTTCCTGCACTTCGAACAGCCCGGTGGCCCCGATATCTACGCCCTGCGCACCCTGGTGGAACCGGAGATCGCGGCGCAGGTGACGCCGCTGCTGACCGACGAGGACCTTGCCCGGCTCGAGGCGCTGGTCGAACGCTGCGCCCATCCGGCGCGGGACTTCGACGAGCGTATCGCGCAGCGCATCGCCGAACTCGAGTTCCATGTGGTGCTGGCCGAGCGCTGCGCCAATCCGCTGCTGAGCTTCATCGGCCGCTTTCTGAACGACCTGATCCGCGACCTGGTGATCTTCAAGAAAGCCAGGCTGCCGGAGCAGCGCGAATTTTCCTGCGCCAACCTCGATTACCACAGGCAGTTGCTGGCGGCATTCCAGGCGCGCGATGCGGCGCACGCGCGAACCCTGATGCTTGAGCATATGCGCTCGGCGGAGCAGTTCAATATCGAGCTGCAGGGACAACTCGAGCCGCGGATGCTGGTTAGCGATTAGAAGCCTGGCGCAGGCGCTCCAGGGCTTCGGCCAGCGTCGGTGTGAAGGACAATTCGCCTTCGACAGGCCGGATGCCGGCGCGTGCCAGCGCCTTGAGCGGCTGGAACTGCAGGTCGGCGATCATCAGCTCGATATGGCGTTCCCGGCAACTGGCGATGTATTTTTCCAGCGCAGACAGTCCGCCGGCGTCGAGCATCGGCACGCCATCGAGATAGAGCAGCACGCCACGGTTGTAGCGACACAGCAGCTCGAGCTCCGAGAACACCCGGTCGGCGGCGGCGAAGAACAGCGGCCCGCTGATCTTGTACAGCGACCAGCCTTCCGGCAGCGGTTCCGGCACCAGCCGGCGGTTGCCGCCGATTTCGCTGACCCGTGTCATGGCACCGAGATCGCGCACGAACAGCAAAGATGCCAGCACGATTCCGGTGCCAATGGCGATCACCATATCGAACAGCACCGTCAGCGACAGGCACACCGCCAGCACCAGGATATCGCCGGTCGGCGCCCGGCGTACCAGCGCCACCACCTTGTGCGCCTCACTCATGTTCCAGGCCACCATCAGCAGCATCGCCGCCATCGAGGCCATCGGCAGGTAGGACAGCAGCGGTGCAATCGCCAGCAACGCGGCCATTACCACCAGCGCGTGTATCATCGCGGCAACGGGGCTTTCGGCGCCGGCGCGGTAATTGGCGGCGGAGCGGGCGATCGCCGCGGTGGCGGTGATGCCGCCGAAAAAGGGGGCGACCAGGTTGCCGAGGCCCTGGCCCAGCAACTCGCTGTTGGCGCTGTGGCGACGGCCGGTCATGCCGTCCAGCACCACGGCGCAGAGCAGCGATTCGATGGCGCCGAGCATGGCGATGGTGAACGCCGCCGGCAACAGGGCGCGAAGGGTCTCAAACGACAGCTCCAGCGGTGCGCCGTCGGGACCGGACTGGCGCCAGGGCCACTCGAAATGCGGCAGTACCGGCGGTATCCCCTGACCGCTGCTGCCGTCCGGCAGCAGGTAGCTGAAGCGCGAGCCGATGGTGTCGATTTCATGGCCGAAACCGCCGAGCAGCAGCGACAGCCCGACGCCGATCAGCAGCGCCGGCAGGTGTCCGGGTACCGGCGTTTTCAGTCGCGGCCAGAGGAGCATCGTCGCGAGCGTGGCGGCGGCGACCAGCAGGCTGGCGGCGTCGAACTGGGGTAGCGCGAGCAGCAGCGTTTCGACCTTGCCGAGCCAGGACTCGGGTAGCTCGCTCAGCGGCAAGCCAAAAAAATCCCGGATCTGCAGTGTGGCGATGACGATGGCGATACCCGAGGTGAAGCCAAGGGTGACCGGTTCCGGGATATACTCGATCAGCCGGCCGAGACGTGCCAGCGCCAGCGCGACCATGATCAGTCCCGCCATCAGGGTCGCCAGCAGCAGCCCGCCGAGTCCGAACTGCTGGGCCACGGGGTAAAGGATGACCACGAATGCCGCGGTAGGGCCTGAAATGCTGTAACGCGAGCCGCCGGTCAGGGCGATGACGAAGCCGGCGATCATCGCCGAATAGAGGCCATACTGCGGCGGCACCCCGCTGGCGATCGCCAGCGCCATCGCCAGCGGGATCGCGATGATGCCCACCGTGATGCCGGCCATCAGGTCCTTGCCGAAACGCCGGCGGCCGTAGGGCTCCGCCAGGCAACTCTCTTGCAGCGCTATACCGGGATGCAGGCGGAACAGGTGGGCGCGATGGGGCATCGGGAGTTGGTCCTTATAGCCAACCGGAAGAACCTATATTTTAAATGGAATAAGAATCGGGCGACAATGCGCAAAAGGTTCTAACAGCCTGCTAAGCTGTTGCCAACTGTCAGGAGTAACCAAGACATCATGCCCGAACAGATTGCCAATCCGGTGCATTTCGACACCCGCCGCAATATCTTTTACTGCGAGCAGAAGCGATTCGGCCTGGTGATGCGCAAGCCGTTCACTTCGTGGCAGGACGCTCTGCTCTGGGTGCGGGAAAACGTCGATCGCTGCCCGTCGCTCGAACCTCATCTCGACCGGCTCAACGATTATCACTACGGCGTCTGGGAACGGCAGCTCGAAAGCGTGGAACGCCGACCGGTCAGCGTGCGCCCGAGCCGCGCGGTTTGGCTGCTGCACCTGCTGGCGATGCTGCTGTGCGTTCCGCTGGCGCTGTCCTACGCCGGCGGCGGCAGCTGGCGTATTGCGCCGATCCTGCTGGTTCCGTTGCAGTATTTTCCCGAGCCGTTCGACGGTACCTGGCTGGCCCGGCTGGAGTTTCCGGTATTTTGGTCGGTACTGATTCCGGCACTGCTGCTGGCGTTCTGGCTGTCACGCGCGCTGGTAGAACGGATTCGCGAAGCCGATCTGCGGCACGGTGTTCGCATCGCGCTGCTGTGGTCGCTGCTGTTGGTCTATCCGGCGGTTTATCTGGGGCTCTATATCCTGCTGGGCGTAGGGTTCGCCGCGCATTGATGCTACGTTGAGTTTTGCGATCGCTTTGCCGCATTCAACTAGTTGTACCAGCATTCGTATCCTCTTTATTCCGATTCTTCCAACTGGTCTATATTTACTGGGTCTCTTCGGAAGGCGCCGCATCGAGCTGTAACGGCGATACCAGGGTTGCGCGGCGTGCGTTCCGTCTGTGCAATCCGTTCGGGCCATTCGGGCCATTCGGGCCATTCGGGCTCGCGCTCCGGTATCTCCTCCTACGGCATCAGCGGCTTACATGGCCACAAGGGGAATGCTATGAGCAGGCAGCTGTTGTACTACCGGAAAGTTGTACCGGTTTCGTTTGAGCGTCACGGAGGCTGGTATGTGAAGGCTACCGGGGATTACTCCTTCGCCGGTGAATCGAATTCGGTCCCGATCACCGTCGTCGAGTTCGCCGCGGCGGCGTCGGAGTACCCGATCGTGTTCGCCGAAAGCGGGGACTCGGTACTGCCGGTTGCGATGTTGGGCGTGAAAGCGGAACACAACCTGTTCGTGGACGCCTCCGGTGGCTGGCTGGGGCATTACATTCCTGCCTTCGTTCGTCGCTACCCGTTCGTGTTTTCGAAAAACGAACAGGGGGACCGTTTTTATCTGTGTGTCGACGAGGATTATGCCGGCTGCAACCAGGACGGGCGCGGCGAGCGGCTGTTCGACGCCGACGGCGAACGCACCCAGTACCTAGGCAACGTGCTGAACTTCGTCCAGGAGTACCAGGTCCAGTTCAATCGTACCCAGGCGTTTTGCAGCCGCCTCAAGGAGCTCGATCTGCTCGAGTCGATGCAGGCGCAGGTCCGGCTGCCGACCGGCGAACAGCTGTCATTGACCGGCTTCCAGGCGGTAAACCGCGACAAGCTCAAGGCGTTGCCGGCCGAGACGCTGGAGCAGCTGGTCAAGCGCGACGAGATGGAGCTGATCTACGTCCACCTGCAGTCGCTGCGTTGTTTTTCTTCGATGGCGGAACGGGTGAAAGCCGACGAGACGCCTCGAGTCGAGACCGAATCCGCCGAGGCCGAAGGCGTCACGCACTGATAGCCCTGCGCGTGCATGGGAGCCCTACTGGAAGCGGGCGCGTATGAATTGCCAGTGAGCAGTACTTTGAATGGAGGGATTCAAAGAGACACTTTTTGGATGACGGGACGGACCTCTCGCTGATCGAAGGCGACACCGATTCCCGTTATCCCGGAGAACCACCGTGTCTTACCCGTTTCAACTGTTGCGGCAAAGGGATGTAACCCGAACGAGTTGGAGGCGTTGCAAACAGCTGACCGCCCGCTTGCCCGGTTCGGTCTCGGCGCTTTCCCGCTCAGTCCGGGGAATCCTCGATCGTGCCGTCTCGCGGCGGCGCAACCCCGTGGCGTCGCCCGGGTTTCAGCTCGAAACCCTGGAGCCCCGCCTGCTGCTTTCCGCGGATCCCTTCACCTATGTTGCCAGTGCCGATGACGCGGCAGACCTGACATTGAGGGTCACCGAAGAGAATGGTACCGGGATCGTCCAGCTGCTCAACAACGCCAGCCTTAACGAGCAGGTGATCTACGAGCGCGCCCTTGCGCGCGCCAGCGATATTACCGTGATCGGCTCCGACCTGGACGACCGTTTGCGGCTCGAGCTCGACGCCGGTATCGATACCGGCTCGCTGGTGGTGAGGTTCGACGGCGGGCAGGGAAGTGACAGCCTCTATGGCCCCACCGCTGAAAGCCGCTGGAATATCAATGGTGACAACAGCGGCAGCGTTGCGCTGGCCCGTTTCGAGGGCGTCGAAAACCTGCGTGGCGCCGCTGACAATGAAGACACCTTCGTGGTCTCGGCCGGTGCGTCCCTCGACGGGGTCATGGATGGCGGTGACCGCGGTTTCGATACCCTGGAGATCGCCGACGGCGACTTCAGCCTGGTCGCCTACCAGCCCACCGGGCCGGACTCGGGATCGGTTATCCTCGATGGTGAGCGGCTGCGCTACCAGGGGCTCGAACCGGTGGTGGACCAGAGCAATGCGGCTGAAGTGGTGATCTTCGGTACGATCTTCGCCGATGACCTGGTGTTGGAAAACAGCGGCAGCAGCCAGCTGCAGATCCGCAGCCTCAACGGCACCATGGAGAGCCATATCTTCAACCGGCCGGCGACGTCGCTGACGATCCGCCTGCAGACCGGTGACGATACCCTGACGCTCAAGAATGTCGACCTCGGCGGCGCCGACCTGGTTATCGACGGCGAGGCCGGTACCGACGCGGTGGTATTCGCAGGGAATCTGAATACCGGCGGCGGTGACCTGTCGGTGACGTCGGCGCAGGTCAGCAGCGACAGTTCCGCGGGTACGGTCACGATTTCGACGCGCCAGACGGCCGGCGGCGCGAACCAGGCGACAGCGGGCTCGACCGGTGATTCCGGCGCCATTACGCTGACCGCGAACGAGCGTGAAGGCGAAAGCGCCAATGTCGCCCTGACGAATACGCGCCTGTTCGCGCATGTCGAGAGCGGCAGCAGTTTCGCGGCCGGTGACGTGAAAGTCGAGTCGGCCGGCGAGGAGTTCGCGTCGAATTCGCCGATCGTCGTGGTGGACAGCAAGAGCTGGATCAGCATGACCGGGGCCGATATCCGCGGTGCCGCGATCAGCATCGGCGCGGCCCAGACCAGCCAGATTTTCAGCCCGTTGCGTCCTTTCGGCGTGGTCGTCAAGGAGGCGGTTGTCGACCTGACCGGTTCCGATATCAGCGGCAGCAGCGTGTCGATCAGTACCAGTGTCACGGACAACAGCCTGCTCAGCAACCTGCCGGGCTGGGCCAACAACAACTTCATCAATCCGCTGATATCGATCGTCTTCGACGGCATTCTGCCGCCGATCCCGCTGGCCACCATGATCCGCAGCGCCATTGCCAAGGTGACGCTGGACGGGACCGATATCGTCACCAGCGGCGATGTCGCCATCGAGGCGACGACCGGGGTCGATGCGTCGGTGGCGGCGCTTGCCGTCAAGGATGCCACCGTTTCCCAGTCCAGTGGCAGCCTGGAGAAAAAACTGAATACCCTGAGCCTGGCCTTCAGCCGCGCCTACGGCGAAGCCAAGGTCGACCTCAAGGGGGCGACGTCGATCACCGCCGGCGGCGATGTCAGCCTGAAATCGGATGCCGACGTCACGGCTTCCGCGACCGCCAGGACCACACGCAATATCGATCTCGATTCGCCGGCCGACACCAAGGCGGTCGGTCTCTCGTTCGCCATCAGCAGCCTCGAGGCGATTGCATACGCCAAGGTGGCTCAGAACGTCTCGATCACGGCGGATGGCTCCATCGACGTTCAGGCGCTGGGTGGCGTCTCGACGAGCTCGTCGAGCACGGTCTCGGTCTATGTCGATGGGCTGGGCGGACTGGGCATCTCGCTGGCGTTCGACCGCTCCGATATCCAGGCGGTCGTCGACGGTACCCTGACCTCGCGCGAATCCAGTATTTCAGCGCCGGACAGTGCCTTCAACATCAGCGATGTCGATGGCACTGCCGATACCATTCGTTTCAGCGAGAAGCATGGCCTGGTCACCGGCCAGCAGGTGATCTACGACACCGGCAGTACCGCGGACACTCCGGTCAGCGCCATCGGCGGCCTTACCGACGGCGCGCGCTACCACGTGCTGGTGGTCGACGACTACACCATTCAGCTGACCCGGGTCGCTTCACTGGCGCTCGATGCCAGCAGCACCGGGGCCGGTTCGACCCACAGCCTCAGCCGGCGCCTGGTCGCCAGCATCGATCCGGATACCGCCGTCGATATCGGCAGCAACCAGATCGTCCTGCAGAACCATGGCCTGACCACGGGTCAGGAGATCGAGTACTACCTCGGCGATCCCTCGCAGGACGAAATCGGCGGGCTCGATAACGAGGGACGTTATTTCGTCATTCGCGACAGCGCCAACCGCTTCCGGCTGGCGGCGTCGGCCGCGGATGCGCAGGGTGGAACCGCCATCGACCTCACCGCCAAGGGGACGGGGGACTCACACCTGCTGGCGTACCAGGGCACGCCGATCAGCTTCAGTCCGCAAAGCGCGGTGGATAACGATGCCCGTACCATCCGGCTGGTCAACCACGGCCTGAAGACCGGCGATGCGCTGCTGTACCGGACCGATCCCACGGTATCGTCCCAGGAGCTGGTCGCCCGGCAGTCGAGTTTCGAGGTGCGCGGCAGCCTGACGCTGGACGTCGATACGCCGAACGCGGCCGACGAAGCCATCGTCGACCTCACCAAGGATACGCTGTTTTTCGGCGAGCGCGGCCTCGTCACCGGGCAGAAGCTGCGCTACACGGTGGCCAGCGGCGATACCGCGATCGGGGGGCTCAGCCACAACAGCGACTACTACGTGATCGTCGGCGAAGACGGCCTGGTAAAGCTGGCGTCCAGCTATGCCAACGCGCTGGCTGGCACCGCCATCAACCTGACGGCAAAAGGCAGTGGCGATGGCCATACGTTCGCCTACAGCGCGATCGATACCGACCGCAACCAGATTTTCGCCTACAACCACCAGCTCGAAACCGGGCAGAAGGTGGTCTACTACCGCCAGGGCAGCGAGGACGTCGGTGGACTCGACGACCGGACCGAGTACTACGTCATCCGCGTCGACAATGACCGCCTGAAGCTGGCAACGAGCCTGGCGAACGCTTCCGCCGGCACCGCCGTCACGTTGAGCGCCTCCAGTGCCAGCGGTATCCATAACCTGTTCAGCACCACCTTCGTGTCGCTGTTCGACCCGAGCCGCACCGCGCCGGTGGTCGATCTTGCCGGCAATCGCATCGAGCTGGCCGCGCATGGCCTCTCGACCGGCGACGCAGTGCGTTACTTCACCAGCGGCGGCAGTGCCGTCGGCGGCCTGGCCGACTCCCTGACCTACTACGTGATCAAATCCGACGACAACCACGTGCAGCTGGCGACCAGCCAGCAGAATGCCACTGACGGTGTCGCCATCGATCTGCTTGCGGGCGCGACCATCGGCACCGATCTGCATGCTTTCGAAGCGATCAGCAGCGGCGTCCTGCTTAAATTCAACCCGTTGCTCGACGATCCGCTGGATCTGACGACCGATACCCTGACCCTGGCTTCCCACGGTTTCCAGACCGGCGATACCATCACCTACCTGAGCGGCGGCGGCAGCGCTATCGGCGGCCTCAGCGAAGGCGATACCTATTACGTGATCAGCGTCGATGCCAACCACCTCAAGCTGGCCTCCAGTGCCGCAATGGCGCAGGCCGGACAGCAGATCGACCTGACCAGCCGCGGCAGCGGCAGCAGCCATGGGCTGGAGCGGGCGTCGCTGGCGACCGTTGGCGACAGGCCGATCGCCGGCCTCGAGAACGAGACCTACTATTTCGTCACCGTGGTGGACAAGGACAGTATCCGTCTCTCGGAGTCCTACCAGGATGCCCTGGCGGCGGCGCCGATCGATCTCGATCCCTCAAAGGCCAGCGGCGATACGCACGCGTTCCAGGAATTCGCCGGTATCCGCATCAAGGCGCTGCTGGAGGCCAGCAACTCGGCGACCTCGGGGGTGGGGCTCGGCAGCGCTCCGACCATCACCGACCTGCTGACCAAGGGCGAACTGCAGAACCCGGGATTCGATCCCTTTTACAAGCTCCATGGTGGCAAGTTCTTCGAGGCCACGACGCTGCAGAAGCAGATACTCAACGGCGATATCGGCAAGGCGCTCAAGGGCACCGGGGGCACGCCGAACGATGCCTTCAGCGCGGCGGGTTCCTTCTCGGTCAACTGGTTCGACCACGACGTGCTGGCGCAGGTCGGCAAGACCGCGGTGCTGAAGTCCAGTTCGGACATCGGCCTGTTCGCCTCGACCGAACAGAGCACCAAGATCAGCACCGTCGGCAACGTTATTTCGCAGCCGGACAGCAAGAAGAGTTTCGTGATTTCGGTGGCGCTGTCGCTGGGCTTTTACGACAACAAGGTCGATGCCATCGTCGACAGCACCGCGACCGACTACGCCCGTCTCGATGCCAAGGGCGCGCTCTCGATCGGCGCCGAGCTGAACTACCCGCTGCTGGTCGCCCCGATCGAACTGCTGCCGTTCAGCAGTTTCTACACCACCGACGAGAACAACAATGTCGTCAGCGATGCAACCAACGCCAACGTGTTCGGCGATATCGCCTCGCTGCTCAACGGCAAGCTCGGCCTCGACCGCATCGTCAACGTCTGGGCCCAGACCGAGGGCAACGCGCCGGAAACCAAGCTGACCGCCAACGGCTCCTTCGGCATTGCCGACTACACCAATAACGTCAGCGCCATTGTGCGATCCGGTGCCCGGCTCAACCAGGATGTCGGTTTCCGTACCGACGACCAGGCGGTGGACATCAGCGCCGAGACCCTGATGCAACTGGTCAATGTTGCCGGTATCGCCCACCTCAAGGTCAACGAGGCGGGTATCCTGCAGGCGGTCAGGAGCGGCAGTCCGGGCAAGGCGTTCTCGATTTTCGGCACCAAGTCGGGCCAGGTCGGCATCGGCGGATCGGCGATCGTGCAGCTGTTCGAGAACAACACCTACGCCAGGATCGAATCCGGTGCCCGGGTCCACAGCGGCAGTAACCGCGGCGTTTCGCTGAGCAGCCGCGAGGAGATCTTTTCGTTCGCCTTCGCTCAGTCCGGCGGCGAGGCCGGGGACTTCGGCCTCAGCGGCAGTGTTTCGGTGGTCGACCATTCGGGCACCACCCACGCCCAGATCGCGCCGGGCGCGCGCATCACCGGTGGCGACCTGTCGCTGAACGCCGAGGATCTCAATACCTACGTCGTCATCGCCGGCGCGGCACAGCTGGGCGAGAGCATCGGGATCGGTATCTCGGTCAGCGTCAACCTGATCGATCGGGACACCCAGGCCTTTATCGGCAACGCCCTGCTCGACGAAAACAACGTGCCGGGCGACGCCTCGACCTCGATCAATATCGGCGGCGACCTGTCGATGGACGCATACTCCGGCGGCAATCTCTACAGCTTCGCGCTGGCCGGCACGGTGGTCAAAGAGGGGCTGGTGTCGTCGCCGCCGTCGACCAACCTGAGCTCGAACAACAGCAACGGCAACAATTTCGCCATCGCCGGCGCCGGGGCAGTCAGCGTCAATCTCATCGACAGCACCACCGCCGCCTATATCAACGACAAGGGCACCGTGACGGCCGCGAGCCTTTCGCTGAGCGCGCAGGACGAATCCAGCATCCTGGCGGTTTCCGGTGCGCTGGCGCTGGAAATCGAGGCCAGGGGACTGTCGATCGGCGGTGCCATCGCCATCAACGACAGCGTCAACCAGGCGACGGCGGGGATCGACAGCGCCACCGTGACGGCGACCGGCGGCGGTGTCGATATCACCGCCATCTCGGTGCCGCGCATCCACGCGGTGACCATCGCGCTCGCCGGTGCCTTTTCCAACCCGGCGAGCAGCGTCAACAGCCAGATTTCGATCAGCGGCGCAGGCTCCGGCTCCGGCAACTACGTCGGCGGCGGCGCCCGGGTCTTCATCGACAACGCCACCGTGACTGCGCTGAAGGGCGCCATCAACCTGACCGCGCACGACTACTACACGCCGGACGGCGGGGACGAGAAAAGTGCCTGGATCCGGGCCGATGCCGGTGCCGTGGGGTTGTCCATCTCGCTGCTGTCCAACGCCGGCAACCAGTCGCTCAACGTGGCGGTCGGTATTTCCGCCGCGCGCAACGAAATCCGCACGCGCACCACCGCGCGCATCGATACGTCGAGCGTGGTCGGGCAGAGCGTCGACCTGGACGCCGGTTCCAGGGCCCGCATAGAGGCGCTGACCTGGAGCGGCGGGCTGGCCACCGGATCGATCGGCGGCACCGGTTCCGGCAACTACATCCACTCCCAGGTCGAGGCGCTGGTCATCGATGCGCCCAAGGTACAGGCCACCACCGGCGCCATCGAGGTCGAGGCGAGCGACGAGGCGAACATTACCGCCGATGCCGCCGCCATCGCGCTGGCGCTGCTGTTCGGCGCCAGCGGCAGCAACCAGGTGACGCTGGCGGTCGGGGCGTCGGTGGCGATCAACGAGATCGGCAAGCGCACGGACAACCGTGACGAGCGGGAGGGCGTCCGCGCCAAGATCAGCAAATCGACGCTGCTGGCGGCGGGCGATATCGATATCCTTGCGACCAGTTCCCATACCATCGACACCCTGACCATCGCCGGTGCCGGCGGCGGTTCGATCGCCAACAGCGGCAGTGGCTTCGGCTTCAACTTTGCCGGGGCAGGGGCCGGTTCCGGCAACCTGATCGCGACCATCACCGAGGCCAGCGCAACCGACTCGACCCTGACGTCGACCGCGGGCGCCATCAGCGTCGCCGCCAGCGACGAGGGCACCATCGTGGCCGATGCCGGCGGCGTTGCCATTTTGCTGCGTATTGCCAGCAGTGGCGGCAGCAACCTCAATCTCACCGTCGGCGTGTCCGCGGCGGTCAACGCCATCGCCAACGATGTCCGCGCCGCGGCGCTGGATTCGACGCTGTCTGCGCGCAACGATATCGCCATCGAAGCCGTTTCGGCATCCACCGTCGACGTATTGACCATCGCCGGCGCCGGGGCCGCCAATATTGCCGGCAGCAGCAGCGGCTTCGGCTTCAGTTTCAGCGGCGCCGGGGCCGGTTCCGGCAACCGCATCGAGAACAGCATCAAGGCCTTCGTCGACGGAGGCTCGGTCACCTCGACCGCCGGTGATGTGGTGGTTCGGTCGCTGGACGCCCGCGAGCTGTTCAAATCCACGCAGACGCAGGCGACTGCGCTGATTTCTTCGCTGGACAATGGCCAGGTCTCGAACACTCTACGCACCCTGTTCAGTACCAGCTCCGAGACCATTACGCTGTCATCCGGCGCGTCGCTGAACGTGCTGGCGGCGGGTAAACGCTGGCTGCTGGAGGATGGCAACGACCGCTACCTGATCGTCGAGCGCGACGGGGTCCTGGTGGTGCTGTCGCCAAGCAAGATCGTCGCCGATGCCGGTGGCGTTGCCGTCACGCTTCGGATCGCGTCCAGCAGCAGCAGCGGCAACATCAATGCGACGGTCGGCATATCCGTCGCCATCAACCATATCGACAACGATATCCACGCCTACGTCACCGACAAGGCCGCGGTGAAGGCGCAGGGCAAGGTCGAGGTGGCGGCAACCTCGGCGGCATTGGTCGATGCGCTGACCATTGCCGGGGCACTGGGTCTCAGCGTATTCAGCGGCGGCAGCTCGGGGTTCTCCGTCGACTTCAGCGCTGCCGGGGCGGGCTCCGGCAACCATATCCTCAACAGCATCAAGGCCTGGGTCGACGGCGCGAGCGTGATCGATGCCGGCGGCGCGGTGTCGCTGATGGCGGTCGATGCCTCGACCATCGTCTCCGACTCCGGCGGTATCGGCATCAGCCTGGTCATCGGGCAGGGCACCAACGTCGGCATTTCCGCCGGTATCTCGGTATCGGTCAACGATATCGACAACACCGTCGAGGCGCGCATCGCCGCTGCGCGCGTCGAGGGCGCAAGCGTTGCCGTGATTGCCGCCAGCGATGCCCGTATCGACGTGTTCTCGCTGGCGGGTTCTCTGAGCGGTGCGGTTACGACAGGCAGCAGCGGTGCCGGCGTTAACGTCAGCCTGGCAGGCGCCGGCGCGCTCAACGATATCGACAATACGGTCAAGGCCTATATTTCCGGCAGCAAGGGCGACAGCGAACACTACTATGGCGTCGAGGCCGAGAGCGGCGATGTCTCGGTGCTGGCGCAGGACGACTCGCTGATCCACAGCGAGGCGATCGCGGTCTCCGTCGGCTTCTCGGTGTCTCCCGGCTCATCCGCCATCGGTATCGGCGTTGGCGGCTTCTACGCCGACAACCAGGTTGGCAATACCCTCAGCGCCTATATCACCGACTCCCGCGTCAAGGCCGGTAACGCCTTGACCGTGCGCGCCAGAGAGTCGGCGTCGATCGATGTCCTGGGTGTCGGTGTGACCGCCCAGGTGGCGATCAGCCTGGGGCAGGGCGTATCGCTGGGCGCCGCGGTGGGCGGCGGGCTGGCGTACAACACCATCGAGAACACCGTCACGGCCTATATCAGCAGTGCCCTGACGCCGGCGGTCCCGGAGGGCGATCCTGCGAAACCTGCTGCGATCGCCGCCGGCGCCGGCGGTCTGACCGTCGAGGCGCTGGACACGGCGGATATCGACAGCGAAGCCTCGGGTGGCGTGCTGTCGGTCTCGCTCCAGATCGGTGAAGGTGCCGCGGTGGGCGTGGGGGTCGGCGTTATCGTCTCGGAGAACCGGGTCACCGACCAGGTGCAGGCCTATATCAGCGGCGCCGACGTGGCGTCTGGCGGTGGTGTGTCGGTGAACGCCATCTCCGACAACACGCTGGAAGCCGCTTCAACCTACATCGTGGTCAGTTTCTCGCTGCAGATTTCGGAAACGCCGATTTCGTTCGCCGGCGCCGGCGCCTATACCCGGGCGACCAACCTGGTAGCGGCTGATCCGGATAGCAGCAGCCGTCAGCCGCTGACCCTTGCCTACATCAGTGGCGGCGGTGTCACCGCCGCCGGCGATATCGGCGTGCTGGCCAAGGACGACAGCGAGATCGTGCGGACCGAGATTACCCAGGTCGCGGTTTCGGTGAGCGTGCTGGCGCTGACCGTCGGGGTGGTTAGCGTCGAGGCGGAAATCGACCGCAACGTCACCGCCTATATCGACAGCGATGTCACCAGCAGCGGCGGCGATATCAGCGTCAGCGCCGAGTCGATCGCGGCGATCAAGCAGACCGAAGCGGTGCTGGCGGCGGTAGCTTTCGGTATCGGCGGCGGAGGCAACGGCGGTATCGTCAAGGCGACCATCGGCGGGACGGTACAGGCCTATATCGGTGCCGATTCGCAGGTCACAGCGCTGAAGGGGGCCGTCTCGGTCGATGCCAGCAGTGACCACTTTGCCGAGGTCGCCTTCAACGGCGGCAGCGGCAGCGTGCTGTCGGTTTCGGTGTTCCTGCCCGAAGCGAAGATCTCGGGCGATACGCTGGCGACGATCAAGCAGGGGGCCAAGATACGGGCGGCCAGCGTCAGCGTCACCGCCGATGCGATCCAGCGCAAGGCCACGGTCGACTCGCTGGTGGTCTCGGTCAGCATCGTCGGCGGCGGCGCCGGCAGCAATACGCTTGCCGAGGTCAAGGGGCATGTCGCCGCGACCATCGAAGACAAGGTCGAGATCCACGCCACGGGTAACCTGCTGGTCGATGCCCGGGCCGACCGTGACGCCGAGGGCGATATCGATGTCGGTGGCGGCGGGGTGGCGCTGGCCGGTGCCGGGGGGCAGCTGGTCGTCACCGTAGACGGCAATACCAAGGCCACGGCGGGCGATAAAGTCGTGCTCGACGTCGGTGGCAATATCGACTTCTCTGCCCAGAACACCGCCTACGCGCTGGCGGACATCGTGGTGGGCTCGGGCGGCGCGCTGCAGGGGGCCGGGGCCTATGTCGAGGTGAATCTCGGTGGCATCACCGAAGCCTCGATCGGCGACGATGCACAGGTCGGCGCGGCGGATTCGCCGGCCCGGCGGCTCAAGCTCAGTGCCACCGGAACCCACGTCGCCAGCGCCAAGGGGCTGGCTGCGGGCGGCGGTCTGATCTCCGGCAACGGCATGGAGGCGCAGACCAACCTCGGTGCCGACGACGACAACGATTCCGGCGACACCGATCCGGTGGTCAAGGTGACCGCCTATCTGGGCAAGAATGCCGAACTGTTCACCAGCGGCGACCTCATCGTCGAGGCCAGCATGCCGGCCGCGGAGGCCGATGCCAGCATTCAGGCATCGGGCGGCGGCGTACTATCGGGCAATGGCGGCAGCGCCGACGTCGATAGCGCGCCGGACGTTTTCGCCTACCTCGATACCGGGTCGGTGCTTAATGTCGGTGGCAATGTCGAAGTCACGGCAGAGGCCAAGGCCGAGCAGTTGTCGAACCCGTCCGATACCTTCGATGGCGCAACCGACGTCAACGCGGGCAGCAATACCATCCGTTTCGAGTTTCCGCTGCGTACCGGTGACCAGGTTATCTACGCCAAGCCGGACAGCGGCAGTGCGCTGTCGGGACTCGAGGATGGCCGCCTGTACAGCGTGATCCAGGATTCCGAGGGCGTGCTGGCGTTCGGCGAGGTCATCCTCGGTTCGGCGATCGACTCGGTTTACGACGTGATCCGCTTCGAGAACGATCACAACTTCGAAGACGGCGATACCATCGTGTTCAAGGCCGTTGGATCGGCTACGATCGGGGGGCTGACGGACGGTGCCAGCTATAAGGTCAAGGTGATCGACGCCCGCTCGATCAAGCTGGTCGACGCCAAGGCCGGCACCTTGCCGTCGGTTCAACTGACCACCGGGTCCAGCCTGATCGGCAGCGACGGCAAGACCCTCAACCGCAGCAACAGCTTCGCGAACGGCGATGCGGTGACCTACCGCGCGCCCGAGGATTACGACCGCCTGTTCAGCAGTGCTCAGGTCGACGTCAATATCGTCAACGTCACCGGTGCCAATGGCAGCAGCCAGCCGGTGCCGCAGACCAACAGCAACGGTGACGTCATCGACGCCCCGGATAACGACAATATCTACATCGCCGTGCTCGGCGCTGACGGCCAGTCGATCCAGGGCCACGGCCTGAGCGATGGCGAAAAGGTGGTCTACCGCACCACCGGCACGGCCATCGGCGGCCTCGATGAAACCAGCACCTACTATGTCTTCAGGCAGGATGCCTACAGCGTCAAGCTGACCCATGCCTACGCCAGCCTGTCCTCGCTGAGTTTCATTGCCTACGACGCGGACGGCTCGGGCCTGCGCGCCAGCGGTGACGTCCTGAGTCGCAGCGGCAGCTGGGCCGCCGACGGTTTCGTCGTGGGCGATGTCATCAGCATCACCGGTGCCGGCAGCCGCAGCGGAACCTATACCATCGCCGAGATTGTCAACAACCAGGTCCGCCTCACCAGCCAGGGCGCCTTTACCAGTGGCTCGGCGAGCAATGTCGTGGTGCGGAGCGCGGTGATTGCGCTGACGCCGGATCGCAGCGACAGCGATTCGCAGCACAGCCTGGTGCGGGTCGCATCGTTGCCGATCGGCGGGCTCGACGATGGCCGGACCTACTACGTCGTCAATCGCACCGCGACCAGCTTCCAGCTGGCGGAGGAGAGCGGTGGCGACGCTCTGACGCTGAGCCTTTCGGGGCTGCTGAGCGGTACGCTGCACTCGGTGGCCGTCGAAGGGGCGGATTTCGGCGAGCTGTCCAGCAACGATGCTGTTTTCCAGCTGCGTTTCGATATCGGCAGCGGCAGCGGCACCCATCGCCTGCTCGCCGCCAACGGCGACACCCTGGCCAACAGCATCGAGTTGCCGGGCGACGGCAAGTCCACTGCGGTGGCGTTTGGCGGCAGCGGTGGCGTGGGCACCGTCAGTATCTTCTATGCCGACCTCGACGTTACCACCGAGGTCGAGGCCTGGATCGCCTCGAAGTGGCTGGCTGCCGGCGGCGACGTCGATGTGACCGCCGACGCCAGCCTGAACATCGAAAGCAAAGCGGACATGCGTTCCGGCGGCTTGCTGTTCCAGGGCACGGGCGTCGAGGCCAGGGCCTATGGCAGCGCCACGGCACTGGCCTACTTCGGTAACAAGTCCAGCAGCGGCGCCATCGGCGCGACGGGCATGACCCTGAGCGCCGGCGGCGACCTGACCCTGAGCGCCGGCGAGAACTCCAAGCTGACCATCTATGCCTTCTCGCTGGCCCACGGCGGCGGTTTCATCTCGGCGAATATCGCCGACCCGCGCGCCGAGCTCTATTTCGACAACCGCGCCGAGTTCGGCAGCAACGGCCGCGTCGAGGCGCAGAACCTCAAGGCCACCTCGGACGCCGAGATCGATGGCACCGTGCGTGCCAGCGCGCTGGCGGTGGGCGTCGGCGCAGGTGCTGACGCCGACGACACCGAGAACCGCGACGACGTCAAACGCGGGCTGATCGTTAGCGGCTCGTCGAAGGTGGTCGTCGATGCCAACGCGGTGCTTCTGGCCGAAACCGTCGACCTGACCGCGCGGGTTTCGAGCATCAAGGCCAACGCGGTGGCCGAAGCCGTGGCCATCAACCCGGTGCTGCTCGGCGTCGCCTCCGCGCATGCCGACGCCGATATCCAGCTGAACTCGACCGCGGAAGTCAAGATCAAGGCCGGTGCCGATATTACCGGCACCCGCGGCGTCGATATTCGCGCCCGCCACGAAAGCGTCACCACCAAGCGCCTGGCCGGCCGCCTGGCCGTTGCGGTGGTGCCGCCCCAGGGTACCGATACCAAGGGCAACGACACCATCACCAGCAAGGTCGATGCCGACCGCACCGCAATTATCTACGCGGGCCCCCGCGCGTCGGATACACCGCTGCTCAAGCCCGTCTCGCTCACCGCCAGCGACGGCAGCACGCGTTTCGACAACCTGGCGCTGTTCGTCGAGGCGGATATCCAGAGCTACTCCCATGTGCGGGGCAAGCCGGAGGACAACGGCTACGACAAGACCATCCATACCGACCAGTATTTCGACAGCGATAACGAAGACGAAACCCGGACCGCGACCCGCCGGATCGAGTGGGATGCCGATGTGGTGATATCGGCGGGACCGGCGCCGGAACTGATCATCGACGAGAACGGCGACGTGGTTCGGGCAGTGAATGTCACCTACACCAAGACCGCGGCCAGCGGTGACGATCCCGGCTCGATAGCGGTCAGTGATATCTACAACAACGACGACAGCGGCGATATCGTCTTCGAAGCGCTGTCTGGCACCATCATCAACCAGACCAGCAGCAGTTTCGGCACCTTCGTGTTCCGCGACAGCTTCTCCGGCGTGCGGATCGTCAACCGGTCGTCGTTGAACCTGATCATCAACAATATCGACCTGGTCAACAGCACCGATCAGCCCCGTGTCGAACTGCGCACCCAGAGCGGTAGCGGCAGCGCTGCCGAAGGCGCCACCGTGACGATGGATTTCGACCTGATCCGCACCGTGGACGGAGCCTTACTGGACATCCAGAACCTCAGCGGCTCGAACATCATTTTCAAGGGCAAGGGCCTGAGCCAGTTCGCCAACGCGGCCGCCATCAACAACCCGATCGGCGAAACGCGTATCCTCAATACCGGCGGCAATATCCTGTCGGACACCGACGACATGGTGATTCGCACCAACACCCTGGGCGCGGCAGCCACCGAGTGGGGCAGCCGCGAGTTCGAGTTCCGCAGTGCCGGGCAGTACAGCGGCGGGCTTACCTTCACCCGGCAAACCGCTTCGGCTGCGGCCGCCATCGTCCGCGACGACGGCCTGGGCTGGAGCGCCTACGGTTTCGCTGTCGGCGATCTGATAAAGGTGCAGGGCAGCGACGGCAACGACGGCGTTTACCAGATCGCGGCGATCAGCGGCGCCCGGCTGACCCTCAACACCCTGGCAAGCCTTGCCAAGTCCGGGCAGCAGGATGACGTCAGCCTGACCCTGTTCCATGGACTCGAGGCCAGCGCCGGCACCATCGGCGCATCCGGCAAGCGGCTGCATGTCGAGCTGGTGCAGAGTGTCGGGCGCAATGAGGAACTCTACGCGGTCGCCGGCCAGTCGCTGTACCTGAGCGTCAAAGGGTTGCTGAGAGAGACCCTCGCCAGTGGCACGACCTTCACCGTCGATCTCGACCATGTTGCCGCAGGCGTCAATGCCAACCTGGTGCTGGAAGAGAGCACCCGCGAAGCCGCTTCCGGCAGCCTCGGGAGCGTACTGGTGCGGGTCCCGAACGAGAACAGTTATAAATCCAGTTTCAAGTCGTTCAACGACTTTTTCCGACCCAACAACAGCAGCAGCGATCCAACCAGCGCTTCTGCGGTCTGGGGGGCCTTCGGCAACGGCGGCACGGCTACCGAGATCGAAAGCACTTACGATTTCGGCCTGATCGAAGCGGGTGGCAATATCGTTATCAGCGCCGCGAATACCAGCCCGCCGGTCGTTGGCAGCACCCGTGCGACCAATATTGCCGTCGTCAACGTGCTGGCCAAGACCAATATTCGCGGTAGCGGTCATATCGATATCACCACCAACGGCTATATCGGTACCCTCGCAGCTCCGATTGCGGAGATCGTTGCGGTCGACAGCAACGACGGCAACGACCTTCGAGTCGGCCGTATCCAGTCCACCGCCGACGATGTGTACCTGCTGGCGCCCCGTTCCATTGTCGATGCGCTGAACGACACCGCCGCCGATGTACTGGGCATCGATATCTGGCTCAAGGCGCTGAACGGCGGTATCGGCAGCGCGACCAACTTCGTCCAGACCGACCTGCTCGACAGCGTCGCCAGCGGAAGCCGCGCCGGCGCCAAGAGCGGAATGTTGACCGCCGATGCCGTCGGCAGCATCTTCGTCGAGGAAACCACCGGCAACCTGCGGCTCAATACGGTGGTGTCGCGCAGCGCCGATGTCCGTTTGGAAAGCCGCGCCGGCTCCATCCTCGATGGGCGCCGCGATAACAACGTCAACATCACCGCTGTCGACATCGACCTGGTGGCCCATGGTGGCAGTATCGGCCGGCAGTCGACCAGCAGCAGCGGCGCCGTTCAGTTCGTCGACAACCTCGAGATCGACTCGTCCCGTACCCAGAGCGGTTACCAGAAGGGGCGGGTTTACCTAGTGGCCGACCGCAATATCGGCCTGACCGAGGTGCGGCAGGCACTCAACGTGCTGCGTGCCGAGGCCAAAAACGGCGACCTGCAGCTGTGGGTGCGCGAAACCTCGGCGGTGTCCAACGCCAGCGGTACCGTGATCGGCGAGGACCTGAACCTCGAAACCAGCGGTACCACCCTGCTGGATCAGGCGGTCAGCAGCGCCCAGGTGCTGGCGTCCGGTTCGGTATTCCTGCTGGTCGGCGACAATGTCACCACCCGCAGCAACAGCCTGATCAAGGCCGGACGCCGGGTTATCATCCGCGGCGATCACGGAGACATGGATGGCGCCGGCACCACCATGTGGCTGCGTGGCGAGATCACCCCCGGAACCGGCGTAACCCACTACACGGCCATTTTCGGCAACGTCGACAACGACCGCTTCCGCTTCCTCGAGACCCGGCTCGGTGGCCAGACCCACGTCTTCGGCAGCGCCGACATGAACACCACCGCCAGCGCCGGCGAAAATGATGGCCTGGACCTGTTCGAAGTGTACCGGCTGCAGACGATGGACACCTATCGCGGCACCGATGGCGACGGCAACCCGATCCGCGACAGCCTGTACCTCGATGGCCAGTCCGACAGCGACACCTATATCGTCCAGACCCGCGGAAGCCAGAGCAGTGCCGCCGCGGATTACGTCATCAGCGTGCTCGACAGCGGCCATCGCCAGGACGGCATCGACCGCCTCAGCATTCTCGGCACCGCCGACGACGATATCTTCCTGCTGCGCCGCGTCCACGAGATCGCCTCGCGCATCGCCAGTGGCGCCACCGCGGACACGCCCGCCTTCGTCGCGCTGCTGCACGGCACCCTGGACCAGATCCGCACCAACGACAGCACCCGGCCGCAACAGGTCGAGCGCATAAACTACGACGAGAACATCAATGCGCGCCTCAGCGTGCTGGGCTTTGCCGGCAGCGACCACTTCGCCGTCGACGACAACGCGGCGATCACCACCCTCGATGGCGGTGCCGGCAACGACAGCTTCCAGATCGGGCAGATCTTCGGTACCGACAGGGCCGATGGCGAAGTCCTGCCGGAGAACGAGTTCCCGGCCGGTGCCCAGGCGATCGCGACCACCCGCGGATACCTGAGCCGGGGCATCAGTTTCTCGACCGTGGTGCAGGGCGGCACCGGCAACGATCAGTTCAGCGTCTACAGCAACAAGGCCGAGCTGCGGCTCGAGGGTGACAGCGGCAACGATGAGTTCCTCGTCCGCGCCTTTGCGCTGGCCGATGGCAGCCAGTCGACCGCCGAGCAGACCGAGCTGAATGCCGGCGATGGCGACGACCTGGTGCAGTACAACATCAATGCCCCGGTCTCGATCGATGGCGGCGAAGGCTACGACAGTATCATCGTGCTGGGCACCGAGAAGGACGATAACTTCGTCATTACCAAGGACGGCGTCTTCGGTGCCGGCCTCAATGTGCGTTTCAGCAACACCGAGGAGAGCCTCGAGGTCGACGGCCTCGAGGGCGACGACCACTTCTTCGTGCTCAGCACCGCCTACGGCATGGTGACGACCGTGATCGGCGGCAAGGGCAGCGACACCTTCGACATTACCGGTGATGTTACCGAAGAGATCGTCAGCGTCGACCTCGAGGGGCTCAGCGGCGTCATCAATCATGCGGTTTCGTCATCGGCCGACAGCGAGTACGACAAGGTGCTGGCCGAGGGCATCGGTCTCAGCGTTGCCGATGCAGAGCGCATCGGCCAGCTGGTGATCACCGAAAGCGGCGGCTTCACCGAGGTGCGCGAGCACAACGGCGGCAGCATTGACAGCTACAGCATCCGGCTGTCGCAGAAGCCGGAGGCCACGGTCTACGTGACGGTCTCGGCGACGCTGTCCAACCAGCAGGAACGTGCTCTTGGCGGCGCCGGCGTGCTGGTCTCCGGCGCCAGCGGCGCCTTCGACGAGGCTCTGGTGCTGGTGTTCACGCCCGGCAACTGGATGACGGACCAGACCGTGCGGGTGAAGGCCGTCGCCGACTCGCTGGAAGAGGGGCCGCGCACCGTGGCGATCAGCCACAGCGTGCTGAGCGATCACGACCGCTTCCAGCATGCCGGCGTGCGCAATGTCGAGGTCAGCGTGCTCGACGACGACCGCGCCGGACTGATCATCGAGCAAACCGGCACCGATACCCTGGTGCTGGAGGGCTCCGTGACCACCGGCATCCGCGACAGTTACCGCGTCTCGCTGACCCGGGCGCCGGCGGCCGGCACCACGGTGACGGTAACGCTGTCGTTCGACAGCCAGATCAGCCTGTCGGTGGCGGCCGGCGAGACCCGTTACAACGCCGCCAACCGCACGCTGACCTTCAACAGCGGCAACTGGGACGATCCGGTCGAGTTGCTGATTGCCGCGGTCGACGACAGCGATGCCGAGAACCGGATGATCTCGCCGATCGTCCACAGCGTGACCAGCACCGATCCCGGCTTTGCGGTCCAGGTGCCGGTGCGGCTGGCGGTTGACGTCGTCGACAACGATTCGGCTGGCGTGCTGGTGCGCCAGACCGATGGCTCCACGCACCTGGTCAAGGGCGGCCAGGGCGACACCTATAGTATTCGCCTGACCCACCGGCCGGATGGCCCGGTCACCATCAGCTTTATCGGCGACGGCCAGGCGATCCTCGCCAGCGATATTGGCGCACGCTTCACGCCGGCCAGTGGCGGGTCGCCGGCGACGCTGACCTTCGATCAGAACAACTGGTACCAGGAGGTGGTAATCAAGGTCTCGGCCGACAGCAGCTACACCCCGACCGAACGCGACGCCCAGACCAAGGAGTTCCCGATCCAGCCGCATACGCTGAACCAGCTGTTGGGGCCATTGTTCCTCGAGGGGGGCGTCGGTGAAGGGCCGGGGCGCTCGATCAACGTCGCGGTGGTACTGCCGGGCGAAACCAACCCGCCGCCGATCAATGTCGACGTGCCGATCGACGAGCGTACCCAGATCGACCGCGTCAACGTGCACAACGACTCCAGCGTCACCCGGATACAGGGCGCGGCCCCGTCCGGCGATATCGGCGTGCTGACCAGTACCAACCTGTCCGGGCTTGGCCTGGCGCCCGATCTGACGCTGAACCGCGGTACCGACGATGCGCCGGACCTGGTCACCTTCGCCGGCGGCATCACCTACGGAGACATGGAGATCCTGGAAGTACTGCTGGGCAGCGGCAACGATCAGCTCACCGTCGAGAGCACCCTGCTGACCGACGCCGACCACGGTGGCCTGACGTTGCTGCACGGCGGCGGCGGCAGCGATCACTTCGTCGTCAACGGCGGCGCAGGACCCGACTCGCCGCTGGTGATCTACGGCGATACCGCTCAAAACGGCCAGCGCTATAACGGCACGCCCGGTGTGGCGTCGGACGATGCGGTGCCGTTCGATATCCATGGCGATGACATCATCGATGCCCGTAATCTCAGCTTCGATACCGCGGTTGGCGTGGGCCTGACGGTCTATGGTGGCCGCGGCAACGACCGTATCTACGGCAGCCAGGCCGGCGATCATATCGCCGGCGGCTCGGGCGACGACCTGATCGAGGGCCAGGGCGGCGTCGATCATATCTACGGCGACTCGGGCTTCAACGTCGACCCGATCACCCGGGTGATCTCGATCGAGTGGCTGCCCGGCACAGTGATCGATACCAGCGACGCGCTCGCCGCCGGTCGTGATCTGGTCCGCGGTAACGAGGACGATGACATCATTTTCGGCGACCATGGCTTCGTGACCCAGAGCGCCGGTACGCTGCGAATTCTCACCACCGGTTTTATCGAGCGCATCGAGACCCGGGCACCGGCCAACGGTGCTGCCGATATCCTTTACGGCAATGCCGGCTTCGACCGGATCCTCGGCGGCAACGGTTCGGATCTGATCAACGGCGGCGGCGGCGAGGACGTGCTGTTCGGCGATCACGGCCGCATCGACTACGTGGCACTGGATGGCGATCGCGCCCGGGCCGATGTCATCGTTGCGACCGATCCGGGCTTCGGCGCTGCCGACGATATCCGGGGTGGAGACGACAACGATATCGTCATCGCCGGAAGCGGCGGCGACACCGTGTCGGGCGACGCGGGCAACGACCTGGTCTTCGGCGACTTCGGTCGCATCAGCGGCGATATCGACCAGGGCCTGCTGCCGCTGAGTCTGGCACCGGCGCAGCATCCGTTCGCCTTTACGTCCATTTTCACGCGGCATGCCGCGGGCGCAGCGGATCTGCTGCGCGGCAACGGCGGCGCCGATATCATCCTCGGCGGCCAGGGCGGCGACCGCATCAGCGGCGGTGCCGGGGACGACGACCTGATCGGCGGCCACAATGTCAGCAACGGGCTGGACGGCAGCGACCTGATCGACGGCGGTCTCGGCCACGACGTCATCGCGGGCGACAATGCTGTCGTATTGCGCACCGGCAGCGCACTGAGTCCGCGCATGCGGGTGCTCGACGGTACCCTGATCTACGCCGACGATGGCGCGGCGCTTGTCACCGCGACCGCGCAGCTGAACCCGACCGGTGTCGAAACGCGTGTCGTGACGCTGCTGGACCATGCCGTCGGCACCGCCAGCGGGCTCTGGGGCCATGACGATATCGCCGGCGGCGCCGGCGATGACCTGATCTTCGGTCAGCTCGGCAACGATGCGATACAGGGCGACGGATCGGTGATCGACGAGGACGGGCGTCTGACCGTCGACGCCCGCGGTGCCCGGGCGTCGGTCGAGGATTACTACGGCCGCGGTTCCGACGGCGACGACTATATCGAAGGCAACGGCGGCTCCGACCTGGTGTTCGGCAACCTCGGCCAGGACGATATCATCGGCGGCAGCTCGGCGTTGTTCGGCCTGACCACGGCAAACATGCGCCCCGACGGCGCCGACGTGCTGTTCGGCGGTGCCGGGCTGCGCATCGCCCGCAACGACTTCGGCGACCTCAGCGCTGAAGGCCATGCCCGCGACGCCGACTGGGTCCTCGGCGACAACGGCAATCTCTATCGGCTGGTCGGCCTTAACGGCACTGCCGGACCGACGCCAGCGTTCCTGTCTTTCAATTACGACGATTATGCCGGCACGCTGCGTATCGTGCCGCGTGCCTTCGAGCTTCTGGATTACACGCCGGGCGGCGGCGCCGGCGATATCGGCGGCGACGACCTGGTGCACGGCGAGGGCGGCGACGACAGCATCCACCTGATGGGCGGCAACGATATCGCCTTCGGCGAGGGACAGGACGACGATATCTATGGCGGCAGCGGTTACGACCGCCTCTACGGCGGTACCGGCGTCGACGGCATCCTCGGCGACGATGGCCGCATCCTGACCAGCCGCAATGGCATCGCCGAACCGCTGAACCGGCTCGACCGTGCCAATGCCGAAGACGTTATCGCCACCCCGGGACCCTACATCGGCGCCGGCCTCTACTACGAGGGCTATCTGCACAAAACGGTGGTGCTGCATGCCTGGGAGAGCGGCGGCAACGATATCCTGTTTGGCGGTCTCGGCGACGACTATCTCCACGGCGGCGCCGGCGACGATGCGATTTCCGGCGCCGAGGCGCAGCTTCCGTTCTACAGCGAGGCGTCGCAGAGCGGTGGCACCCTGGGCGGTTTCGATCTCGGCAATCCGCTGCAGTACGATGCCGCGACCACCAAGTTTGCCCTCTACGACGCCGACAATCCGCGCCTGAAGATCGACGGTTTCCTGCTCAACTTCGACCTGATCAACGACGGCAGCGACCACCTCTTCGGTGACCTGGGCAACGACTGGCTGGTGGGCGGCACACTGTGCGACCGCATGTTCGGTGGCGCCGGCGACGACCTGATCAACGCCGACGACAACCTCGAGACCAATGGCGGCCTCAATGACCGTCCGGATGGCAGTTACGGCGACTTCGCCTTCGGCGGCGGCGGCCGCGACGTGCTGATCGCCAATACTGGCGCCGACCGGCTGTTCGACTGGGTCGGCGAGTTCAACAGCTTCATCGTGCCGTTCAGCCAGTTCGGCTACCCGACGGTCAATCGCCTGCCGACACCCCAGGTGGTGGATTTCGTCGCCGCGCTTGGTATCGGCAGCGGCGCCGACCCGACGCGCACGGAACCGGACGGCGAGCTCAATATCATCACCCAGCAGGACGATGGCTGGCAGGACCAGAGCGGGGCGCCGCGCGACCCGCAGCCCGGCAATATCGGTGGCGTCGCGATCGATACGCTGGGCCAGCCGGAAACCGAGCACTGCCCGGATCTGCTGATCGAAGTGCTGTCGGTCGAGATCGAGAAAGCGGTCAACGCCGAAAACGCCTGGCAGCCGGGGCTGTTCGAAGACGCCGATACCCTTGCCACCGCCTACGATGCCGACAACGACGAAGACCTGGTCTGGACCTACCTGGTGCGCAACTCGGGCACCGTCGCCGTCGCCGCGGAAGACCTGACGATCATCGATGACGCCGGCACGCCGCTCGATACGTCGGACGACTTCGCACCGCTGTATCAGGCTGGGGACCTCAATGACAACCATCTGCTGGATCCCGGCGAAACCTGGCTCTTCAGCTCGGAGAACGTCATCGAGTTTCAGGCGGAAATACGCGCCGACACCTTCGTCAACCTGGCGACCGTCACGGCGGCGGCGCAGTTCGGCGGCATGCGTCGCGAGGTCACGGATACCGATGCCAACTACCACCTTGTCGATCAGGGCGAGGTACAGGTTCAGCTCGACAAGTACATCAGCGCCGCCAACGTGGTCGAGCTGGATGCCGATGCGGCGCCGGGACCGGGCTTCTACGTCGGCACCGACGTGGTCTGGAGCTACCGGCTGATCAATCTTGGCGACGAGGCGCTGCGGGTCGATTCGCTGACGGATGACGCCGGTACGCCGGACGACAGCAGCGACGATTTCGCGCCGGTCGCGATCCTGCAGGACGGTTTCAATATCGGCGATCTCAACCGGAATGGTCTGGTCGACGGCGGCGAGTCCTGGTGGTTCACCTCCGAGGGCGAGCGCGATTACAGCGTCGTCGAGGGGGCATACCGCAACGTCGCCACCGTCATCGCGTCCGATCCGGTCACTGGCCGGACCGGAGTCGACCTGGATGCCAACCACCATATCGGTTTCATCTCGCCGCTGGTGGTCGAGAAGCTGATCAGTTCCGGCGATGTCGTCGACGCCGATGCCGACGATGAGCCGGGAGTCGAGCTGTTCGTCGGCGATGACGTGGTCTGGAGCTACGAGCTGCGCAACCTCGGCACCATGGCGCTGGATGTGCTGGGTGTGCGCGATGATAACGGCACGCCCGGCGATGGCAGCGACGACTTCATTGCCGTACAGGTCACCGCTGCTGGAAGCATCTACAATATCGGCGACCTTGACCGGGACGGTCTGCTCGACAACGGCGAGGTCTGGCGCTTCACCTCCGCCGGCGTGGTCGGCTATCAGGTGGTCGAAGGGGCCTATTCCAACACCGCGCTGGCCGTCGCCTTCGATCCGCTGGTCGGGCGTTTCGTCAGCGACACCGACGAGAACCACCATACCGGCGTGCTGCGACCGCTCGACGTGCGGATCGAGAAGGCGATCAATGCCGACGATGCATCGAACCCGACGCCGGTCGAGGATGCCGATACGCCGGCCATGGTGATGGACGCCGAACCGCTTGGCCCCTTCCTTGACGTCGACAGCCCGGTCGTCTGGACCTACCAGCTGTTCAACGACAGCGACGTGGCGGTCCGGCCGACCGCCATCGTCGACGATGCCGGCACGCCGGGCGATGGCAGCGACGATTTTATGCCGGTCTACCTCTATGCAGCGGACGGCATTCACAATATCGGCGATCTCGATCTCGATGGCTGGGTCGACCCGGGCGAGGTCTGGCTGTTCACCTCGGAGGGCGTTTCCGACTACCGGGTCCGGCCGGGACAGTACACCAATACCGTCAGCGTCGAGGTCGAGGATGCGCGCGGACGCACCGCCGGCGACGAGGACGACAACAACCACTTCGGTGTCGGCCTCATCGATGTGAGAATCGAAAAGGCGATCAATACCGATGCCGGCGTCAGTCGCGTTAGTGCAGAGCAGGATGCCGATACCGCCGAGTCCGGGCCGATGCTGGCCGCGGGTTCCGATCTGTTCTGGACCTACCGCGTCTACAACGACGGCCGCGACCCGCTGCTGATCCGCGACCTCTGGGACGATGCCGGCACGCCGGATGATCGCAGTGACGACTTCACGCCGGTCTACGTCAGTGGCGACCGCAATGGCAACGGCCTGCTGGATGGCAACGAGGTCTGGGTCTTTACCTCAGAGGGCGTCCGCAGCCAGACGGTGGAGCCCGGCGCCTACGTCAATTATGCCCGGGTGCTGGCCGAGAACACCGAAACCGGCGAGTTCGGCTTCGCCCGCGATCCGAACCATCACTTCGGCGTGCTCGCCGGTATCGACCTGGAGAAGCTCATCACCTTCAATGGCGTCGACTATTACGATGCCGATTCGCCGACCGGGCCCGTGGTGGCGGTCGGGTCCGCGGCCAGCTGGCGCTACGAGTTGCGTAACAGCGGCAACGTGGCGCTGCGTATCGACGGGCTCGTCGACGACTTCGGCACCGCAGACCCTGCCGATGACTTCACGCCGGTCTATCTCGGGGGCGACCTCAATCAGAATGGGCTTCTCGATGTGGGCGAGGTGTGGATCTACAGCTCCGCAAACGTGGCCCGTGCGGATGTCGCGGACTTCAGCGTTACCGCCGGCCAATACGCCAACCGGGCGACGGTGACGGCGACCGACGTGGCACTGGGCAGCGTGGTTGGAGACACGGACTGGAATCACCATTACGGCTCGACGGCCTCGATCGACATCGAGAAGGCGATCAATGCCCGTAATGTGTTCGACCCCAGCCTGTACGAAGACGCGGACCTTGCGACCGGCCCAATACTCCGGGTCGACGATACCGCCGTCTGGACCTACCTGGTGCGCAATACCGGCGCTGAAAGCCTGCTGATCAACAGCCTGGTCGACAGCTTCGAGCGGGCCGATGGCTCGAACGGAGACTTTATACCGACCTACGTCAGTGGGGATGGAAACAACAACGGCCTGCTGGATGTCGGCGAGGTCTGGCTCTACCGCGCGAGCGGGGTGGTCGAGGCCGGGCAGTACCGCAATCTCGCGACCGTCGCTGCCACCGGGGTCGAAAGTGGCGAGGTGGTGACGGATGCCGACTACAACCATCACTTCGGTTCCGAGGCGCTGATCCGCATCGAGAAAACCCTGACTGGCGGCGGCTACGTGGATGAGGATGCCGACAGCCCCGGGGACAAGGTCTTCGTTGCGGCGGGGACCGAGGTGTTCTGGAACTACGAGGTCCACAACGAAGGCGACCGGGCGCTGGCGCTGAACGCGATAATCGACGACGCCGGCACGCCGACGGACCTGTCCGACGACTTCGCGCCGCTCTATCTTGGCGGCGACGACAATAACAACGGCCTGCTGGACCCGGACGAGGTCTGGCACTTTATCTCCGGCGGCTACCGGGTGCAGCCGGGCGACTACGTTAACCTGGTCCGCGTCAAGGCCAGTGACGAGTCCGGCCGGATCGTTGCCGACGACGACCTCAACCATCACTTCGGCGTGCTGGCCCAGGTCGATGTGGAGAAGGCGATCAATGCGCTCTATCCGCTGCATCCGACCTCGATCGAGGACGCGGACCTGCCCGGAGGGCCGGAACTGCCGGTCGGCATGACCCCGGTCTGGACCTACCTCGTCACCAACACCGGCAATGTGGCGCTGGCGCTGACGGCACTGGTGGACGACGCCGGTACGCCGGAGGATCCGAACGACGACTTCATACCGCTGTACCTGTCGGGCGACGAGGATGGCGACGGGGTGCTGGATATCGGCGAAACCTGGCTGTTTACGTCCGCCGGGGTCTACGACTACCAGGTACAGCCCGGCAGCTACGCCAACCTGGTCGAAGTGCGTGCCAGGGACCTGCTGATCGGACTCGAGGCAACGGATACCGACGCCAACCACCACCGCGGCTATGTCGGCGGCAGCGAAGGCCTGACCCCGGGCTTCTGGAAGAACAATGCCGCCAGCTGGGACGCCGCGGCCTGGCCGCGTGACGACGCGGGCGAGCTGGTCTTCGATCCGCAGCAGACGCTCGAAAGCGTCTTCGACCTGCCCGATGAGCTCGGTTACGACAATATCACCCTGGAGGAGGCGCTCGGGCTCAGGGGCGGCGGGGTGAACGCGCTGCTGCGCCACGCCGTGGCGGCGTTGCTCAATGCCACCCATCCGGAAATCGCCTACGCGCTGACGGCCAGCGAGGTCGTCGATCAGACCAATGCCGCGCTGGCCAGCGGCGACAGGGGCCAGATCAACACGCTCAAGAACCAGCTGGACGCCTACAACAACAGCGGGGCCAATGTCGACCAGCACGGCAACGTCACGGGCACCGATGGCAGCCTGCTCAGCATCAGCATGGAGGGCGCGAGCGATCCGGCCGTGACGCTGACACTGGCGCAACCGGTGCTCCAGGAGCCCGAGCCGACAACTGCGGTGATCGGTGCTGCCTCGCGTGCTGCAGCGGGTGAGTCCGGGGCGCAACGCTTAACCGGCGGTACATCGTCGCCGACCGTTTCCGTTGACTCGGCGCCGCTGAGGCCCGATGCCGGTCAGGTGTCGGTTGGCGATGCCTTGACCGCGCGAGCCCGGTTGCCGGAGCTCGAAGCGGCCGCTGAAGCCGCCCTGATGCCGGCAGGCGAAAGGGTGGATATGGACGGCTGGCTGCTGATCGGCGTTGAGTCACCCAGGTCGGAACCCGCGCGCAGGGTCTCACTCGACGATGGCATTGACGAGGACTGGACGATCGTTCGCGATTGACCGCCTTTGCGCAGAAAGCTTCGATCTGTTGCGGGAGCGCCGCCCCGCCGCGAATAATCGATCTTTTGTGGGAGTGGCACCTGTGCTCGCCGCTCAGCCATTAGTCTCCGGCGGCGGCGCTGGCCGCGGCCAGCCCTTCTCCGAAGGTCACCCTGCAGCGCAAGCCGCCGGGCAGCAGGTGGTCAGGGTTGGCCATTTCCAGCCGCACCCCGACGGTGCCACTGGCGGCATCGAACACCGAATCGACCACCTTGATCCGGGCCGGGTAGCGGCCCTCGAACGGCGCTACCGGCTCGACGATGGCGGACTGGCCGGCGCTCAGGCTGCGGTACAGGTCCACCGGTACGAAGGTTTCCACGTAGAGCGGATCGAGCTTCACCAACACCAGGATATGCGCATCCTCGTTGACGAACTCGCCGCCGGAGAGCGCCCGTTCGGCGACGATGCCGTCGTCGGGGCTGCGGATGGTACGCAGTTCCAGCTCGGCCCGTGCCCGCGCCAGCTCCATTTCCGTGACGCGCTGGTTCTGCTGCACCTGGGCCAGCTCGCGTTGCTGAATACGGTGATCGGTCGCCAGCTCATCGAGCTGTTGCTGCGAGATCGCGTTGGTCTTGAGCAGGCGCTGGGCGCGCTGGAGGCTCTTGGCGCTGAGGGCGACCTGTTCCCGTTCCACCTCGATCAGCGCCGAGTTCTCGGCGCGCAGCTTGAGCAGTTCCACCGTGGCCGTTTCGACCGAAGACTTCAGCGTGGCGATCACCTGGTTCCTGGCGACTTTTTCACCCCGGTCCACCAGTACCTGGTCGAGGATGCCCCGCACCGGGCTGGCGATACGGACTTCCTTCGACGGGTCGATCACGCAGTCATAGGCCGCCGCCGAGGCTGCCGAAATCGGCAGCAGCAGGGCAATCAGGCAAAGCGGGGGGCTCAGGCGCATAGGGGAGGCTCCATCATTCGGACCGGCCGGCGAACGCCAGCAGGTCGTCGAGTTCGTCGTCGGCGCGCAGCACTCGCCAGCGCAGGCGGCCGTGCCGGCGCTCGGTCTGGCGCTGTGCATGGCGTATCAGCGCGGTACCCAGAACATTGCGCAGCAAGGGCGGGCTGCGACGCAGCCAGTCGAGGCCGCGGCCTTTGCGGGCGCCGAGCAGCAGATCATCGAGGGACAGGATAGCCTCGTAGCTGCCCGGCTGGCCTTGGCGTGCGCAGCGGCCCTGCAACTGCTTGTCGATGCGTGCCGACTCGTGGCGCTCGGACAGGATGATATGCAGGCCGCCTCGTTCGAGTACCGGGTCGGCGGGCAGGATGTCGGTGCCGCGTCCGGCCATATTGGTGGCCAGGGTAATGCGCCCGGGCCGTCCCGCCCCGGCAATGATCTCCGCTTCCTCACGATCCTGGGAGGCGTTCAGCAGCCGGTAGTCGAGACCGAGCCGATCGAGCTGTTCAGCGGCACGCCGCGAGGCGCCGACGGTACGGGTGCCGATCAGCACCGCGCGTCCCTGACGCTGCAGCGCAGCGGCCCGGTCCGCAACCGCTCGCCATTTTTCGTCTTCAGTCGGATAGAGCTGCTCGCCCAGATTCAGGCGCTGGCAGGGGCGGTGGGTCGGCAGGCGGGTAACGGGAAGACCGTAAACCCGCCAGAGCTCGAGCTCGACATCCCGCGCTGTTCCGGTCATGCCGGCGAGCAGGGCATAGCGGCGGAAGAATTTCTGGTAGCTCATGCGGGCGATGGTGGTTCGTCCGTCCGAGAGCGGGCTGCCTTCCTTGAGCTCGATCAGCTGGTGCAGCGGTTCGTGCCAGAAACGGTCCGGCATGATGCGGCCGGTGGACTCATCGACGATATGCACGCCGGCCGCATCGACCAGGTAGTGTTCGTCGCGATGGAACAGCCTCAGCGCCGAAAGGGCCGTCAGCGTCAGTTCGCGCCGCCAGGCGGTGATCGTCCAGTTGCCCTCGAGGCCGTCGACCAGTTGCTCGAGCTGCGCCTCTCCGGCGGGTGTCAGCTCGACCCGCCGCAGCTCCGGCAGCAGGCGATAATCCTGATCGGGTATCAGCGCCCGGGCGATATGCAGGGCCCTTTCCAACGTCTCGCTGTCGAAGGCGCGCTCCACCTGCTCGGAAATCAGCAGCGGTGTGCGTGCCTCGTCGATCAAAATGCTGTCGGCCTCGTCGACGATGGCGAAGTGCAGGCCGCGCAACAGCAGTTGCGGCACCTCGCCCTGTTCGCCATACAGGCCCTCGAGCCGGAGCCGGATCGGGTTGCCCCGGAACTGCAGCCGTATCTGGTCCCTCAGGTAGTCGAAGGTCAGGGTCTTGTTGGTACAGTAGGTGATGTCGGCCCGATACGCGTGGCGGCGTTCGTCCGGTGACTGGCTTGCCAGCGCCAGCCCCACGGAGAGGCCGGCGAAACGGTAAAGCGATGTCAGAAACTCGGCGTCCCGCTGTGCCAGGTAGTCGTTGACCGTGACGACATGTACCGGCAGGCCCGCAAGTGCGGCGGTAGCGGCGGCCAGTGCCGCGGTCAGGGTCTTGCCCTCGCCGGTCTGCATTTCGCTTACGGTGCCGTTGAGCAGACCGAAGGCACCGGCCAGCTGAACATCGTAGGGGCGTTGCCCGATAACCCGCTCCGAGACTTCCCGCAGGATGGCGAAGGCGAGGCCCGTCTCGGCAATAGGGAATCCGTCGGCGCGCCTCAGCCGGGGCGTCAGCGCGGCCAGCTCGGCCTTCAGCTCGGCATCGGACGCTGCAGACAGTCTGCCTGAATGGATGCCGGCCTCCTGCACGAGCCTTGCCAACTGGCGCCGGCGCCGGCGGTTGCCGCCCCGCACCCACCAGGCGCCCAGTGCACGGCCGAAGCGGTCGACCACGCCTTCGCGGCCGGTGCGGATGTCCCGGTAGGCATCCAGGGCGGGGAGTCGGACGGGCCAGGCGGCGGTATCAGGCATTGAGCTGCGCCAGGAACAGTTGCCGCAGCAGGCGTACCAGGCGCGGCAGCAGGGGTTGGGTACCGTGGTCGAAGCGGATATGCACGCGTCCGCCGATCACGCCGTCGGGCGGCGGCTGCGGTACCAGCAGCTCGAGTCTGAACATGCGCTCGAGCAGGCGTTTGCGCTCCGGGTCCTCCGGGTCCAGGGCAATATCGCCGCCGTCGACCAGCGCCAGCGCCTGGCGCGGCACATTGTCGATAGCCGCAGGGGTGTCGCGGCTGATGCTGGCGGGGACTGAGGTCTCAACGCGCTGCACGAAACGCACGTCCACCCGGTCGGTCCGTTCGCGAACCAGCTCGATATCGCTCTGGTCGATAAGGGTCTGAATCAGCGTCTGGCGTTCCCCGATTACGTGAGCGATCGGTGTGCCACGGGGGAAAAAGCGCCCCGGCAGGTCTTCCGGCGCGCGTACCGTGAAGATCCCATCGCTGCGGGCGACCAGGGTGAGGTGTTCGGCACGCTCCTGCAGCAGCTCAAGCGCGGCCTCGGTACGTTTGAGCTGTTCCTGGATCATCCTGACCTGGACCTGGTCGTTCTGGCGGGCGGCCAGCAGGCGGCTGTCCAGCTCGCGTCGTTCGGCCTGCAGGATGCGGATATCGGTTTCCAGCAACGGATCCTCGAGCCGGATCAGCGGCGTGCCGGCGCTGACAAGACTGTTGGGTGCTGCCAGCAGCTCACTGACGGTACCGTCCGCTTCGGTTCGCAGCGATGCTTCCTCCGGCACCCAGACCACGCCCTCGACGAGGGTGGCATAGGGGAGCGGAACGGCGGTGAGCAGCAGCACCAGCGCCGTCGACAGGCTTCCGGCAACCAGCAGGCTGCCGCGGCGACGGCCCTGCAGCGCCGGATTGAACAGCAGAAATTTAAGGCCTCGGGCAAGGGGCAGTAGCAGGCTGTTAAACAGCATGTAAGCGGCCAGCAGAATGCCGGCAACCGGAATCTTGGTCAGCAGGAACCAGGCGATCCAGGCCATCAGGAACAGGCGGTAGCAGAAGGAAGCGATGCTGTAGCCCAGCAGCCAGCCAGCTTCGCCGGGCGCCTGCACCGGCGATCTGAGATTGGCGACGCCGAGCAGCCGGGTTTTCAGCAGGTAGGTGAAGTAGTCGTTGGCACGCTTGCCGAGGTTCGGGATCTCGATCAGGTCGCTGAGCACGTAATAGCCGTCGAAACGCAGCAGCGGGTTGCCGTTGAACAGGAAGGTCGAAATGCCGGCGATGGCCATGACGTTGAACGCGAAAGCCCTGAGCAGGCCCGGTTCCAGCAGGGTCCAGACGATGGTCGCCAGCGCGGCGAGGAACAGCTCGACGATGATCCCGGCGGAGGCAACGGCTGCACGCTGCCATTTGGAACGGAAGGCGGACGATGCCGATGCATCGACGTAGGGAACCGGCATGAACACCAGGAACATCAGGCCGATTTCGTGAACCTCGCCATTCCAGTATCTCACCGCATAGCCATGACCCAATTCGTGCAGCGCCTTGACCAGCAGGTAGGCCAGGATCATCAGCAGGATATTGCCGGCGGAGAGTACCCGGTCGACGACGTTGTGTGTCAGTTCGCTCCAGTTGAGCAGTGCCAGTACGGCGGCGGTCATGACCAGTCCGAACCAGAGAACGATACCGAGAGGCCCGAAGACCCAGCGCACAAGCGGGCCGGTGCGATGCAGAAAACGGTCCGGATCGAGCAGCGGCAGGCGTACCGCCAGGGGGTTACGCACCCGCTGGCTGAGGCGGCTGCGGCGCAGTTTCCGGGAGCGTCGACCGGTTTCCTCGAGATCGGGCAGGCGGTCGCCGATCAGCAGGTCGGCGCGGTGCAGCTGCGACAGCAAGCGTATCACCTCGGCCTGGCCGGGCTGATCGTTGCCGAGCCGGCGACCGGTTTCCTGCCAGGCCTGCTCGACGCTGCGGCAACCATCCAGCAGCGAGACGAAAAGATGGGCGCTGGGTGAAAGGCGGTGGAACTGGCCGGTCTGGGGGTCCTGAACCACGAACCAGGCCTGGTCGCGATAAACCTGCCGGTGGATGCGGGCATGGCTGCGCAGCTGCAGCCGCAACTGTCGGACCCGATACCAGGATTGGTCGAAGTAAGCGTCCATGTTTATTGCAACCAGCGCCAGATGGCGATGCGGGCGCGTTCGAGCAGCGGCCGGGTCCAGATCCACAGCAGCCGTCGCTCGCCGGCCTCGATCTTGGCGACCCCCTCCATGCCCGGGCGCAGGCCGGCGGTGCTTGAAACCAGGCTGGCCTCGACCCTGAAGGTGTTGCGGCCGTCACGTGTTTCGGCCACCGGCGTGATACGCTCGATGACGATATCGAGCGGCCTGTCCGGCAGGGCACTGTTGAGCAGACGACCCGGCTGGCCGGCCGCGACATCGGCAATCTGGCTGTCGGGTACCTGCAGCACGACGCGGTACTCATCCTGCGGCGTGATTTCGAATAGCACATCACCGCGGCGCACGGCGGCACCTATGGATTGCTGCAGGTCACCGGAGACCACCAGCCCGGCGAAGGGCGCGCTGATGCGTGCCCGTGCCAGCAATTCGTCGGTTTGTTGCAGCTGTGCATCAACTTTGTCGATCTGTGCACTGATGATATTGACCTCGGCGAGCTTGCGCTCGCTCAGTGCGCGCTCGCGGGCGAACTGCTTTTCCTGCTTCTCGGCCAGCAGTCGCAGCCGTTCCAGGGCTATTTCCCGGTCGTCTATGCTGGCCATCAGTTGGCCGGCCTCGACCCGGTCGCCGGCACGGACCGGCGCTTCACGGATATAACCGTCGAAGGCGGCGATCACGGCCCGCTGCTCGGAGCCTTCGGTGGTCGACTGGGCGGTGACTCGATAGGGCCCGGTGAGCAGTAGCGACAGAGCGAAGAACCCCAGCGTAGCGCCGACCAGGAGCTTCTTCAGCGTATGCCGCGGACCGAACAGGTGCCGCAGCTGGCGTCGCAGCGCGTCGAGCGCCTTGACCAGCAGCCAGCGGTCGTTCTGCTGTTTCTCTGTCAGCACCGGCCCCAACAGCGCGGCGCACGCGGCGACGATGTCGATGCTGTCCTGGTCGAAGGGGCGGTTGGCGGGGCGTTCGAACACCAGTGCGCCGACTGGTTTTTCCCGTGCCAGCAGCGGAACCGTGAGCAAGCGGACGTTGCCGAAACCGGCGGACAGCTCGGCGTGGGCCTGAAGCGTCAGCGATGGGCCGGAACCGGAAGGCGGGTAGAGCAGGATACTGTGTTGGCCGATGGCTTCGTCGATGGCGTTTTCCAGCAGCCGGTTCAGGTTCATGCGCTGGCCGAACTGGGCGCTGTGGGACACGCTTTGCAGCTTGCCGTGATTGCCGTGCACGAAGCCCAGCGAAACCCGCTCGCAGTCGGCCAGCATCGCCAGTTCAGTGGTACAGGCGTGGCACATGGCGTCGAAACGCTCATGTTGCAGTGCCGCCGCCAGCAGGTTGAGTGCATGGCTGCTGCGCCCCGCCAGCCGTTCGGCGTTTGCGCGTTGCTCGCGCAAGGCCTGTTCCCGCAGTCGGGCCGTGCCCCACTGCAACTGCCGCATGGCCCGGCTGAGCGGCTGCCCGTTTCCGGTCAGCAATACGGCGACGACGCCGCTGCGGTTATCATCGAGTGTTACGGGGTAGGCCAGGGCGGTTTCAGCTGCATCGTCTTCGCCCCATTGCTGCACGATACCCCGGTTCTCGGTCCGGGCCCTGAGGGCTGTCTGCAGCAGGCGCTGCGAATCCGATTTCGGTCGTGGCCAGGCGACCTGAAGGCTGAAGCTGCCGTCCCCGGCAAGGTCAAACGCCGCGAGCGCCTCACGGACCGTGCCGATCAACTCGCTTTGGATGGCAAGCCATGGCGGCAGCAGCTGTTCCAGTCCGTCGGCTGATTCCAGCTGTTTCCAGATCGACTGGCCCGCTTCAGCGGTAGCACTGGCGCCCCGGGCCTCCTTGTCTTCCGGCGCCGCCGCTTGTTCGAGGTCTGTCATGCCCGCCAAGTTTCCGTTTCGCTTGAGAAATCTGTGCCTGGTCGGGGCTCCCAGACATTAGGCACGTCTTAAAGAAGCTAGACGTCGGCAGGGCGTATTTCAACGCCGGCGCCCCGGTTTTACCGCAGTGCCGGCATCAGGTCGCTGTGGCCGGTGCCGACGGCGCCGAATCGATCCGACGCCTCGACATCGACCAGCATGATCCGCCGCTCGTCCAGCGCCAGGCTCAGGGTTTCGCAGGGTTGACCGGTGAGTATGTCGAGATAGGGCGACGAGCGCAGGATGCGGCGATCGTAATCGGCAGACCCGACCAGCTGGTAGAAATAGGGGCGCCAGCTCCAGTTGTTGCCGACGACACTGTCATCGCCCTGCCAGCGGCCGTCCTCGAAACGGTAGTTCGGCGAAATCTGCTGACCCTGCCGGTTACAGATGAAAAAGCGCAGCATGCCGCGGGCGGGGTGATAGTTCTCGAGCGCCGCCAGGCTGTCCTCGACTCTCAGCAGGTCGCGGAGGGCCAGGAGGTTGCTGTGCAGGCCTTCGTTCTGCCACTGGCGACGGGCGGTTTCCTCCACGCTGATGTCGAGGTGCTGCTCCAGCAGCGCCCGGACCTTGTCGCGCATCGCATCGGGCTCGATGAACTCGGGCTCTGCGCCGGCGAACAGGAACCCCTGTACGTAGCTGGCATTGCAGTGCAGCGCGAGGAAAAAGTCTTCGGTGGTTTCGACGCCCTCGCAGACGATCTTGCTGCCGAGTTGTGCACCCATCTGCCCGATCATCTGCAGAACTGCCCTTTTTTGGGCGGGGTCTGCACCGGAATGGAACATTCTCAGGTCCAGCTTGAGCAGGTCCGGCGTGAATGCCAGCAGCCGGTCGAGTTGCTGGAACCCGCTGCCGAAATCGTCGTAGGCAATGCGGGCGCCGGCTGCGCGGTAGGCTTGCGCCAGGTCGCGAATCCGGTCAAGGCAGCCATCGCGCTCGGTAATCTCGAGCACGATCCGTGACGGATCGAGACCGACTTTCCGGATCATCTCGAGGGTAGGCAGGGTGTCCAGGTTTTCCAGCTGGTCGATCCACTCGGGCGACAGGTTCAGGCTCAGGCCACCGGTGTTGGCTTCGCTGGCAAAACGCTGCAGTGCCTGGAAACGCAGCTCGCGGTCGACCTCGAGCCGCTGTTCGGCGCTGTAATCGGGATTGCTGAAGACGTCTGCTGCGGATTCGACGTTGCCGTCCGGGGTGCGGCGGCGGGCCAGGGCCTCGTAGCCGGTTATCCGACCACTGGCGATCTCGATGATGGGTTGGAACCAGGGAAACAGCGTCTCTTTCATTATTCTTTCTCACAACAGGATGACTAAACCGAGCAAGCGCTGTGCCAGCTGATTGTTCAGGCGAAGTGGCCAGTGGGGCGGGTGTCTCACTCAGAGTCTAGTCGAACTGCAAGACAGACCTACTCTGTCAATGTCGTTCGGCTGAAGTGGCGCGGCGGCTTTATTCCACCCGGAGGAATGGGGATAATGGCGTCTGATTTATGACAGGTGAGCCCCCGTGCCGAAGGATCCCGCACCCGCCCCAACTTCCCGTGAGCATGCAACGCCTCTCCGGCCGGAGCCAGTGGACGGTTCCCTGGATATCTGGGCCGAGGCGCCATCCCGCGGCCCGAGGCTACTTTTCTTTACCGGCGGTTCTGCGCTGGACGGCACCAGCCGCGAACTCAAGCGTTACACCCATAACTCGGTGCATCTCGTGACCCCGTACGATTCGGGCGGCAGCTCGGCGGTGCTGAGACAGGCATTCGGGATGCCGGCGATCGGCGACCTGCGCAGCCGGCTGATGTCGCTGGCGGACGAGCGGGTCACCGGGCATCCCGAGGGCGTGCGGTTGTTTGCCCACCGACTGCCGAAGGATGCCGGGCGCGAAGCGTTGCGAGCGGAGCTCGACAGTATCGTGTCCGGCTGGCATCCGTTGGCACGGGCGGTGGATATCCACAACCGCGGCCTGATCGGTGTGCAGCTCGATGCTTTTCGTGAGGCGATGCCGGACGACTTCGACCTGCGCGGCGCCAGCATCGGCAACCTGGTGCTGACCGGAACCTGGTTGCGCAATGCCCGTGATCTGGATTCGGCGATCGCCGAATTCGCCGAGTATGCGGCGGTACTCGGCGAAGTCCATACCGTGACCAACGACAACTATCACCTGGTGGCGGACCTCAGCGATGGCAGCCGGGTCATCGGCGAACACCTGATTACCGGTCTCGACCTGGAACCGCTGGGCGCGCGCATCGAGCGGCTCAGCCTGAGCCAGAACCAGAATACCTTTACCCCGGTGTCGTCGCTGCTGCCGGAATCGCGGCGCAGGATGATCGCGACGGCGGACATGATCTGTTTCCCGCCCGGCAGTTTCTACACCAGCGTGCTGGCCAACCTGCTGCCACGTGGCGCCGGACGCGCTATCGCGGCGTCCCCCGTGCCCAAGGTGTTTGTCCCCAGCCTTGGCGGCGACCCGGAACAGGTCGGACTGAGCCTGACCGAGTCGGTCGAAAGGCTGCTGCAGACCTTAGGTGCCGATTGTGACACCGGTACGCCTGCCAGCCGGCTGCTGAGCCATATCGTGCTGGACAGCCGGCGGGGCCACTACAACGGCGGTATCGATCGCGCGGCCTTCGCACGGCTCGGCGTCGAGGTGCTCGAGCGCCCGCTGGTGTCGGATGACAGTGCACCGCTGGCGGACCCGCATCTGCTGGTCGAGGCGTTGCTGTCGCTGGCCTGAGTGGCGCCCCAGGCGGCCTGCGTCAGGCCGCCGCTGCGGCGGGAGAGGCCGTCTCCGCTGCGGCGGGGGCTGGCGCCGCGGGGTAGGCTGCCAGCAACTGCTCGAAGCTGCGTTGCAGGCAGTCGCGGTAGAACTCGGGATCCGGCAAAGTGTCGCGCTTTGCCGTGACCGAGATATTCAGTTTGCCGGCGTAGCTGACGATCACGTGGTGAAGCCCCAGGCCCTCGTTCGGTGAGATGACGCCGGTCATGTTGATCAGCCGGGCGCCGTGCAGGTGCAGCTCGGAGCCGGGGCCGGGCACATTGGTCGCGAGTGCGTTGCCAATCAGCTTCAGCAGCGGCTGGGTGGTGTTTTCGATAACGCCCATCAGGCGCATGGACGCCATCAAGGCCGGGGGAACGCTCTTCATCAGGCCGCTCATTTCGCGGCTGTCGAGATCCTTGGCAATCTTCTTGTTGTGTCCGGTCGAGAGCATGACTGCCTGCAGGCGCTCCCTGGCATCGGCGATCTGTACCGGCAGGTCGGGCATGATGAAGGACACTTCGTTGCCGCCTGCGTAGCGCTCCGACTCCTGACGGACATTGACCGGCGCCAGCGCGCGCAGGCAGTCATTGGTGCTGTCGCCCTTGGACTGCATGTATTCGCGCATGGCGCCGGCGATGACCGTCAGCACCACGTCATTGATGGTCGCGCCCGACTCCAGCTTGCTGATGCGCTTGGCGGTGGCGAAGTCCAGCGACGCGAAGTTCCAGGCAAGCTCCTTGTTGTTGGCCTTGCGGTTGAAGCGCGTCGTCACCGGCGGTCGCATCAGCTTGTCGCTGTCCTTGCTGATCGTTTCGAGCAGGGTCTTGCTGAGACGGGGCAGGGTGTTGAGCAGCGGATTCATCATGCCCAGGGCGCCGAGCAGGTTGTTGCTGAATACCTGGCCCAGGCGGTCGTAGTATGTCGGCGCCTTGAATTCCACCCGCGGTTCCTGCTCGCCTTCCTGCACCTGACCTTCGTCGTGCAGTTTGGAGAGGATTTCGATCACGGTATGACCGTCGGCGATCACGTGATGGATCTTCATCGCCATCGCGAAGGCGCCTTTGGGCATGTCCTCGACCTTGTCCAGACCGCGCACGATGAGGACTTCCCACAGCGGGCGGTTGGTGTCCAGCTGGCGATTCTGGAAGTCGGTCAGCAGGGTGCGCAGCGCCTCCCAGTCACCGGGGGCCGGCAGCTCGACTTCGCTGAAGTGGTCTTCGAGGCGGAAATTCCGGTCTTCGGCCAGGTAGGGGTTGTCGAGGTCGAACGGCACGCGCTCCAGACGCGAACGCAGCGCCGGCACCGCGTCGACGGTTTTGCGGAACTGCCCGAGCAGCTGCTCGGTGGTCAGACCTGCAGCGTTGGCCCCGGCAGGATCGTAGAAGAAAACGGGTGTCAGGTCGACCTGATACTCGTCGTTTTCAATGTACAGAAACAGACTGTCCATCGTGTGAAGTTGCTTAAGCATGAGCTCTCCCGGCACTTGGCCAAAGTTGAAAAATAGCGAAACGCTTTTGCCAGGGGCCGCAACCCGCTGACTTGTACTTGCGGCACCTCTCGAGGGAGCAGAAGTCCGCTGATCCCGACCGGGTCCGGATATGCGTGCGGTATGGTCGGCGAGGTGGCGTTGACGGGGATACTAGTGGGAAAAACTAGAGTAAAAAAACTACTCGGTGTACCTACCGCGGGTGGTACAGACAGTGCTGCTTCGGTTCATTGCCGGGGATATGGTGCCTTGGCCGGTGCTGGTGTGACTGAATGGAGGGGGTGGAAAGGCGAGGGTTAGCGTTTCGGCGCTGGCGCGCCGGAACGCTAACCCTTGGGACGGAAAGCGTCAGGGCAGGTGGCGGCGCACGAAGGTTGCCATCATGTCGATTGCCTGACCGCTCTCGGGAATCAGGTGGAAGATCGGGTGTACGTGGGGCATGCTGTCCCAGACATTGAGCGACACCTCCACGCCCGCTGCCGTGGCTTTGGCGGCCGCCCGCGCCGAGTGGCTCAGCAGGGCTTCGGTACTGCCGACGTGAATTTGCAGCGGCGGCAGGCCCTCGTATTCGCCGTTAAGCGGCAGCGCCTCGGGGTTGGTGCGATCTTCCGGTCGCGGCACATAGCTCGAGGCGAACAGGTGGAGCACCTCCGGACTGAACATCGGATCGTTCCGTGTGGCCGCTTCCAGATCCGGCGAGTTGTCCGGGTGATCGGTCGCCGGCGACATCGCCACCACGCAACCGGGCATAGGCAGTCCTTCTCGGCGCAGCCTCATCATCAGTGCCAGCGCCAGGCAGCCACCGGCCGAGTCGCCGGCAACGACGATGCGGCCGGGGTCGGTGCCCTGGTCCAGCAGATAACGGTAGACGGCGAAGCAGTCGTCGATCGCAGCCGGGTAGGGGTGCTCGGGCGCCAGGCGGTAATCGGGCAACAGCGCGTTGGCTTCGAAGGCGTCGCACAGCCGCGCGGCGAAGCCGTTGTAGGTCTTCGGCGTATGCGCACAGAAACCGCCGCCGTGCAGGTAGAGCAGGGTACGGCTGCTCGATTGCCGGCGGGTCAGGCTGTGGCAGGGTACGCCGCTGACCTTCATCGTCTGGACGTCGATATCGCCGCTGACTGGCGCTGCCAGCCGGGCGTCGGTCTTGAGCATGAAGCGGCGCAGCGCCGGAATCTCCGGCAGGTTGTGCATTCGTCTCTTGACGAAGGTTTGCAACGCCCGGTTCAGCAGGCGGGCCCGCCAGCTGACGCGCGGGTTAACGAAGGGGCCGGTGCTGTAGTCACGTGATTCCAGCGTGGCCGCGGACCTTTCCTGATCGTTCATCGGCTGTACTCCTGTGGTGACGAATATCCGGTCCCGCTCGACGCCAGGGCACGAGCGGACACGCAGGGGGCCGCGATCATCGCGGTATCCTGCGCAGGTTTGGCCTTAGTCCGCTGCCGCTGCCGGCGCCTTGGCGGCCCCGGCTTTCGATATAGCGGCGCCTGCCCTGCTGCGGGACGACGGCTTGCGGGTGGTGCTGGCCTTGCGGGTGCGCGATGCCGGCTTGGCCGCTTTGGCGGCCGTGTCGTCGCCTTCGGACGGTGCGGATTCGGCTTTTGCCGCTGCCTTCGTCTTGCCGGCGGCAGTTGCCTCATCCTCGATGCCGAAAGCGTCCTTGAGTCCGTCGTAGCTGTTTTGCAGGCACTGGACGTAGAACTCGGGGTCCGGCATCAGCTCGGGGCAGGAAACAACGGAAATATTGAGCTTGCCGTCGTAGCTGTTGACGCAGTGGTTCATGCCCAGACCGTCACCGATCAGCATGATGCCGCTCAGGTTGACCAGGGTTGCGCCACCCAGATGCAGCGTGATTGCAGGTCCCGGCACATTGGTCACGACGGTGTTGCCGTTCATGCTCAGCAGGGAGGATGCGCCCTTCTTCAGCAGCCCCGCCATGTTCAGCGAAGAGAAATACACGGCCGGAATGTTCTTGGACACATCGTTCATCTGGCGACCGCCGAGACCGTTGGCGACCGCCTTGGCCTTGGCCGAGGCCTTGGCGGCGTGCGCCAGTCGGGCCTTGGAGTCGTCCAGGTGCACCGGCAGGTCCGGGAAAAAATAGCCGACTTCGTTGCCGGCCTGGTTGTACAACGATTCATGACGCACGTTCATCGGAGCTACGGCGCGCAGGGACTGGGCGACGGAGTCGCCCTTGCTCGAGAGGTATTCGCGCAGCCCGCCACCGACGATCGCGAGTACCACGTCGTTGACCGTGGCGCCGGGCACGTTCTTGGCGATCTGCTTGATGGTCGGCAGGTCGAAGCTGGCGAGATCCCAGACGCGCTTGGCGCTGACACTGGTGTTGAAACGCGTTTTCACCGGTAGCTGGGGCATGCTGGTGGCGGTGCGGCTGATTTCGCCCGCCAGTGTCTTGGTAATGCCGGGGGCTGCGTCGAGCAGCGGCGATACCATGTTCAGCGCGCCCAGCAGGTTGTTGGACACAGCCTGGGTCATGCGGTCGAGCAGCGGCGGCGCCTGGTAGCGCTGCTGTTTCAGTTCCGGGTTCTTGGCGGCGATGGACTGACCTTCGTCGTGCATGTGTCCGACGATTTCGATCAGACTGTGGCCGTCGGCAATGACATGGTGGAATTTCATCGCCAGCACGAAGGCGCCCTCGGGCATCGATTCGATGTTGTCGAGTCCGCGGATGACAATCATCTGCCACAGCGGGCCGGTGGTGTCCATCTTGCTGGCCTGGAAGTCGCCGAGTACCTTGCAAAGCGCTTTCCAGTCGCCCGGTGCCGGCAGCACGACTTCACGGACATGGTTTTCCAGTCGGAAGTTGCGATCTTCCGTCAGATAGGGATTGTCGACATCGAACGGCAGGCGCTCGAGGCGCGAGCGCAGCAACGGCAGCACCTCGACGCTGCGCTGAAGGTGTTCGAGCAGCTGTGCCTGGCTCAGCTCGCCACCCTTGGCGCTGGACGGGTCATAGAAGAAGACCGGGGTGATACAGACCTGGGAGTCTTCGGTATCCAGGTGCAGGAACAGGCTGTCCATGCTGTGTAGTTGCCGTTTCATGAGTGTATATCTCCTAAGCTCTCTGTTGGGGTCTTTGCCCCGTTCAATCACAAAAAATCAGTTAACACTTAACTCTTTTAAGAAACCGGCCATGCGGTCGATGGCTTCGCGTCCCTCCGGCAGCGCCACGGCGCCGAGGTGCCAGCAGGACGGCACGTCCTTCCAGATATCGAGCTCGACCGCGACCCCGGCGGCTTCGAGCGCCACGGCCATGCGGCGGCTGTCGTCGAGCAACATCTCGCTGTCCGATACCTGCAGCAATACCGGAGGCAGGCCGCTCAGCTCGCCGAATAGCGGCGAACAGGCGCGGCGGTCGGTTTCGCCCTCCGGCCCCAGATAAAGGTCCAGTGCCCGCTCGAACGCCAGCCGGGTGGCGAAGCAGTCGGCCTCGGCATTGAACTCCAGCGACGGCCCCGACAGGGTCAGGTCATAGAGTCCCGAGATCGCGATCAGGGCATCGGGCACCGGGCCGCGTTCTTCCACCTGGCGCTGTGCCAGCTGAAAGGCGAGGCAGGCGCCTGCCTGGTCGCCGGCGACGTAACAGGGTGTGCCGGGCTCAAGCTCCGCCCGCAGGGCACGGTAGACGGTGGTGACGTCGTCATGTGCAGCCGGGCAGGGGGCTTCCGGCGCGAGCCGGTACTGGGGCACCACCACCTGTAGCTGCAGCCTTTTCGCCAGCACCTGCGTGATGCCGCGATGGCTCAGCGGCGAGCCCATGGAGAACATGCCGCCGTGCAGGTACAGCATCCGCGCTTGCGGTCTGCGGTGTCTGGGTAACACGTATTCGCACTCGATACCGCCAAGGGTTGTGCGTTCGATATCGACGCCTATCGATGCCAACGGCAAAAAACGCTCGATGACCCTGTCCTGCTCCGCCCTGGCCTCCTGGAGCGTCAGTTGTTCGTTCAGCCGCGGCTTGTAATGCAGTCGCAGGTACTGCTTGAGTAAAAAATTCTGCACACTCATGGTGGTCACCAGATCAGTTTCAGCGGCCTGCTCATCGACAGCAGCATTCCGCCGAGCCCTTCGGGACGGTACGGCGTCCAGGTATCCGGGCGCTGCGCCAGTCGATCGGCCAGAACCGCAAACACCAAGGGGTTGTGGGTCATGCCGGCATGACTGCCCGGTACGCGGATATTTTCGGCGCGCGCGTGCTGCAACGGATCGCGGGTGCTGGACCAGTAGCAGGCGCCGTCGCTGCGGCTGTAGAGTGCTGAAGTGGGTACCGGCGGTGTGGTGCGCCAGTGGTGCCAGGTCTTGCCGTTGACGAGGCTGGTGTAGTCTTCGAGCGCGATGTTGGAACCCACGCGTGCGACGAGGGTGGCGACGTTGTCGGCATCTTCGTGCAGGCTGATCGGCGAACCCAGGGTGGTCACCGAGCGCACCTGCGCCGGGCTCTCATGGGCGACATAACGTGCAAACAGACCGCCCATGCTCCAGCCGACCAGCGAGACCGGCTGATGGTACTGCTCGGCCAGCAGGCGAACCCGGTTGACCAGGCGTTCCTGGTTTCCGGCCAGCGGGCCGACATTGCGGCCGATTTTCCAGGCGTGGCAGGCGTAGCCGAGACTGGCAAGATACTGGCGCAACAGAAAGGTGCTCTCGTCGCCGGTCGCGAGACCCGGGATGACCAGCACGGGATGCCCGTCGCCCCGGGGCGAGCCCGGCAGCAGCGGAAAGGACAGCAGCAGTCCCGCAACCTCCAGCGCAGCCCTGGATTCGAGCAACGAGTGCAGCAGCCACGGGCGCTTGCGATCCGCGTCGGCAACCTGGGGAATCGGTTTAGTCATGCATCTTCTCCGGATGACGTTGCGGCCCGGATGCGGCGTCAAATAACTCTACGAAACTGCGCTCGAGACAGTCGCGGTAGAAGTCCGGATCCGGCAGCATCTCGCGGCAGGAGGTTACCGACAGATTCAGGTAGCCGTTGTGTCGCGTCGCCAGGTGGGTCAGCCCGAGGCCATTAGTGATCTCGGCGACGCTGGAAAAATAGACCAGGGGCGCCTGCAGCAGGCTGAGTGGCCGGTCGTCGCCGGAGACGTCGATCAGCGCCGTATTGGCCAGCGGTATGCCAGCCTGTGCCCGTTGTTCCGCAAGCGCCAGACCGATGGCGTCGGTCATCCAGCGGGTCGGAACGGTGACCGCTCCGGAGGTGGTCTGCGGCATCAGGCCCGCCTGCCGGCGGTTGCGGATCAGCTGTTCCAGGCGCAGGGCCGGGTCCGGGGTGTGTATCGCCAGATCGATGATATCCCGTGACCGCAAGACCGGCGCCGGCTGCCCGTCGCTGCCGCAGCTGGGTCTGAGCGCATGCAACTCCCGGGGCGGCAGCTCGGTCTTGTCTTCGAGATAGAGCCGCAGCGCGCCGGCAATCACGGCCAGCAGAATGTCGCCTTCCTCGACCTGATCGAATGCCTCGCGCAGCCTGTCGAGTTGCTTTTGCGCCATCGAAAAGCTCTGCCACACGCGGTAATTCGAAACGTCGGTGTTGAACCGGGTGTAGGGCAGCCGCACGCCACCGGACAGGGCGCCATGGTAAAACTGCATCATCGGGCAGAGGTGTTCGCCGGACCTGCGCAGGGTATCGCGGGCCTGGGCAACGGCTGCCTCGAAGGGGCGAAGCGCAAAGCCAAGGCCGTGTCCGATCAGTCCTGTAATGGGGCGCAGTGCGATTGACGCGTCGGATGTACCCGCTGGCTCCGGATGGCTTTCATCGTGCAGACTCCAGATCAGATCCAGCGCCTGTTTGGGATCCATCAGCGCACGGTGGACCTTGCACACCATGGCGAAGTGGCCTTTGCCGAGCCAGGAAATGTTGTCCAGTCCCTCGACCACGCTGATCTCCCAAGGCGGGCGGCTCATGTCCAGGGGGCGCGAGTGCAGTCGCGCCACCTGAATGCAGAACTGGCGCCAGTCGCCGGGTTTCGGCAGTGCGAGGTGTCGTACGTGGAACTCGACGTCGAAACGCTCGTCCTGCGTCCACTGAGGCGTGCCCAGAATACCGGGGGCGCGCAGCAGGCGCTGGAACTGCGGGTAGTGTTTCAGTCTGGAGCGCACCCGTCCAAGAATCTGCTTGAAACGCAAATGCCCCTCGGGCAACGGCCGCTGGTCATAGATCAGCACAAAGGTGGCGACCGACTGCGCGTCTGACGGTGCCAGAAGATGGCTCAGCAGGTTAGGCATCAGGGAGACGGACATCCTAAATTCCTTTTTCGCGGAATTGGCCAAAAGCAGGGCGCAGCCCGTTCGGCACTACGGCGCGGTAGTCCCCGGCCTGGGGCCGGGGTGCAATGGCTGTCAGCGGGGGACTGCTCAGGCGGCGGCTTTTGCGGCGGGGGCCTTCTTGGCGGGAGCCGGATGGGTCTCACCGCGGCTGCCACGGGGCAGGTTGATCAATTTGCCATGCAAGGAAAGCAGCTTGTAGCCCATGTCCTGCACGGCGCGGATGGACTCGTCCAGGGACCGGATATCGTTGGAGCCGAGTTTGGCGCGCTGCGCCTCGATGGCGGAGCTGAGGTCCTGCAGCTGCGTCTTGAACAGCTGAGTACCCTGCTCGATCAGGTCCTTGAGGCCGGATTCGGCGCTCGAGCCCTGTTGCGTCAGGGTGCCCTGCAACTGCTCGCCCTGCTTGCGGGCGTCTGCGACGAAGCCGAGACCTGCGAGCAGAGCATCGCGGTTGAGATCCAGACCGCGATCGACGATATCGCGGCTGCTGTCGATAGCGGAACCGGCCAGGTTCAGGTTGGTTTCCAGCAGCTGTTGGCCCAGCTGCGTGACATTTCCGTTGCCGATGAAGTCGAGTTTCATGGTTCTCTAATCCTGCTCAAAGATTGCTGAATCGACGGCTGCCGTGGCAGCCGCAGTCGTTATTCGACTATTCGAGAGCAATCGTAGAGAAAAGAATTAGAGTAAAAAAACTAGGGCTGTCCGCTCACGGGTAGTCGGCCAGAATGGCGAGCAACTCGTCCCGGTCCCGCGCGCTGATGTAGGGCTTGAACAGGCTGAGCGCCTGGGCGTAGCCCAGCCTCAGGTTGTTAGGGTCATTCGTCTGCCGCCTCCCTGCCGCTGCGGGCAGGCAGGCCGCGCGCATGGCGCCGTAGCCGCCCCATTGGGAGGTTATGAAGTGCAGGTTGGTGGCGAGTCTTTGCAGATCCTCCTCCTCAGCGACGATGATGCCGTTGCTGGCCAGCTGGTTGCAGAAGTTGCGGCTTGCCCAGTCGGTCTGTTTCACCACCTCGCGAAAGTCGGCCTCGAGTTCCGGGTATTTCAGTATGACGAAGTTGGCGTCGCGGAAAATGAAACAGTAGCGCTGAACCAGCTGAAAGCAGAGCTCGAGTGAACGCCAGAACTCGCTCGAGACGACCGCCTGATGCTCATCGGCGCGCAGAAAGCGCATGAAGTCGGCAACGAACCAGAGATAGAGTTCGCGCAGGATCGACTGCTTGTTGCGGAAGTGGTGGTACAGGTTGCCGGGGCTGATGTCGAGGCAGTCGGCGATATGGTTGGTCGATACCTGACCGACGCCCTGTTCGGCGAATTGCTCGAGACTGCAGGTCAGTATTCTGTCCCTTGTTTTCAAGGCTGGGCCCTTGTGTTGTTCTTTTCGTGCGCACTGCCGGCGGGCGTGTTTGTGCTGCTGTTTGCTGCTGAGCCAATTGCATACCGTGACCGCGTTGGGGTCAAGTTTCGTGATGCTGCGTTGACAATACAGAACCTGGAGCAGATAGGGTTCAATGGCTTTGCTCGACAAAATAATCAACACCACGTATTAACTGCTTCAAGCTAATCCCATCAAAGGGTGAGGCACTGCCGGCTCGCCTGGCAGTGGCAGGTGGGTTGGGGTCGCTTGGATCTTTTCGGAGCTAAGGCGTGCAGAATCTTCAGCTATAGTTGAGCTGGAGACGATTTGACGAAGTCCGGCGCCAGACCGGTCATTTTGTCATGATCGATGGAGTATGCTGGGCGATTCCATTGGAGGGAGCGCGGTTGAAAGGAGTACCTGATGGACGCGGCTGAAGAAACCCGGTTCGTTACAGTCGATGACGAGGCGCTGGGGCAGGCGCTGGTCTCGGCCGGGCGGCTCACCGAAGCCGATCTCGGTCGGGTCGAGCGTATGCGCAGCAGTCAGGGAGAAGACACCCCGCTGTCGCTGCTGCTGGTGAAGCTCGGGCTGGTGTCGGAGCGCAACATGGCCGCCAGCCTTGCCGAGTTGTTGCAGCTGCCGCTGGTGACCGCGACGGACTATCCGGAAGCTCCGGTGCTCGAAGCCGACGAGCTGTCGTACCGGTTCCTCAAAGAGTCCCAGCTGGTGCCGCTGCGCCGCGACGATGACCGTCTGGTGCTGGCGATGGCCAACCCCCAGGACGGCTTTGCCGCCGAGGCGGTGGCGCTCGCCACCGATTGCGAGGTCGAGCCCGTGGTGGGCGTCGGGTCCGAAATCGAGTCGGCGCTGGAACGGATGTACGGCGAGGGGCAGAGCCAGATGGGCGATATCCTCTCGGAAGTCGCCCCCGGGGAGGAGAGCGAGGAAAGCGTCGAGCTGCTGATGGATATGGCCAGCGGCGCGCCGGTCATCCGCCTGGTCAACCTGATCATCCAGCGGGCGGTCGAGGCCCGCGCGTCGGATATTCATATCGAGCCGTTCGAGAACAGTTTCAAGGTGCGTTACCGCATCGACGGCGTGCTCAAGGAGGGCGAGGCGCCGCCGGTGAAAATGGCGCCGGCGGTCATCTCCCGTATCAAGATCATGGCGCGGCTGAATATCGCCGAGCGGCGATTGCCGCAGGATGGCCGTATCGAGCTGCGGGTGCAGGGACAGGATCTCGACGTCCGTGTTTCCACGGTGCCGACGATGTACGGCGAGAGCGTGGTGCTGCGTCTGCTGAACCGCGAAAGCGTCTCGCTGGATTTCGAATCGCTGGGATTCGCGGAGGACACCCGCAAGGCGCTGGAAGAGTTGCTGAATATTCCCAACGGCATGATCCTCTGCACAGGGCCAACCGGCAGCGGCAAGACCACCACCCTTTACACGGCGCTGCATCGCCTCAACACTCCGGAACGCAAACTGATCACCGTCGAAGACCCGGTGGAGTATCAGCTCGAGGGCATCAACCAGATCCAGACCAAGTCGGCCATCGGGCTCAACTTCGCCAGTGCGCTGCGTTCCATCGTGCGCCAGGACCCGGACGTCATCATGGTGGGCGAGATGCGCGACCTGGAAACCGCCCGTATCTGTATCCAGTCAGCGCTGACCGGGCACCTGGTGCTGTCGACGCTGCACACCAACGATGCCGCCAGCAGCGTGACGCGACTGCTGGAGATGGGGGTCGAGGACTATCTGCTGACGTCGACGCTGAACGCGGTTATTGGCCAGCGCCTGGTGCGGGTGCTGTGCAACCACTGCAAGGAGGCCTATACGCCGTTGCCGGAGGTGGTGGCGGAGCTCAGGCTCGAGAAGTTCAGCGGTGGCAAGCCGGTGCAGCTGCATCGTGCCATCGGCTGCAAAGAGTGTGGCGGCACCGGTTTCCTTGGCCGGGTCGTGATTCACGAGTTACTGGAGATGAACGATGAAATCCGCCGTCTGGTGTTGCAGCACGCGGACTCCGGGCAGATCCAGAAAGCCGCGCGGGCCGCAGGTATGCGCACGATGTACGAAGATGGCTGCATGAAGGCGCTGGCCGGGATTACCAACCTCGAAGAAGTCATCCGCGTGACTCAGGAGACCTGATCAATGCCGCAGTTCCAGTACCGCGCGGTGACGCCGGAAGGTGAGGAGCGCAGCGGCGCCGTCGACGCCGGCGACCAGGGCGCAGCCGTGCAGCAGCTGCAGCGATCTGGCCTGATTCCCATTTCGGTCGAGGAGGGCAGCGTTGGCGGCTTGCAGAACCTGCTGCAGCTCAAGCTCGAACTGGGTGGCCAGACGCAGAAGCGGGTGCTGCAGTTCACAATGGATCTCGCCACGCTGATGCGTGCCGGGGTGACGCTCGATCGGGCGCTGGAAATCATGCGCCGGGTCGCCAGTGATGACGGCTCGCAGTCGATGCTGGCGCAGATCCAGGAAGGCGTGCGTAAGGGACTATCGCTGTCGGCGGTGTTGAAGGAGCAGGGGAAGGGCTTTTCCCGTTTCTATATCAGCATGGTGCACGCGGCGGAAATGTCAGGGAATCTCGGCGACGGGCTGACCGATCTGGCCTTTTACATGGAACGCAGCCGGGAGCTGCGTGAAAAAACGCTGTCGGCGCTGTTGTATCCGTTGATCCTGCTGATTGTCGCCGGCCTCTCGCTGCTGATTATCCTGACGTACGTGGTGCCGCAGTTCCAGCAGCTCTTCGACGATATGGGCCGGGCGCTGCCACTGTCGACCAGTATCGTTATCGGTATCGCCGAATTTATCCGCGACTTCGGGCCCTGGGTGCTGCTGGCGTTGATAGTGGGCGCCCTTTGGTTTCGGCGCCGACTTCAGGATCCCGACGTGCGGCTGCGCTGGGATGCCTGGCTATTACGGCTGCCGTTGGCCGGCGGCCTGCTGCAGCGCCTCGACACCGCACGCTTCAGTCGATCCCTCGGCACCCTGGTACGGGGCGGCGTGCCACTGTTGACGGCACTGCAGATCGCCCGCGACACCCTGGTCAACCAGACGATGGCGGAGGGGGCGGATACCGCCGCGGTTAGCTTGAAGGAGGGCCGCCGGCTTGCCGAGCCGCTGCAGGCGACCGGCGTGTTCCCGACACTGGCGTTGCAGATGATCCAGGTCGGCGAGGAAACCGGGCGGCTCGACGAGATGCTGCTGAAGATCGCCGATGTCTACGACAAGGAGGTTGCCAATGCCGTGCAGCGAATGCTGACGATACTGGAACCGGTACTGATCGTCGGTCTCGGACTGTTGATTGCCGGTATCATCATGTCGATCCTGGTCGCGATCATGTCGATCAACGAACTGCCACTCTGACTACTGAGGAATTTTACCTGTGAGCCTGTATTCCACTACCCGAAATTCCGGACTCTCCCATCGCAAGCAGCGCGGCTTTACCCTGCTCGAGCTGCTGGTGGTGCTGGTTATACTGGGCCTGCTGGCGAGTCTGGTCGGTCCCCAGGTGCTGAAGCACCTCGGCACCTCCAAAACCAAGACGGCGGCGCTGCAGATCGAGGAACTGAGTTCTGCGCTGGACCTGTTCCGGCTGGAGGTGGGTCGATATCCGACCAACAACGAAGGTTTGGACGCGCTGATCGAAAAGCCGTCCAGCGCGCCAAACTGGAATGGTCCCTATCTGAAGAAGAAGGTCGTGCGCAAGGACCCCTGGGGCTTCGACTATGTCTACAACTACCCGGGCCAGCACGGTGACTTCGATCTCTACTCCCTGGGTGCGGACAACAAGGACGGCGGTGACGGCGAGAACCAGGATGTGCGCAGCTGGGAATAAGCCGAAGGAGCCGCGGCGATGAAACCGTCGCGCCAGGCCGGTTTTACACTGCTGGAACTGATGGTGGTACTGGTCGTGGCGTCCCTGATGCTGAGCCTGGTGGTGCCGCGTTTCGCCGCGGTGCTGCCGGGCGTCGAGCTCAAGAGCTATACGCAGAAAACCGCCGCGCTGCTGCGCAACCTGAGGTCACAGGCGATGGCCGAGAGTCGTCTGGTGGCGCTGAGCCTGGATACGGAGGCGCACCAGATGCGCGTCAGCGGCCGCGATGCGCCGATATCGGTTCCGCAGGACATCCGTCTGACGTTGAACGACGATGGCAGCCTGGCGCTTGGCAACGAGATCGTGCTGCCCGAAGCCTTCGGCGTGTCGGAAAGCCTGCCGAGCATCCGCTTCTATCCGGACGGGAGTTCCAGCGGCGGCGACCTGACCCTGAGTTCCGGCGGCGGCGGCTATGCGATCCGGGTCGACTGGCTGACCGGGCAGGTCAGCATCGACGACGGCACCGATGAGCAGGACGAGGCGACCGCCGATGAATAGGCGCGGAGGCGAAGAGGGCTTTACACTGCTGGAGGTACTGGTGGCCTTCCTGATCCTGTCGCTGGCGCTCGGCGTGATCCTGCAGATCTTTTCGCTGGCGATGCGCACAACCGGCAGCGCCACGGCGAAGCAGCAGGCGCTGCTGCTGGCGGAGTCGCGCATGGCGGAACTGACCGCGCTTCAGGAGGTTCGCGCCGGCCGTGACGAGGGCCGCTTCGACGACCGTTTCAGCTGGGTTTCCGACGTCGAGCGCTACGAGTTTCCGGACCAGGAGGTGAATTTCGAGACTTTCCTGGTGCCGTACCGGCTGGATGTCACGGTCGAGTGGGACCGCAATCAGGAACTGACGATCAGTACCCTGCGGCTGGTGAACGAAGAATGAAGCAGAGGCCCGTGGAGCGATCGCATGGCTTTACGCTGGTGGAGCTGATGATCGCGCTGCTGCTCACCGGCATGGTGGCGATGCTGGTGTTCGGTGCCTTTCGCATCGCCACCGGCAGCTGGGAGCGCGTGATCGGTCAGCAGGAACGGGTACATGAGCGCTATATCGTGCAGACCTTCGTGCGGCGCCTGCTGGAAAATGCACAGCAGATCCGCTTGAGGGACATCGACGCGCGACTGTCGGTCGCGATGCAGGGCGACGACCGGCAGGTAACCTTCGTCACCGAAATGCCGACCCGCGATGGCGTGGCCAAGCTGTTCTGGTGCCAGCTCCTGGTAAGGGAAACAGAAACGCAACAAAAACAAATGATTATGATCACGCGACCTTACACCGAAGGCGAGATCATCGACTGGCGGACGCCGTTCGAGCCGACCGGCGAGGGCGAGAATGCCGAAGAGACTCTGTTTATCGAACCGGAGGAGCGGGTACTGCTCGAGGACGTCGCCGAGCTGGAGCTGGAGTACCTCTACTACGACGAATACGACCAGCCCGACTGGCGCCGGGAGTGGGTGGAAGAGACGGTACTCCCGTACCTGATCCGCTTCAAGGCGCTGCCGGTCGACGAGGACGGCTTTGTGGGGGAGGAAGACACCGCCTTCTGGCCCGAGATGCTGGTAGCACCCACGGACTATCGCTATGCCGGCAAAACCCTGTTGTAAACAAAACGTGGGACGGGTGAGGCCGCCCCGGGTGGAATCTTCGCGGCTGGCACCTGCTTTGCGGCGGCGCAACCCATCACTGAACTGCACTGTCCGGCAAAATGGTCTGGCACTGGTGGCCGTGCTCTGGGTGCTGATTCTGCTCTCGCTGCTGGCGGCGAACCTGTCCCAGGGCAGCCGCAGCAACGGCCTGCTGACGGTCAACCTGATCGATGCGACGCGTGGCAAATATGCCAGCGAGGCGGGCATGCAGTGGGCGCTGTGGAACCTGCAGCAACCGACAGAGAACCGGTGGCTCGCCGATGGCGGCCCAAGGCTGCTGGAATTCGATGATATCGATGTCTGGGTCGCGTTGCAGGACGAGAGCGGCAAGATCGATCTCAATGCCGCGCCGGTGGAGCTGTTGACCGGGCTGTTTCTGGCGGCCGGCGCCGATGGCCCCCAAGCCGAGGCGCTGGCCGATGCGATCCTCGACTATCGCGATGAAGACGACCTGAGGCGGCTCAACGGCGCCGAAGACGCCGACTATCTCGCCGTCGGTCGCGAGGACGGGGCCAAGGATGCGCGCTTCGACAAGGTCGAGGAACTGCAATTGGTGCTGGGAGTGACGCCGGCGCTATATAGGCAGGTCCGCAGCAGCGTTACCGTGTTGAACGGTCAGGCGGGCATCAACCCGCTGTATGCGCCACGGCTTGCGCTGCTGGCGCTGCCGGGCGCCGACGAGGGCACGGTGGATCAGTACATCGAGCAGCGACGGCGCAACAGCCTCGACGGCCTGCCGCCGCCCGAATTGCCGCTGCCGGAGTCCCCGTATGTGTCCCAGCGACGCTCCGGCATCAACTATACGGTGCTCGCGGAATCTCGGGTCGGCAAGGTGGTGCGCACCCGCTACAGCGCCCGCATGGGTCGCCGCGGCGGCGGGCAGCGCGGCGGCCTGACGCTGACGGAAATCCGGCGCGAAATGCAGCCGTTGTTCGAAATCGAGGAGCCCTAGCAGCCTGCTAGGTGCCGCGTTGGGTATCTACGCCCGGCGCCTGAAGGTGGCACCGGCATGCTTTTGTAGGAGCTCGCTCCGCGAGCGAATGGCTTGGGGGGTGCGGCGGAACCGCCGAGGGTTCGCCCACGGAGTGGGCGCCTACGGCTGGCACCGTCGCGTTTTGGTAGGCGCTCGCTCCGCGAGCGAACAATATAGCTATAACCAGGGCAGGGATCGCCATGGCAAAAGGACACCGGCTTCGGGTTGGCCGGTATTCCGTCGAAGGACAGGTTTATCTGGTAACCGCCGTGTGCTGGCAACGCCGGAAACTGTTTACCGACTTCGCCCGCGCACGCGCGGTCGTACGAGCGATGCGCGATGTTGAATCCGCGGCGACAACGCTTTGCTTTGTAGTGATGCCCGATCATCTGCACTGGCTGCTGCAGTTGCATCATGGAGCGGAACTTTCCGCCACTGTGCGCTTGATGAAGGTCCTGGCGACCCGGCGAATCCGGTCTGCGGATGACGAAGCGGTGCCGGTTTGGCAGCGAGGATTTTATGATCGTCAATTGCGCAGGGAAGATGATCTGGTTGCGATGGCTCGCTATGTCGTTGCGAACCCGCTGCGAGCGGGGCTGGTTCGTTCGGTGCGCGATTACGGTTTTTGGGACGCCGTATGGCTTTAGGTGACGCTGTAGGCGCTCGCTCCGCGAGCGAATGGCTTGGGATGTGCGGCGGAACCGTCGTGGGATTCGCCCACGGAGTGGGCTCCTACAAGGTGGCACCGATGTGCTTTTGTAGGCGCTCGCTCCGCGAGCGAACCTGCGCGGTGTAATGGAATCACCGAGTGATCGCCCACGGAGTGGGCTCCTACAAGGTGGCACCGTTGTGCTTCTGTAGGCGCTCGCTCCGCGAGCGAACCTGCGCGGTGTAATGGAATCACCGAGTGATCGCCCACGGAGTGGGCTCCTACAAGGTGGCACCGATGTGCTTTTGTAGGCGCTCGCTCCGCGAGCGAACCTGCGCGGTGT
>JABXIM010000173.1 GCA_013373085.1 Oceanospirillaceae bacterium | reverse complement strand
ATTGAGGGATCAAGACGAATTGAGGGATCAAGACGAATTGAGGGATCAAGACGAATTGAGGGATCAAGACGAATTGAGGGATCAAGACGAATTGAGGGGTCAGGTCTTGCCTTTTGACTCGTCCAGATACAACTTCCGGAGCAAAAGACAATACCTGACCCCGGCATCCCTAACTCCTGCCAACGGAAAACTGTTCAAGCGCCTCAAAAGCGTGTGTCGCATACACCACGCTGGTTCCGCCACCCATGAGGATTGCTACACCCAGCGCGTCGGAAATTTCCTCTTTGGTCGCACCAGCTTCAAGCGAATCATAGACATGGTGCGCAATGCAGTCGTCACAGCGGGCGAAAACGCTGATAGCCAGGGCAATGAGCTCCTTGGACTTGCTGTCGAGAGCACCGTTAGCTACCGCTTCGCTATGAAGCCCCCAAAATGCCTGCATCAGCGAAGGCTGGGAAGACGAAAGGCTACGAGAGTTCCGCTCGAAATTCTGCAACCTGCCGGGGTAAGTACTGGCTTGTGTATTTTGCTTGCTCATGACCTGTGACTCCTTTGGTTTTCTTTCAGTCTAAGCGAAGGCGAGAGTTCAGTGGGGCAGCTCAGGAGTACAGGCGCTTGTTCCCCTACAGCCGCGTTAGAACCGTCCACACCAGCATGATATAGCCGACAAACAGCAGCGTGGTTTGCCACTGTGCCCAGCCCCAGCCGCTGTGAGTCAGAGTGATGGCGTAGCCGATGGCGGCGAGCAGGGCGGCAATGATCACCCAGATCAACGGCGCGACGATGCCCGGCAGCCACACCAGTGGGTTGCGGTGCCTGCGAATCAGCTGCGGAACGGCATGGGCCTCGTTGTCTTCGTCACCGAGGATGAAGTCGGCGATGGCGTCCCAGTTGTCTTCGTTGAGCGCGGCGCTGTGGGCGCCACGCACGTAGGTCACCTGGCTCACGGCGGGGGAGGCGAAGCCGTCGTGGCCGGCGCTGCCGAGGTCCTGCAGACCGAGGGTCTGCAGCGCCTTGGGAAAAAAGGCGACCACCCAGTCGGCGGTGGCGACGTAGTTGGCGACCGCTTGCACCTGCCCGCTGGCGATATGGCGTTCCCAGTCGTAGTGCCGACGCACCACGCTGCCGGCGAAGACAACGCGGTGGAAGCGGCAGCAACGGTAGTCGCGCAGCGCGCTGGCCAGCAGGTAGGTGCCGTTGCTGTGGCCGATAAAGGAAAAGCGGGCGTTGGGGTAGAGCGCGCTGGCCTCGGCGTACTGGTCCATGAACCACTGGGTCTTGATACGCCGCTCGTCCGGCAGGATAAAGCGCAGCATCGGGAAGTAGCCGTAGCTGGAGGTTTCGGTCGCCACCACCCGGCCCAGGTGCCGTCCTTTCTCGCGTACCCGGCGCGCCACCTTGTGGGTCCAGTAGCCGGCGTCGCGAATGCCGTGGATCACGAAGATCACGTCGGTGACCTCCGGCTGCGGTTCGCCGGCGGCGTTGTCGGCCGGCAGCGCCTGTTCCGCTTCGAGGGTCTGGCGTGATTCCAGCAGCGCGCGCCGGAACACAGCGGCCCGCTCCCGACCGGCGGGCGAGTCGTCCATCTCGATCACGTTGGCATGGCCGGAGTGAGGCACGTCGAGATAGATGAAGTCGCGACCCGAGATCAGATCGATATTGTCGCCGGGCGAGACCATATCGTCGATGGAGCCGAGCAGCTGGATGGTCAGGGCATCGCCGGCGCCCCGGTCCCGCGCCCGGCGCCGCATCAGCAGCCACTGCAGGCGCAGTTCGGCGATGAAGATGGCGCCGCGCTGGATCGACAGGATGATCGGCTTGCCGGGGCGGAACAGCGTCAGCAGGCGGCCGACAAGCAGGCCGAGGGTCCAGAGAATGGCGTTGAGCACTGACAGGTGGTGGTTGACAGCCCAGCCCCGGTTCATGCCCGCCAGCAGGATCACGCGTTCAACCCGGTCGGCCCAGGGCCTCGGTTGGGCGGCATCGATGCGCGGGTCCAGCGGGGCTTCGGGGTTATCGCCGCAGGCGCAGACGTAGAGCTTACGCGCCAGCAGCGCGCCCATGCTATGGCCGACCAGCACCACAGACTGGTAATGGTCGTTGGCCTCCCAGCAGCGGTCGATGCGGCGCAGCAGGTCGGCGACCAGTTGGTTGCAGTCTGCGAACGAGAACACGCCGAGTGGCATTGCGGGTATCAGGATGTCGGCGTCGGGCCTGGCCGCCGCGACCCGGTCGCGCAGTGCACTCAGGTGTCCGGGCGACTGGGTATAGGCATGGAGCAGCACGACCAGTTCGCGGGAGTCGCCGCGGCGCTCGAAATCTGCTGGCGGCGATTTCATGACCGGAGGCTCCCGCCGGTCCTGGCGGCGTCTACCGGTCTGCCCGCAGCGGGGGCTTGCGTCGTGCGTGCGGTTGGATGGTGGCGGGCGCTGTTCGGGGTCATGACATCCTGTGCTCCCGACGCCGCTTCACGGCAGCGGCGTCGCTGATCCTTGGCAAATGACTGGCTGTCCGGTCAGCAACAGCGCGCTTACCGGACGGCATCAGATCGTCTAAGTGTAGTCTCCGTCGCGGCGCTGTGTGGGCGTCTTCGGGAGGCACCGGACGGCTGAATGCATATATAAAATAGATATATAAAAATTAAATAATATTCCTTTAGGTTATTTTTTGGTGTTTTTATACTCCAGTTTCTTATCGCTAAGGATAACCACGAACATGGACTGGCAAGGCTGGTTTGCGCTGTCGCTCACATGCGTGACGCTGCTGACCCTGATCTTCACCCATATCCGGCCTCACCTGGTGATGATGACGGTGCTGACGATTCTCAGCGTGTCCGGCATTCTCGACGGCGGCGATGCGCTGGCCGGGTTCAGCAATGCCGGCCTGATCACCGTCGCGGCGATGTTCGTGGTCGCGGCCGGCATGCACGCCTCCGGCGCGGCGGATATGCTGATCGACAAGGTGCTTGGCCGGCCCGAGAGCGTGCGCAGCGCGATGCTGCGGATTTTCGCACCGGTGGCGCTGCTCAGCGGCTTTCTCAACAACACGCCGGTGGTGGCGACACTGATCCCGGTGATCAATACCTGGGCGCGGCGGATCGGGATCGCGCCGTCGAAGCTGATGATTCCGCTGAGCTACTGCGCCATTCTCGGCGGTACCCTGACGCTGATCGGCACCAGCACCAACCTGATCGTCAACGCCCAGTACCAGGCGCTGACCGGTGCCGAAGGCCTGTCGCTGTTCGCCATCACCGCGCTGAGTCTGCCGGTGGCGCTGTGCGGGCTGCTGTTCATGTGGCTGCTGTTCCCGCGCTGGCTGCCGAACCGGGAAAGCGGCGATACCTTCGCCAACCTGCGCGAATTCACGCTGGAGGTTACCGTCGCCGCCAACGGCCCGCTGGAGGGCCGGACCGTCGAGGAAGCGGGACTGCGACATCTCAAGCAGGTGTACCTGGTGGAGATCGAGCGCGGCGGCAGCGTGGTGACCGCGGTGTCGTCGGAGGAGCGGCTGCGCGGCGGCGACCGGCTGGTGTTCGCCGGCGATACCGAGTCGATCGCCGACCTGCTGCGAATCAAGGGCATCGTGCCGTCGGCCGAGAACGGGCAGGCGCAGTCGCTGATGACCCACAGGCCGGAACGCTGCCTGGTGGAGGCGGTAGTCTCGCCGCACTGCGGCGCCGTCGGCCAGGCGATCCGCGATGCCCGCTTCCGCGACCGCTACGGCGCGGTGGTGCTGGCGGTGGCGCGCAACGGCGAACGGATCCGCGGCAACCTCGGCACCATCCGGCTCGAGGCCGGCGACACCCTGCTGCTGGAGGCGCGGCCGGCGTTCGTCAGTCGCCAGCGCTACAACCGCGACTTCCTGCTGATCAACGACCTGGCGACGGAAACGCCACGGCACCGGCAGGCCTGGCTGGCCTGGGCGATTCTGGTCGGCGTGGTGGGGCTTGCCAGTTTCGAGGTCATCAGCATGCTCAATGCCGCGCTGATCGGCGCCGGCCTGATGATCGCCACCCGCTGCTGCTCGGTCAGCCAGGCCGAGCGCAGCGTCGATCTGGGCGTCATCCTGACCATCGCCGCCTCGTTCTCGCTGGGGGCGGCGCTGGATAAAACCGGCGTCGCGGCCTATCTCGCCGGCGGCATCATCGACCTCGGTGACGGCCGTGCCTGGCTGCTGCTGGTGCTGTGCTATGTTGCGGTGTCGATGCTGACCGAAGTGATCACCAACAACGCGGCGGCGATCCTGATGCTGCCCATCGTGCTGCAGATCACCGGCCAGTCCGGTCTCAACGCCGAACCCTTCGTGTTCGCGATCATGATGGCGGCGTCGGCGAGCTTCGCTACCCCTCTGGGCTACCAGACCAACCTGATGGTCTATGGCCCGGGCGGCTACCGCTTCATGGATTTCGTCCGGGTCGGTCTGCCCATGAATCTGTTCATCGGCGCCGTGACCCTCAGCATCTTGCTGCTGGGCTGGCCGTTGCAGGGCTGAACCGGCCGCACCTTCTCCTGCCTTGAAACAGGGCCCCGGCGTCCGACCGGGGCCGCCCCCGCGTCTCCTGTCATCCCGCCGTCACCTCCGTTGCCTATAGTCTTGCGTCTGCCTGCGGGCAGGGCGGATGTCCCCGGCAAACGTATCGGGGGGCGTAGTCGCCGCCACGGAGCCGTTACCGGTCGCGCCAGCGTGGCACTGCCGGCGGCTTTTATCGCAAAGGATCTGGAGTGTTGCGGATGACCAGGAACAAACTGAGCAAGATGATCGCCGGGTTGGTAGTGACCGGTTGTGCCGGCGGCGCCGGCATGGCCGCCGCGCAGGCGCCTGACGCCATGAGCTTCCAACGTGTATCGACGCTGGCGAACTACCTCAACAACGGCGATGCCATCGGCGAGGAGACGGTATCGGAAATCGTTGCGGCGAGCCGCGACGGCATGACGCTGATCTACACCGACAGCCCGATGGAGCAGATCGGTTTCGTCGATATCACCGATCCCGCGATGCCGCAGCCGGCCGGTACACTGGCGCTGAATGGCGAGCCGACCTCGGTCGACGTGGTGACGGTCGGCAAAGGCAATGAGCGGAAAGAGTTCGCCCTGGTCGCCGTCAATACCAGCGAGGATTACGTCAACGCCGGCGGCGAGCTGGCGGTGGTCGATATCGCAAGCCGGGCGCTGGTTGCGACCCTGGATCTCGGCGGTCAGCCGGATTCGATCAAGGTCAGCCCGGACGGGCGCTACGTCGCCATCGCCATCGAGAACGAGCGTGACGAGGATATCGTGGTCGATGGCGTCGAGGGCGGCCTGCCGCAGGCGCCGGCGGGCTACCTGGCCATCGTCGACGTCGAGGGAGAAGATCCTTCGAACTGGGGCCTGCGCCAGGTCAGCCTGACCGGCCTCGCGGCCTATGGCGGCTCCGATCCGGAGCCTGAGTTCGTCGACGTCAACAGCAACAACCGGGTGGCGGTGACGCTTCAGGAAAACAATCACCTTGCGGTGGTTGATCTTCCGAGTGGGAACGTAATCAGTCACTTCGACCTGGGGACCGTCGCTCTTGAAGGCGTCGATGCCGTCGAAGACGATCTGATCTCGCTGAGCGATACGCTGAACGCCGTGCCGCGCGAACCCGATGCCGTGGCCTGGGTGAAAGGCCGCAAGGGCGAGTGGTGGATTGCCACCGCCAACGAAGGCGACTTGTTCGGCGGCAGCCGCGGCTTCTCGATCTTCGCCCAGGATGGCGAGCTGCTGTTCGACAGCGGCGCCAGCTTCGAGGAGATCGCGGTGCGTCACGGTCATTACCCGGAAGGCCGCTCCGAGAACAAGGGCTCCGAGCCCGAGGCGATCGAGCAGGGGACTTTCGGCAACGACGACTACCTTTTCGTTGGTTCGGAACGTGGCAGCTTCGTCGCGGTGTACGAGGTGAACGATGCCAGCCCGAATTTTCGCCAGCTACTGCCGGCGCCGTTCGGCCCGGAAGGCCTGCTGGCAATCCCGCAGCGCAACCTGCTGATTGCCTCGGGCGAAAAGGACGATCCGAGTTTCGGCGTACGTTCCAGCATCATGATCTACGAGCTGAAACAGGGCGCGCCGACCTACCCGCAGATTCTCTCGTCCGACGTTGACGGCAAACCGCTCGGCTGGTCGGCGCTGTCCGGCATGACCGCGGTGCCGGGTGAGAAGGACCAGCTGCTGGCGGTCTGGGATTCCTTCTACAGCGAGAGCCGGATTTTCAGCATCGACACCTCGGCCATGCCTGCACTGATTACCGCTGCGACCAGGATCGAGGGCGGTAGCGGCAACTACGACCCGGAAGGCATCGCCATAGCGCCGGACGGCAGTCGCTGGGTCGCCAGCGAAGGCAACGCCAGCGATTCCCGTCCCAATCGACTGCTGAAATTGGCTGAAAACGGCACCGTGCTGTCGGAAATCGGCCTGCCGCAGGAAATCCTGGACTGTCGTGCGGCTTCGATCGAAACCGGCACTCTCGGCTCAGGCTTCGAGGGCGTGGCGGTGGTGCCGGGCGATAACGGCGACTACAGCCTGCTCGTGGCGCAGCAGCGTGGCTGGGACTACAGCACGCCGGGCTGCGAAGCGCTGGACGATGACGAAGGCGGCCTCAACGACAAGGGGCAGCCGAACCGCACCCGCCTGTGGACCTACGACCCGGCTTCCGGCGATTGGGGGCATATCGCCTGGGAACTGGCAGCGCTGCCGGCCAATGCCTCCTGGGTGGGGCTGTCTGAAATCACCCGCGCGCCAGACGGCTCGCTGGTGCTGATCGAGCGCGACAACCGTACCGGCGACTTCGCCGAACTGAAGACCCTGGTGCGGGTGCCGGCATCGGCGCTGGAAGACGGCATCGTCACGGCGAGCGAAAAACAGGTCTACGACCTGCTCCCCGCGCTGCGCGACAGCCACGGCTGGGTCAGCGACAAGCCGGAGGGTGTCGCCATCAGCGATAACGGCAAGGCGTTCGTGGTCACCGACAACGACGGTGTCGACGACTGGTCCGGCGAAACCTGGTTCCTGGAACTGGGGCCGTTCAAAAAGCTGTTCAAATAACGCCGGTTTGTTCGCGGCGGGGATGCCGCTTCTCCTCGTGGGAGTGGCGCCTCGCCGCGAAGCAGTTTTTGATGCCGGGGCAGGACGAAAAGCATTCGCACCGGGGGCGGCGCTCCCACACCATTTGTCCACCATCAGTGGGAGCTGAGCCCCGCAGCGAATAATTCGGGCGCGGCGATCAGTCGTCGGACTTGTCGTCCGGCTTGCCGTAATAGTGATCTTCGTAATAGATGCCGCGAATCTGCAGGCGTTTCTCGACCCAGCGGTTGTAAAGCTTCCAGATAAAGAAGGCCGGCAGCATCACCGCCGCAATGGCGATCATCAATCCGGCGCCGGCATGGCTTTGCGGCACCAGCCCGACGATCCAGTCGAGTATCCCCAGGGTCTTGAACAGCAGAAACCAGCCGCCGAGGAACAGCAGTCCCAGGGCGGTGGCGATATGGTGCAGCAATCGGGTCTTCTTGTCGGTCATGTAAGGAGCCTATGAATAAGTCCCAGTTGTCCTCTGCGGCTCCTGAAGCGCGGAGCTGCAAGGCGCGGTGTGAAGGGAATGGCCGTAGCCCTTTCCAAACGCCGCAACGCGGCAGATGAGTGCTTCAGGAGCCGCCCTCCGGGGCTTGCAGCGCGAGCAGGACTCTTTGTTGCAGCTTCTCGACAGGGCCCCACCATGCCTTCGAAACTGCGCCTCGACTCCAGCTCGCGCTGCAAGCCAGAGACCGATTGGGACTTACTCATAGGCTCCTCAGATATTTATGAATGCGCAGGCTTGGCAAAAAAGGGTCGGGGTCGATGCGGGCGTCGGAGCGCTCGGCGCGCTGGCGCCCGATCGGCGGCATCAGGTCGGGTCTGTTGTGCTCCGGCAGCGGTTTGCCGGCGTCCAGTGGGAACACCAGCGGCAACGGGCAGTTGCGTGCCTGGCGTTCCCAGCCGGCGTCGGTTTTCCAGCCGATGTTGGCGCGCATCACCGGAACCTGCGTCTGCAGCTGGGCCAGGGGCGTATGCTGCGGCAGCGGCGACAGGCGTTCGAGCTGGAGTTGCACATGGGGCTGGCTCTGGTCGAGTTTCAGCAGCATCTTCATCGCATCGGCCGCACTGAGTCTGCGGATGCTGCGGCCGCTGCTGTACCAGTTGAACCCGACCCGGGTCGGGGTCCGGTCGAGCAGCGGTACCTGCCGGTAGCACTGCTTGAGATGGATGCGGCCGAGGCCGTGGAGATTCAAAATTTCCGCCAGGGCTCCGGCGCGGTGCGCCAGGCGCAGCGGCAGTTCGCGCAGATGATCGGCGTTGAGGCTGGTCGCGGCCTGTTGAAAGTCCGCTTTGCAGGCGTTCAGCGCCCGGGTGGCGTCGAGCAGCTCGGGGCCCGCACCGATCAGGCCGTGACGACTGCGGGTGCGGCGGCCGTCCTGACCGTCGCGGTACCAGATATCGGCGATCAACGAGATCGCCATGGCTTTTTCGCCGACCTCGAGTTCGCTGTCGTGCAGCGGCAGCCAGAGCGCGCGGTCGCTGTCCTGCATCAGGGTGCTGAAACGGGTGAGTGCCCGGCTCAGGGCATCGAACGACTCGAGCAGCTCGGTGGCGAGCGCCGGATGGGAATCAGGCATCGTGACCGAGTCGCTGTTTCCGCTCCCGCGCCTGGGCCTCGAGAATGTAGCGGGCGATCAGGGTGCGGCAGCTTTCGGTCAGCTTGAAGAACTCGATGGCGATATGGAAGCCGTCCTTGGTCGGCGCGCAGCGTTGCACGCGGGCATAGAGCAGCAGGCCGAGGTGGTTCTCCGGGAAGACCAGCTTCAGCGCCAGGTAGTCGCCCTGGCGCAGCGACTGATTGCTGTCGAACGACAGGCCACCCTCGCTGAGGTTGATCGACTTCAGGCGCAGGCCCGAGGTATCGGTCAGCTCCTGCGATACCAGGCTGTTGGCGAGCATGTCGATCTTGGTGTTGATCAGCTTGAGGTAGGCGGCGATATCGGGCTGGCTCTCGCCGATCTTGCGCAGCAGGTGGCCGGTTTCGCTGTCCAGCGCCTGCAGTTCGCCGAGCAGCAGGAAATGCGGCGAAACGTCGAACTGGTAGGGGCGGGCGCTGTTCATCACATCGGTCTCGGGCACCACCCGATACTCCAGTGCGACCTGGTGGTCGATACGATAAAACTGACGACGATCCTGGCTCATTTCTGCTTTCTCGCAAAATCCCTCGTTGGGATCAGTATACGCAATTATTTATCTGATTTGGTTAGAGTTATAGGGGCCGCTGTGGTTTAATCCGGCGCATGTTCAGACCATTTTCCCTGTACGTGGGGCTGCGCTACACCGGCGCCAAACGCAGCAACCACTTCATCTCGTTCATCTCCCTGGTGTCGATGCTCGGGCTCATGCTCGGTGTCGCTGCGCTGATCGTTGTGCTGTCGGTGATGAACGGTTTCGACCGCGAGCTCAAGGAACGCATCCTGGGCATGGTGCCGCACGCCACCATTTCGGGGTACGGCGAGCCGCTGCAGAACTGGCCGGAGCTGGCCGACCGCATCGCCGAGAATCCCGATGTGCTCGGCACCGCGCCCTACATTCAGGCCCAGGCCATGCTGACCCAGGGTGGACGCGTCCACGGGGTGCTGGTCTACGGCATCGATCCTGAGCGCGAGCCGGATGTGTCCATCATTGGCCAGCATATGCGCCAGGGCAGCCTGGAGGCGCTGGAGCAGCAGCGTTTCGGTATCGTGCTCGGCGCGCTGCTGGCGCGTTCGCTTGGCGTATCGGTCGGCGACAAGGTTACGCTGGTGCTGCCGGAGGCCTCGGTCAGCGTCGCCGGCGTGGTGCCGCGGCTCAAGCGTTTCGACGTCGTCGGCGTGTTCGAGGTCGGCGCCGAGCTCGATGCCAGTCTCGCCTATATCGGTCTGCACGATGCCGGCGTGATCAAGCGCCAGGGCGATGCCGTCGACGGTATCCGGCTGCGTTTCGCCGACCTGTTCGAGGCGCCGTCAGAGGTGCGGCAGATCGCCGCCGAGCTTGGCGGCAGCTACCTGGTCAACGACTGGACCCGCAGTCACGGCAACCTGTTTCAGGCGATCCAGATGGAAAAGCGCATGATCGGCCTGCTGCTGTTCCTGATCGTCTTTGTCGCGGCGTTCAATATCGTTTCGACGCTGGTGATGGTGGTGACCGACAAGAAGGCCGACATCGCCATCCTGCGTACCCTGGGCGCGACGCCGGGCCGCATCATGCGTATCTTCATGGTGCAGGGCTCGCTGATCGGCATTGTCGGCACATTGCTCGGCACCGGCCTCGGTGTGCTGCTGGCGCTGACGGTGACGGACGCGGTGGCCTGGCTGGAGCGGGCGCTCGGTATCCAGTTCCTGTCGGCGGACGTGTATTTTATCAGCTACCTGCCATCGCAATTGCAGTGGCCGGACGTCTACCTGATCTGCGGTTCGGCGCTGCTGATCAGCTTCCTCGCAACCCTGTATCCGGCGTGGCGCGCGTCGCGTACCCAGCCTGCGGAGGCGCTGCGCTATGAATAATGCGGTCATGCTGGCGCAGGGTATCGACAAGGTGTACCGCGAGGGCGGCAGTCATTTGCAGGTACTGAGCCAGGTCGAGTTCGAAGTGGCGCCGGGCGAGCGGGTGGCGATTATCGGCAGCTCGGGTTCCGGCAAGAGCACCCTGATGAACATTCTCGGCGGTCTGGATATGCCCTCCACCGGGCGGGTCGAGGTCGGCGGCGAAGACCTGTACGCGGTCTCGGAACGCAAGCGCTGCGAAATCCGCAACCGCGTGCTCGGTTTCGTCTACCAGTTTCATCACTTGCTGCCGGAGTTCACGGCGCTGGAGAACGCGGCGATGCCGCTGCTGATCCGCGGCGCGCCGATCGCAGAGGCGCAGTCCGCGGCGGCGCGGATACTGGAAGCGGTGGGGCTGGGTGCGCGGCTGAAACACAAGCCGCCGCAGCTGAGCGGTGGCGAACGTCAGCGGGTGGCGATTGCGCGGGCGCTGGTGACGGAGCCGGCCTGCGTGCTGATGGACGAGCCAACCGGCAACCTCGACCGCCACACCGCCGCGGAAGTGCAGGCGTTGATGGACGACCTCAACAATCGCACCGGCGTGTCCTTTATCGTCGTGACCCACGACACCGAGCTCGCTGCGCGGATGGATCGCCGCCTCGAACTGCGCGACGGCAAACTGCATTCGATTAGCTGATCAGTCTGATAGAGAGCAAGCGGTAAGCCGCACTCGGACTGACGGGTTGCGCGGCGCTTGATCTTATCTGCGGATTTAGAGGCGGGCTTCGCTTACTGCTTACCGCTTTCGTCTTTCTTCTTGTCGCGCGATTCCGAGCGGCGTTTCCAGCTGCGGTTGACGTGCCAGATCCAGAATAGCTGCACGGCCGCGTATCCCAGGGCGGCGAAAAAGATTCCGCAGATCACCGAGCCGAGCAGTAGCGGCCACCAGACCGCGGCGATCTCGGCGCCGAGGTTCGCCAGCGACAGATCAAACTCCACGTGCTTGGTTGGTGCATCGAGCAGGAACGTGCCGACGTTATAGGTGAAGTAGAAAACCGGCGGCATGGTCAGCGGATTGGTCAGCCACACCAGACCTACCGAGATGGGCAGGTTCGAGCGCGCCACGACCGCGATGATCGCTGCCACCAGCATCTGCAGCGGTATCGGCAGAAAGGCGCAGAAGATACCGACGAGCGTTGCGCGGGAAACCGATTTTCGGGTGAGGTGGAACAGGTTGGGGTCGTGGAGGTGGTCGCCAAGCCAGCTCAGGTGTCGGTGCGATCGCACCCTGTGCGCATCTGGCATGTATTTCTTGATCAGCTTTCGCGGCATGGGTTCGACTTGCTGGACTAGAGTGGCGCGCTGGGAACCAGAGCTCAAGGCGCTATATTATGCCCAGAGGTTGTGATTAAGGGAACCTGCTAATAGGTTGCGATTCCGTGATGAGTCGCGGCACAGGGTTTCTTTGTCCGGTATGCGGCGATAGCTGCCGCGGACCTTCGCCGGGGCCCGGGATGGGCCCCGATGACAAGCCCGAGGGATCAGGGATGATCTTCTACGTTGCCGGCATACTGGCCGGTGCCTTTCTGCCGTCGCTGCCGCACGGCTGGGTCTGGCTGTTATTCGCGCCGCTGCTGATCAGTGCACCCTGGCGGCGCTATGGCCTGCCATTCTGGCTGGGGCTGCTGGTGGCGATCAGTTACGGTCACTGGCAGCTGTGGCATCGGCTGGATCCTGATATGCAGGGGCGTGACCACCGACTGTCCGGTATCGTGACCGGGCTGCCGCAGCAGTCCGACCGGGTGCAGCGTTTCGACCTGCGGTTACTGGAACGGGATGGCAGCCGGGTTCGGCGTGTCCGGCTGGGCTGGTATGATCCCTCCTTCCGATTGTATCCGGGCGATCGCGTTACGCTGCAGGCGCGTCTCAAACCGCCCCGCGGACTCTGGAATCCGGCGTCATTCGATTACGAGCGCTGGGCGCTGGCGCGGGGCATTGACGCGACCGGCTACGTGCGTGGCGAGGTGGTGCGGGAAGGGCGCCGCCCGGGCATCGACGGCCTGCGGGCGATGCTGGCCGAAGCGCTGGATGGAGCGGTCACCGATAGCAAGGTGGCGGCGCTGGCGCGCGCGCTGCTGCTCGGTGACCGTCGCGGTCTCGACGAGCAGGACTGGAAGCGGTTGAGGCGCACCGGTACCGTGCACCTGCTGGTGGTCAGCGGGCTGCATATCGGCATCCTTGTCGCTTTCGGCTGGCTGCTGGGGCGCGGGGCCTGCTGGCTGTGCCCGACCCGCTGGTTACCGGGCTTTGCGGTTCGTGTGCTGCCGGTGGGGCTCGCACTTTTGTTCAGCGGTGGCTACGTGATGCTGGCGGGGACGGGGCTGGCGACGCAGCGGGCCTGGATCATGGCCGCGGCGCTGCTGCTGTCGAGTTTCTGGCTGGTGCCGCTGCCCGTCTGGCGGCGCTGGTGGCTGGCGCTGGGGCTGGTATTGACCCTGCAGCCACTGGCGGTGCTGGAGCCGGGTTTGTGGCTTTCGTTCGGCGCGGTGGCGGTGCTGTTGCTGCTGAGCCAGGAACGGGGACGACATCCGCTCTGGCAGCGACTGTTGCGCACCCAACTGGCGATTTTTTGCCTGATGACGCCGTTGCTGCTGGGCATGTTTGGCGAGCTTTCGCTGATCGGTCCGCTGGTCAATCTGCTGGCGATCCCGCTGCTACCGCTGCTGATTCTGGGGCTGGGGCCGCTGCTGCTGGGTGTCTGGGCCGGCAGCGACTGGCCGGTGGGGGTCTACGAGGCTCTGGTCGGCGGACTCTGGCGCGGGCTCGGGGTACTGGCGGGCTGGGACGGGGCGGCGGCGCAGTTCGCGGTGCCGGCCTGGCCGCTGCTGGCACTGGCGCTGTTGGCTGCCGCGGTGCTGGTGTTGCCGCTATCCATGCCGGCCCGACTGCTGGCGCTGGCGGTCTGGGCGTTGACGCTGTTCGGTATGCCGGCTGCCAGCGGGACGCGAGACGGTCTGCGGGTCTGGGTGTTTGACGTCGGCCAAGGCGTGGCGGTGCTGGCGGAAAGCGCCGGCCGCCGGTTGCTGTACGATACCGGCCCGGGCTACTCCAGCGGCGCCACCGCGTTCGAGCGTGCCGTGCTGCCGCTGTTGCACCGGGATGGCGTGCGGCATCTCGACCGCCTGGTGCTCAGCCATGCCGACAACGATCACGCCGGAGGCCGGGAGCGGGTGCTGGAGCGGCTGAGTGTCGCTCACCGGGTGTCCGGCAGTGCCGCCTTGCAGGCCGGGGAGGGATACGGCGCCTGCCGCGCCGGCGACCACTGGCGCTGGGGTGCGGCGCGGTTTCGTTACCTGCACGGCGGTGGCGGTGCGAACGAGAACGACAGTTCCTGCGTGCTGCTGATCGAGGCGCACGGCTGCCGGCTGCTGCTGACCGGCGATATCGGCAGCGGTGTCGAGCGGCGCCTGGTGGACCAGGGGCTGTCGCCGGTGACCTGGCTGCTGGCGTCCCATCATGGCAGTGGCAGTTCGTCCAGCGAAGCCTTCGTCGCGGCGACCCGGCCGCAAACGGTGCTGTTCAGCGCCGGTTACCTGAATCCCTACGGCCATCCGGCGCCTGAGGTGGTGGCGCGCTTCAGCGCTGCCGGCGCCGCCACCCTGAGCACGGCGAAAAGCGGTGCGATCGAGCTGGTGGCCGCGCCCGGCGAGTGTCGCGCGCGTGTCTGGCGACAGGTGAAAAAGCGTTATTGGTCAGCGGGTTAAGCGGCTACTTTTGGCCCTGTAGCTATGTTAGAGTACGGGACAGCGCGCGCGGCGGGGTGCCCGGGCGGAAGCGGGACTGGACGGAGAGAGCAAAGGGTGTACGAACTTCTCAAAGCCGGCGGCTGGCTGATGATTCCCATCGTGGCCTGCTCGGTACTGTCACTGGCGATCTGTCTCGAACGATTCTGGGTGCTGCGGACCAGCCGCGTCACGCCCAGGGGCCTGCTGGCCGATATCTGGACGCGCATGCAGAGCAAGGCGCTGACGCCGGCGGAAATGCGCGAGATCCGTGATCAGAGCCCCCTCGGCCGTATCATGGTGGCCGGTCTCAACAACGCCCGTCATGGCCGAGAGGTCATGAAGGAAAGCATTCTCGAAGCGGCCAGCCAGGTGATTCACGAACTGGAGCGCTTCCTCAACGCCCTCGGTACCATTGCCGCCATCACGCCGCTGCTGGGCCTGCTCGGTACCGTCATCGGCATGATCAAGGTGTTCACCGAAATCATGGCGCAGGGCACTGGCAACGCCTCCGTGCTCGCAGGCGGCATTTCCGAGGCGCTGCTGACCACCGCCGCAGGCCTTGCGGTGGCCATTCCCACGCTGATCTTCCATCGTTACTTCCAGCGTCATGTCGATTCGCTGGTCAAGGAAATGGAGCAGGAGGCGGTGAAACTGGTCGAAGTGGTCCACGGCGAGCGCGAGGTGGACTATGTCTGAGTCCGCAGCGGAAGTCCTGCAGTGAAGTTCGAGCGCCGCCGCCAGGAAGAGGTCAGCGTCAACCTGACGCCGCTGATCGATGTGGTGTTCCTGCTGCTGATTTTCTTCATGGTCTCGACGACTTTCACCCGCGAGACCCATCTCGAGGTCGAACTGCCGGAAGCCAGCGGCGAGCCCGGTGAGGCGTCCCGTGATCTGCTCGAGGTGCTGGTGGATGCCGAGGGGCACTACAGCATCAACGGCAAACCACTGGTCAATGCCGAAGCCGATACGCTGCGCAGGGCGCTGCAGCAGGAGGCCGGTGAACAGCGCGATAAGCCGCTGCTGATCACCGCCGATGGCACCACGCCGCATCAGGCGGTGGTGACCGTCATGGATGTGGCCGGGCAGCTGGGCTTCGTTCACCTCAGCATCACCACCCAAGAGCCGGAATAATGCTGGTAGGGGCCTGGTACCGGGGCAGTGCCTGGCTGCGCCTGCTGCGTCCTCTCGAATGGCTGTTCCGCTGCCTGTCGCGCCGCCGGCGCCAGGGCTTTATCGATCATCCCGAACGCGTCTGGCAGCCGCCGGTGCCGCTGATCGTGGTCGGCAATATCACCGTCGGCGGCACCGGCAAGACTCCGCTGGTGCTCTACCTTATCGACTGGGCCCGCCGGCACGGCTACCGGCCGGGCGTTATCAGTCGCGGCTACGGCGCCAGTCCGCCCGCCCATCCGTTCGCGGTACGGCCGGACGGCGCGGCCGCCGAGACCGGCGACGAACCGCTGCTGATCGCCGGTCGCAGCGGCTGCCCGCTGGTGATCGATCCGGATCGTCCCGCGGCGGCGCGTTATCTGCTGGAAACTTCCGACTGCGACCTCATCATCAGCGACGACGGCCTGCAGCATTATGCGCTGGGCCGGCATGTCGAAATTCTGGTGCTGGACAGCGAGCGCGGGCTGGGTAATGGCCGTTGCCTGCCGGAGGGGCCGTTGCGCGAGCCGCCGGGGCGGATGGCCGAGGTCGATCTGGTGGTGGTGAATGGCGATGGACGCTTCTGTCCGCCGGGTGCCCACCGTATGCAGCTGACGCCGGGGCAACTGGTTTCCCTCGATGACGGCAGACGTTGCGCGGCCGAGGAGTGGGCGGGTGCGCGCCGCGTGCATGCGGTGGCCGGCATCGGAAACCCGCAGCGCTTTTACGATACGCTGCGCCGCCTGGGGTTCGATCCGGTGCCCCACCGCTTCGCCGATCATCATGCCTTCAGCGCTGAGGACCTGGCGTTCGATGAACCGCTGCCGCTGGTCATGACCGAGAAGGATGCGGTCAAGTGCCGCGACGTGGCGCCGCCGGACAGCTGGTACCTGCCGGTCGAGGCCCGGCTCGCGCCAGCATTTGAATCGGCGCTGGCATCGAAGTTAAATAGTAACAGCTCTTTCAGGTAGTAATGTCACGCTCAGCCTTCTTGGCTGCGTTTGCGGCAAGGCGTGAATCGCGCGGTGTAGTTACTCTACATAAGCGATGAGCAACGAAGGGGCGGACGCTGCCAAGGCGGCCCTGCGGGAGCCCCGGAAAACGCCACCAGGCTGCGTTGCACTCGCTCGACATGGAACCACCATGCCTTTGCGACTGCGCCTTGCCCTGTGACGCTTTCCGGGGCTCTGAGTTCTGACATTACTACCTGAAAAAGCTGTGTATCTCCGCCAACTGAGAGTCGAACATGGATACCAAACTGCTCGATATACTGGTCTGCCCGGTGTCGAAGGCACCGCTGCATTACCATCGGGAAACGAACGAACTGTTCTGCAGCGCCAGCGGCCTGGCCTACCCGATCCGGGACGACATCCCGGTGATGCTGGAAACCGAGGCGCGCAAGCTCACCGAAGACGAACGTGAACACCTGAGGAAGCAGGCCCGCAAATGAGCTTCAGTGTCATCATCCCGGCCCGTTACGGGTCCAGCCGTTTTCCCGGCAAGCCGCTGGCCGATATCGCCGGCAAGCCGATGGTTCAGCATGTCTACGAACGCGCCTGTCAGAGCGATGCGAGCCGGGTGCTGGTGGCAACCGACGATGACCGTATCGCCGACGCCGCGCGCGGTTTCGGCGCCGAGGTGTGTCTGACGTCGGCGGACCACCCCTCCGGTACCGACCGTCTGCAGGAAGTGGTGAGCCGTCTGGGTTTTGGCAGTGACGAGATTGTCGTCAACGTCCAGGGCGACGAGCCGCTGGTGCCGCCCTCGATCATCAACCAGGTGGCGGCGAATCTCGCGGCCAATCCGCAGGCTGGCATTGCCACGCTTTCCGAGCCGATCGAGGATGTGGCGGGTATGCTCAACCCGAACATCGTCAAGGTGGTGACGGACCGCTTCGGCATGGCGTTGTACTTCAGCCGCGCCACCATCCCGTGGCCGCGCGATGCCTTTGCGGCCGGCCAGCCGCGCGATGACCTGCCGGCGGGCTTTTCCTGGCAGCGGCATATCGGCATCTACGGTTATCGGGTGCAGCTGCTGAACGATTTCGTGCAGTGGCCGCCGGCGGCTGTGGAAAACACCGAGTGTCTGGAGCAGCTGCGTGCGCTCTGGAATGGCGCCCGTATCCATGTCGCCGAGGCGCAGGAGCTGCCGCCGCCCGGCGTCGATACACCGGAAGATCTCGAGCGCCTGCGGGCGTTGCTCGGCGCTTCGTAACGCGGTCTCTACCCAACGATATTCGAAGTCAGGACCGGAGCAGGGATGCAACGTTGCTTCGGCGCTGGGTATAGCAGTTTCCGCACGGCTGAGTGCATCGCGTGACCGCCAGGTATGGTGGATATCCTGAAAACGCAGGCGCGGTTTTCAGGGGGGGCTCGTCATATCGATCGCAGTACAGATCGGTTTGTTGCGGTGGACTCGAAGAGTGTTGGGTTGCGCTCGTTCCGGGCTCCACCCGACCTACTGCTTACCCGCGTTGACCGGCCGCCGCATCAACGGCAACATCAGCAGTCCCGCCAGCGTTACCCACATCATGATATGGAAGTCCTGCAGGTACGCCAGTGACTGCGCCTGGCGCGTCACCTCGTCGTTCAGAGCCCTGAGGCCGGCCGTTGTATCGAGATTCCAGACGCCGGCTTCGGCGGCCTGGCGCAGCGGCAGACTGAAATCCGTTATGTAGCTCGCAAACGCCGCATGGTTGGCCTGGGTGTTGTGGGCCAGCAGCGACATCATCCAGGCAATGCCGATACTGCTGCCGATATTCCGCATCAGGCTGAACAGTGAGGTGCCCTCGTTGCGATGCTCCCGGGCCAGGGTGGCGAAGGCGAGGGTGCTCAGCGGCACGAAAACGAAGCCCAGTCCAAATCCCTGGACGATCCCGGTGCGCACCAGTTCGGAGCGGCTGACGTCCGGGGTGAAAAACGTCATTTCCCACAACGAGACTGCGATCAGTACCAGGCCGGCGCCGATCTTGTAGCGGTCGTCGACCCTATGTCCGAGTCGGCCCGCGATCAGCATCGCCGCCATGGTGCCGATACCCCGTGGTGCCAGTACCAGGCCGGTGGTCACCACCGGATAGTCGGCCAGGTGCTGCAGGTACGGCGGCATCAGCGCCATGGTCGCCAGCAGGATGATACCGACCGCGAAAATCATCATCAGCCCGAGGCTGAAATTGCGATCGCGGAAGATCGTCGGATTGATGAACGGATGTGCGTGCGTCAGGCTGTGGGTCACGAACAGGTAGCCGCACAGCGCCGCCAGCGAAAGTTCGATGGCGACCTCTGTCGAATCCAGCCAGCCCAGCAGCTCGCCACGGTCGAGTGCCATCTGCAGCGTGCCGATCCCGAGCGCCAGGAAAGCAAAGCCGAGCAGGTCGAAGCGGCGGGCGCGGTCGGTGGCCGTTTCGTCCACGAACAGCCAGAGCCCGAGTCCGGCCAGCACACCAAATGGCAGGTTGATATAGAACACCCAGCGCCAGTCGTAGTATTCCGTCAGGTAGCCGCCGAGCGTCGGCCCGAGGATCGGACCGACCATGACGCCAACGCCCCAGAGCGCCATCGCCGAGCCGTGCTTTTCCGGCGGGTGGCTGTCGAGCAGGACCGCCTGCGACAGCGGTACCAGAGCGGCGCCGAACACCCCCTGCAAGAGGCGGAAAAGCACCATCTGTTCCAGCGATTGCGCGGCGCCGCAGAGCATCGAGGACAGGGTAAATCCGATGACCGAGGCGAGGAAGAGTCGCTTTCGTCCGAAGCGTGCGGCGAGGAAGCCGGTCATCGGCATGAAGATCGCGGCGCCGACGATATAGGAGGTCAGGACCCAGGAGATCTGGTCCTGGGTAGCGGACAGCGTGCCCTGCATGTTGGGCAGGGCGACGTTGGCGATGGTGGTGTCCAGCGCCTGCATGATGGTCGACAGCATCACCGTGACGGTGACCAGGAGGCGTCTGCGCGCCGGGTTCATGAGCAGAGGCTCGAGATCCGGCATTGGGTGCCGGTATCGACTTCGACCAGGGCGCTAAGACCGGCGCGAAGCAGCGGGGCGTCGGGATCCTGCTGCAGGCGGATGCGTACCGCCACGCGCTGCGGGATCTTTACCCAGTTGCCGGTGGCGTTCTGCGCCGGGATGACCGCGAACTCGGCGCCGGTCGCCGGGCTGAGGCTCTCGACGGTACCGCGCCAGCGGCGATCGGGAAAGGCGTCGAGCCGGATATCGACCGGCTGGCCGGGCGTCACGTGGGTCAGGTCGGCCTCGATAAAGTTGGCTTCGACCCAGAAACTGTCGCCAATGAGCACTGCGGCCGCGTTGCCCCTGGCTACGAATTCCCCGGCTTCCGGCAGCTGGCTGACGTGGCCGCTGAAGGGGGCGCGTACCTCGGTACGTGCCAGATCGAGGCGTGCCTGCTCGAGTTCGGCTGCGGCGACGCGGTAGTCCGGATGCCGCTCCAGCGGGCTGTCCGGGCCGCCCGCCAGTTCGGCTGCCAGGCGCTGCAACTCCAGCGTCAGCGCGATTTTTTTCTGTCGCGCCATGTCGGCGTTATGGCGGGCCTCGTCGAGCCCGGACTGCGATACCGCCCCTTTGACGGCGAGCTGCTCCTGGCGGCCGGCTTCGCGTTGCCAGAAGTTCAGGTCGGTTTCCGCTTCGGCGATTTCGGCCTGCTTCTCGCGATAGCCTTGCTGCAGGGCCTCCAGCTTGGTGGTGACGCCGGCGAGGTGAGCCTGGGCGCGATCCAGCGCGGTCCGGAATGGCGTCGGGTCGATACGGAAGAGAACTTGGTCCTGTTCCACCGCGTCGTTTTCACTTACCAGAACCTGCTGGATTCGGCCGCTGACCTCGCTGCTGACCGATACCTTGCTGGCTTTCAGGTAGGCGTTGTCGGTTTCGACGAAGCGGCCGCCACTCAGGTAGAGCGCCAGTCCTGCGGTGAGTGCCAGCAGCGGCACGACCAGCATCAGCACGAAGCGGCCGCGCAGGTGCCTGCGAATGCGGTGTTCCCTGTGCTCGTGCACGGAGTTGTCTTGGGTGTCTTTCACGGGATGGGCTCCCTTGTTCGATGTTGCTGGGTAAAGCCGGCTCAGTCGGTGATCAGGTTGCCGCGAATCAGCTTCAGCGCCGACATCAGAGCGTCCCGCTGCGGAGTGTCCAGCCCCTGCAGCATGCGGTCATAGACGCTCTGGCCGAGCTTGCGAATCTCCTGCAGCGGGCCGGCTGCGGCCTCGGTCACGTACAGGCGATGGGCGCGCCGGTCCTTCGGGTCCGGCCGGCGTTCCACCAGAGACTGGGCCTGCAGCTGGTCGATCAGGCGGGCCAGCGTGATCGGTTGTATCTCCATCACGTCGGCCAGCTCGACCTGGCGCCGGCCCTCGAGGCGGGCGATGTTGACCAGCACTCGCGCCTGGCTGTAAGTGAGGCCGCTGTCGCTGTCCAGAGCCTGGAAATGGCGTCGCATCAGGCGGGTTATGTCGGCAAACAGAAAGCCCAGGGCATTCTCGTCGGGCAGGTGGCGCGAGGTCATGGCGGGTCCGGAGTAATTTAGTAAGCAATGCTTATTATAATTATTGCTTTCTAAATCTCAACCAGCCGGTCAGGTCGTGCGCGGGCCGCGGCCGTTAATCGCTGGCGTGGCGGCGTCCCAGCCGGTAGCATAGGCGCCTGTTAACAGAAGTCGGCATCAGGGCTACGATGAGCTATCAGGTTCTGGCGCGTAAATGGCGCCCGAAACGATTCCAGGAGATGGTGGGGCAGGAGCACGTTCTGAAGGCGCTGGTCAATGCGCTGGATGACGATCGTCTGCATCACGCCTATCTCTTCACCGGCACGCGCGGGGTGGGGAAGACCTCGATCGCGCGCCTGTTCGCCAAATCGCTCAACTGCGAGACCGGGGTTTCGTCGGATCCCTGCGGTCAGTGCAGTGCCTGCCGTGAGATTGCAGAGGGTCGCTTCGTCGATCTGATCGAGGTGGACGCGGCGTCCCGGACCAAGGTGGAGGATACCCGCGAGCTGCTGGAGAATGTGCAGTACGCGCCGACCCACGGGCGCTACAAGGTGTACCTGATTGACGAGGTGCACATGCTCTCCACGCATTCCTTCAATGCGCTGCTGAAAACGCTGGAAGAGCCGCCTCCCCACGTAAAATTCCTGCTGGCGACGACGGATCCGCAGAAACTGCCGGTGACCATCCTGTCGCGCTGTCTGCAGTTCAACCTCAAGAACCTGATCCCCGAGCGTATCGTCGAGCATCTGATCTTCGTGCTCGGGCAGGAGCATATCGCATTCGAGGAACCGGCATTGTGGCAGCTGGCGCGCTCGGCCGACGGTTCGATGCGCGATGCCATGAGTCTGACCGATCAGGCGATCGCCTTTGGCGCCGGCCGGATCACGGCAGTCGATGTGCAGGCGATGCTCGGCACCATCGACCAGCGCCTGGTGTATCGGCTGGTGGAAAGCCTGGCGGCGCGGGATCCGCGGGCGCTGCTGGCGGCTGTCGAGGAGCTGGCGCGTTTCTCGCCGGATTACGCCAGCGTGCTCGGTGACCTGATCAGTCTGCTGCACCGAATCGCCATCGCCCAGGTGCTGCCCGACGCGGCTGATAACAGTCTTGGAGACCGCGAGCAGGTGTTGGCGCTGGCGCAGGCGCTAAGTGCCGAAGATGTTCAGCTGTACTATCAGATTGCGTTGATGGGGCGGCGTGATCTGCCGTTCGTGCCGGATGCGCGCGAGGGGCTGGAGATGGTGCTGCTGCGGATGCTGGCATTCCGTCCCGCCGACTCCGAGCCGGGTCAGGCGCCCGACCTGGCGGTATCTGCGCCGGTTGCCGAGGCACCGAAGGCGGAAGCGAAGCCGCAGTCCGTCGAAAATCAGCCGTTGCCGACCGAGGCGCCGGCCGTATCCCCGGTGGAGCCGTCGCCTCGGCCCGCATCGACGCCGGAGTCCGATCCGCCGCCGTGGGAGGTGGCCCCGCAGGCGCCGTTGCCCGCGAGCGATGAGCGCGATGACGCACCGGATCTGCCGCCGGCGCCGCCGGAGTACGATGAGTCCGATATCCCGGCCTATGACGACGACGACGCCGGAGAGCCTGTCGCAAAAAAGTCTGAACCGGCTCCGCGAGCGCCAGTCATCGCGGCGCCAGAGCCTGCTGTCGCGCCGACGGCAGCGCCAGTCGACAAGGAGCGGGCATCAATAGCGTCTGCGTCTCCGCAGGGCGGGGCGACGGTCCTGGCGGCGGATCCCGTGGCGGGTGCCGGGCCTCTGGCGCTGGATCAGTTGCAGGCCGGGGACTGGGTTCGGCTCTGTATAGGTCTGGGTCTCAGCGGCATGACGGCGAGCCTGGTGGCGAACCTGTCGCTCGAGTCGGTGGAGGGGAATGTTCTGCACTTCCACTACACCGCCCAGCAGGAGGCTTTGCTGAGCGAGACGCAGCGCGAACGTATCCGTCAGGCGCTGTGCGATTATTTTGGCTCGGCAGTTGAGGTAGAATTCAAGGTTGGTGTCCAGCGGCGTGAAACGCCGCACCAGTACCAGGTGCGCAAGCGAGAGGAGCGTCTGGCTCAGGCGGTTACGGCCATCGAGCAGGACCCGCTGGTACAGGCTGTGCTGTCGCAGTTCGACGCCAGTATCGATTTGGAAAGCGTGATTCCGGTCGAACCGGATTAACAAGAGGTAATGAGAAATGATGAAAGGCGGCATGGGCAACCTGATGAAACAGGCCCAGAAAATGCAGGAAGACATGCAGCGGGCGCAGGAGGAGATTGCGCGTGCCGAAGTGACCGGCGAATCCGGCGCGGGCCTGGTACAGGTGGTCATGAATGGCCGTCACGACGTCAAGCGTATCTCCCTTGATGACAGCCTGATGGAAGAGGACAAGGAAATCCTCGAGGACCTGATCGCTGCGGCCGTCAACGATGCGGTGCGCAAGGTCGAGACCAATACCAAGGAAAAAATGGCCAAGGTGACCTCCGGCATGCAGTTGCCGCCTGGCTTCAACATGCCGTTCTGACGCCATGTCCTTCAGTCCCCTGATTCAGCAGTTGATCAAGGCGCTGCGCTGTCTGCCCGGTGTCGGGCCCAAGTCGGCGCAGCGCATGGCGCTGCATCTGCTCGAGCATGACCGTCCGGCGGCGCTGGAGCTTGCCGTAGCGCTGCGCGATGCGGTCGAGCAGGTCGGCGAATGCGAGACCTGCCGGACTTTGTCCGAGGATCCGGTCTGTGCTATTTGCGCATCCCGGAGTCGGGACCCGTCGCTGCTGTGTGTGCTGGAGTCTCCGGTCGATATGCTGGCGATCGAGCAGACCGGTGGCTTCGGCGGCTACTATTTCGTGCTCAAGGGGCATCTTTCGCCGATCGATGGCGTCGGACCGGACGATCTCGGTATCGATCGCCTGGTCGGGCGTCTTGAGGCTGGCGAGGTGAAGGAAGTGATACTGGCGACCAACCCGACAGTGGAAGGGGAGGCGACGGCTCACTACATCGCCGAGCAGGTGCGGGAAATGGGAATTCGCGTCAGTCGTATCGCCCACGGTGTGCCGGTCGGCGGCGAGCTCGAGTATATTGATGGCGGTACGCTGGCCCATGCCTTGGCCGGCAGGCGCAGCCTGATTTGAGGTAGGCATGACCGATACGAATGGATACGACTGGCACCTCCTTGAAGAGGCGGCGCGGCAGCCCGTCCGGGTGGATACCGACGAGGAGCTGGCGCGGCTCTGTCAGTACTGGCGCACGTTGCCGATGGTGGCGCTGGATACCGAGTTCCAGCGGGTCGATACCTTCTACCCGATCGCCGGGCTGATCCAGCTGGCGGACGATCGTCGTTGCTATTTGATCGATCCGCTGGCGATCAGCGACTTTGCGCCGCTGGCGGCGCTTTTCACCGACGAGTCGGTGCTGAAGGTGCTGCACGCCTGCTCCGAGGATCTGGAGCTGTTCCTGCACTGCCTTGGTGTGTTGCCGCAGCCGCTGTTCGACACCCAGGTCGCCGGCGCCTATGTCGGTTGGGGCTTCACCATGGGGCTGCAGCGGATGCTGGAGCACGCGCTGGGCGTGCAGATGGGCAAGGCGGAGACAACCTCGGACTGGTTGCAGCGACCCTTGACGCAGCAGCAGGAGCTGTATGCGGCGCTGGATGTCGCCTATCTGCCAGCGGTATGCCGTCAGCAGCAACAGGAACTCGAGCAGCGGGGTATGTCCGCCTGGCTGGCGGAGGAGATGGCAGCGCTGCTCGACAATGCGGTCGATCGCGATCCGGAAGGCTGGAGCTACTATCTGCGTTTCAGTCAGATGGCGGCGGTGCCGCCTCACAAGATGGCGGCGTTGCGGGATCTGACCGCATGGCGCGAGCAGGTCTGTCGGGCGCGGGATGTGCCGCGCAACCGGGTGTTGCGGAATCAGCAGCTGCTGGAGATCATCAACCGCTGGCCGCGCAACCTGGAAGAGCTGGCACGGGTGCCGGATCTGAAACGCCGCGTGGTGCGCGAGGATGGTCAGGCGATGCTCGATGTGTTGCAGAAGGCGGTGCTGGAGCTGGCGCAGCGGCCGGTCGAGCCGATTCCGAAGCCCTTGCACGTTATCTGGAACAAGCGTCTCAAGAGGCTGAAGGCAATTGCGAGACAGCGTGCCGAGCAGCTCGATATCGCGCCTGAAGTGCTGTTGCGCAAGCGGGATCTCGAAGCGCTTGTGCGTTCGCGGGAAGAGGCCGGCGAGTATCGGCTGCCGGAAGGGCTGCAGGGATGGCGGCGCGAGGTGGTGGGTGAGCGTCTGCTGGCGCAGCTGAATCAGTTCGAACAGTAAATCTGCCGTACGACGTGATGCAGTGGATGCATCACCTTTGGTATTGGCGCGCACGGGTCTCTGGCAATCGAGGGGTTCGGCGCGATCATGCCCGACACGCGGGCAATAGCGGTAATGACAATGAAGATTTGCAGTATTTTCAAAAGCTCGCGCAAGGACGAGATGTACCTCTACGTCGACAAGCGCGAGCAGCTTGAGCGGGTGCCCGGGGCGCTGCTTGAAATGTTTGGGCGTGCCGTCCACGTAATGGATATGCCGGTCACGGCGTCGCGCAGGCTGGCGCGGGTCGATGTCGAAAAGGTGCTCGCGGGTATCGACGAAAGGGGATACTACCTGCAGATGCCGCCGCCGAAGGAGGAGTATATGCTCGATCTCTTTCGCGACCGTCCCGAAACCGGGGTACGCTGAGCGTGGCGCAGGAGGTCTTCTGGCGCAGCAAGTCGCTGCAGGAGATGACGCCGCAGGAGTGGGAGTCGCTCTGCGACGGCTGTGCGCTCTGTTGTCTGCACAAGGTCGAGGACGAAGATACCGCCGAGGTGTTTTACACCACGGCGGTCTGTCATCTGCTCGATCTCGACAACTGTCGTTGCACTGAATACGAAAACCGCTGCACGCTGGTGCCGTCGTGCGTCAAGCTGCGGCCGCAGGACGTGGCCGAATTTCACTGGCTGCCACGGACCTGCGCATACCGGCTCGTATACGAGGGCAAGGATCTGCCGGACTGGCATCCGCTGATCAGTGGTCGTCCGGAGACGGTGCGCGAAGCGCACGCCTCCGTACTGGATTGGTATGAAGTGCTGGATAACGAAATCAGCGACGACGACCTTGTCGATTACGTGATCATGACCGACAAGCTGTAAGTTCGCGGCTGGCCGCTGGTTGTTGGCTGCATGAAAAAGGAGCGCATGGTGCTCCTTTTTTTTGTTGGTTCATCGCGCTGAAGCAGGAAAAGGGTGTGACTCGTAGGATGGGTTGCGCCGCTTGATACCTTGAGCAAACCGTCACTACGGTGCCATTGCGGCTCCATCGATCCTGCGATTCCGGCAAATCTGCAGCGGGGCAGAAACGAAAAAAGGAGCGCCGAAGCGCTCCTTTTTCTACCAAGAACCCGAAGGTTTCTTAGTTGTTTTTCAGCATCTGCTGCTTGATCAGTTCGCCGATGGTGGTCGGACCAGCGGTCTCGACTTCCTGGCTGCGAACGGCTTTCAGAGCTTCTTTCTCTTCAGCCTGATCTTTGGCGCGGATCGACAGGTTGATGTTGCGGTTGCGACGATCAACGTTGGTGATCTTGGCTTCGACGGTTTCGCCGACCTTCAGGAAGGTGGTGGCGTCGTCGATGCGCTCAGCGGCCAGCTCGGATGCCTTCAGAGTGCCTTCGATACCTTCGGCCAGCTCGATGATAGCGGCTTTCGGTTCAACGGACTTGACGGTACCGGTAACGATGGTGCCCTTGTCGTTCGCCAGGACGTATTCACTGAACGGATCGCTTTCCAGCTGCTTGACGCCCAGGGAGATGCGCTCTTTCTCTGCATCGATGGACAGGATGACAGCGTCGACTTCCTCACCCTTCTTGAACTGGCGCAGAGCTGCCTCGGCGTCGGCTTCCCAGGTGATGTCAGACATGTGCACCAGACCGTCCAGTTCGTTGTCCAGGCCAACGAAGATACCGAAATCGGTGATGGTTTTGATGGTGCCGGAAACGCGATCGCCAGCAGCGTACTGCTCAGCGAAGGAGATCCACGGGTTTTCGGTGCACTGCTTGATGCCCAGGGAGATACGACGACGCTCTTCGTCGACATCCAGAATCATCACTTCGATCTCGTCGCCGATCTGAACGACTTTGGACGGGTGGATGTTCTTGTTGGTCCAGGACATTTCGGACACGTGAACCAGGCCTTCCACGCCATCTTCGATGGAAGCGAAGCAGCCGTAGTCGGTCAGGTTGGTGACACGCGCCGGTACCTTGCTGCCAGCCGGGTAGCGGGACTTGATGGCTTCCCACGGATCTTCGCTCAGCTGCTTCAGACCCAGGGAGATGCGGCCGGTCTCTTTGTCGAACTTGATGATCTTGACAGAGATCTCGTCGCCCGGGTTCAGCATTTCGCTCGGGTGGGAAATGCGCTTCCAAGCCATATCAGTGATGTGCAGCAGGCCGTCGACGCCACCCAGATCGATGAAGGCACCGTAGTTGGTCAGGTTCTTGACGTAACCCTTGGCGACCTGGCCTTCTTCCAGGGTAGCCAGCAGCTCTTCACGCTGAGCGCTGTTGGCTTCCTGCAGGACTGCACGACGCGAAACAACGATGTTGTTGCGCTTCGGATCCAGCTTGATCAGTTTGAATTCCAGTTCCTTGCCTTCCAGGTGGTCTACGTCGCGAACCGGGCGAACGTCGACCAGGGAGCCCGGCAGGAAGCCCTGGATGTTGTTGATGCTGACAGTGAAACCGCCCTTGACCTTGCCGCTGATATAACCTTTGACGGTTTCTTCGGCTTCGAATTTGGTCTGCAGAACTTCCCAGGCTTCGGCGCGCTTGGCCTTTTCGCGGGACAGGCGGGTTTCACCGAAACCGTCTTCAACCGCTTCGAGGGCAACCTTAACGGTATCGCCGATCTGGATTTCCAGTTCGTTGGCGTCGTTCAGGAATTGTGCGCGGGGAATGATGGCTTCGGATTTGAGACCTGCGTTCACGGTAACCCAGTCGCTGTCGATATCGACAACTTCACCCATGACCAGGGTGCCCGGGGTCATGTCTACGTTCTGCAGGGATTCTTCAAACAGTTCAGCAAAGCTTTCGCTCATGAAATAGTCCTATTGTAAGTCGGCCGTCCTGTGTAGATCGGACTGCGCGAGCTTCCTATACCGTCAGCTGTATAGGGTCAGGTTTAACGCTTGGGCGACAGCGACCGCCGAGGCTGACGGGCGGCCGGTCATCGCAAAAGGGAGGCATATTATACAGCTAATGCAAAGGTGAAGATAGCGTTCCTCTGCTAGATGTCGTTATAATTGGCGTCTGAATCAACAAAGCAGAGTGTGTACCCGAAGTAGATGACCAAAACCGATCTCGAGGCTCAGATAGCCAAGCTGCAGCAACTTGAAGCCAACATCGAAGCCAGCAAGCGTGAGCGAATCGAAGAACTCGCAGCCGAGCGTGACCGCAAGTCTGAAGAGTTTGTATCCGATCTGCGTGAAAAGGCGCGCCTGAAGCAGGAGCGCGAACAGCAGCGTCAGGAAGAACTCAACCGCATCCAGGAGGAGCAGAAAGCCGAGCAGGCGCGCAAGCGTGAAGCCAAGGCTGCTGCCAAGAAAGCCCGTGCCGAAGCCAAGAAGGCGGAAGCGTTGGCGCGCCTGGCGGCAAAAAAGGACAACTGATACCGGGACGCAGGTGGCGGCGCATTGAGTGTCGCTACAGTGTTGCTTCCAGAGCCTTGCGCAGTGCTTGTTGACAGGGCTTCAGCACTATCTGCAGATCGTTGCGCAGTGGCGCGGTCAGCAGATCGTCGTCGCCTGTCCGCAGGTATTGCGCCAGCATCCTTTCCTCGTTCGCCGAGTTGGCCGCGATTGTCGTCGCGTCCCCGACACAGAAGGCGTATGCGGGCAGCTGCCCGTTGATGATGCGGGCGCGTTCGGCGTTTTCCAGCATCAGGCGATGCTGTTCCACGAAACGCCGGTACTCACGGGCCGATGATGTCGCCATGATCTCAAGCTGAAGGTTTGAGAAGCGCTCGGCTTCCGGTAGCCGCAGCAGATAGGCTTTCAGGTCTTTTTCGACCCGCCGTATTTCCTCGTCGAAGCTTTCCGGAGCGAAGCGCTCGTTCAGTTCGCGATACTCTTGCAGTTCGCTGACCTGTTTTTCGAGTGCCTGCAACTGTGTCTTAAGCGCACGGTTCTCGTCCATCAGCCGGTCCTTGTCCTGCATCAGGCCGTATATCACCTTTTGCGTCGGTGTCAGATCGGATTCGGCGAAGGTTGCCGGCAGTTGCGTTGCGCCGAGCTCACCGATTGATTCGGTGTAGGGGGAGTGCGACACCATGCCGAAGCCAAAGAGTTCCAGTTCCTTGATATTGTCCTGGTGCTGGCTCTGCAGGCTCTGGTAACTGAAGTAGCCCCCGAAGCCGAGGGCTGCTATCAGGATCGGTGTGCCAAGCAGGATCAGTGGGCGGCGTCCGATGCCCATGGCGTGTCCTTACTGTTTGGCAGTGGTGCTGTAGCTGAGGCTCAGGTCTACCATATCCAGCAGGATGCGCCCGGTTTCCGCCAATTGTGCTTCCGATTCCGGGCTGATGGGGCGACCCTGCTCGTCCTTTCTCAGTTCGTCATCCAGTTCTGTCAGGGCCTTCAGTGGGGGTTGTTGCTTCAGGGCGCGGCGGCGGTTCTGGGCATCCAGCTGCCATTGATCAGCTTTGTCGCGCTCTTCCCGCAGGGTTTTTTCGCTGAGCGGGATGATGTTGTCGTCATTGTCTTCCTTGAGATGTTCGACCTGCTCGCGCATGAACATGAAGTCGGGGTCCGAAGCGACGCGCTTCTGGTGGCGCGCAGTCAGTTCGTCGATGAAGTTGTCGACGCCGAGGAATTTTCCGTGTCGAACGGCTCGGACCTGATCCCAGGGCAGGGCGCCCTCGAGGGCACTCTCGCCGATGTCGAGCTCGTTGTAGAGGCTGGGCAGCAGTATGTCGGGCACGACGCCCTTGTTCTGGGTGCTGTCGCCCGATATGCGGTAAAACTTGGCGTGGGTCATCTTCAGCTGCCCGTGTCGCAGGCTGTGCAGTGACTGCACGGTGCCTTTGCCGAAGGTCTGGCTGCCGACGATGATGCCGCGGCGATAGTCCTGGATGGCGCCGGCGAAGATCTCCGAGGCCGATGCGCTAAGACGGTTGACCAGTACGGCCAGCGGGCCGTTGTAGGCGACGCCGGCATCGAAGTCGCCAAGGATATCGATCCGGCCATTGGGGTCGCGTATCTGTACCGTCGGGCCGCGGCTGATGAAGAGTCCGATAAGCTCATTGGCCTCGCGCAGCGAGCCGCCGCCATTGTCCCGCAGGTCGATAACGAGTCCCTGGATGTCTTCCTTGAGCAGTTCCTGGATAAGGCGTTCGACGTCCCGGGTGGTGCTCTTGTAATTGGGGTCGCCGCTCTGCAGGGCAGCGAAATCGATATAGAAGGCTGGAATTTCGATGACGCCGAGGCGGTACTTCTCGCCCTTGTAGTCCAGATCCAGGATGCGCTTATGAGCCGCCTGTTCCTCGAGTTTGACCTTGCTGCGGACAATCCGGACTTCCTTGCGCTTCTGTCGGTCCTTGCTGTCGGCCGGCATGACCTGCAGTCGCACCACGGTGTCCGCCGGGCCGCGGATCTTGTCGACCACATCGTCAAGGCGCCAGCCGATAATGTCGACCATCTCGCCGTCGTCACCCTGGGCGACCGCGACAATCTTGTCGGCTGCCTTGAGCTGGCCGGTCTTTTCTGCCGGGCCGGCCGGCACCAGGCGTACGATCTTGGTGTACTCGTCGTCGTTCTGCAGTACCGCACCGATACCCTCGAGCGACAGGCTCATGTTGATCTGGAAATTTTCCGAGCTGCGCGGCGAAAAGTACTGGGTGTGGGGGTCGTATCCCTTGGACAGCGCGTTGGCATAAGTCTGGAATACGTCCTCGCTTTTGAGCTGTTCTGTGCGATGCAGCTGGTAGCGGTAGCGCTTGAGCAGCGTCTCCGTGATCTGTTCGGGTGTCTGGTCGGCCAGTTTCAGGCTCAGCGCGGCGCTCTTCAGGCGCTTGTGCCAGAGCGCGTCCATCTGTTCCCGGGTGTCGACCCAGGGGGCTTCGGAGCGGTCGCTGTCCAGCGTCTCGTCGACATCGAAATTCAGGTCGTCGATGCCGTCTTCGAGCTGGCCGATCATGAAGTTGAGACGCTCGTGTACTCGCTCCTGATAGCGATTGAAAATGATATAGGCGTCTTCGAGATCGCCGGTTCTGAGGCTGTCGTCGAGGCGGGTTCTGAGAGGTTCGAATTCGGCGATGTCGCTGGCATAAAAGTAGCTGCGGCTGGGGTCGAGATCCTCCAGGTACTGATCCAGCAGCCAGCCGGAAAAGCGGTCGTCGATATCGATGTCCTTGTAGTGCTCGCGGTTCAGCGAGTCGAGGATCTCGATCATCGTCTGCTTGTGAACCGGCTCGGGCTCCAGCTCGACCGGCGTCGCTGTGCTGGCAACGGCTGTCTGCAGCGAAAAGGACAGAATCAGGGTGTACAGCAGGATATGGATACGGTTGAGCATGTCGTTCGGTGCGTCCCAGTTTGGCCAGGGTGGGTGAAACTTGAGACAGGCGGGAAAGCCGGCAAGTTCAACCAGAGCAGTCTCTGAGTGTAGCCATCGGCCGACCTGATGTAAAATCAAGCGTTTATGCCAGAGTGTTCGGGGTTGTGCGATGAAGACAAGTGGGTTGCCAATGGTGCTGTTGCTGTCCTGTGTCGTGCTGGTCGGGTGTGGCGAGGATCCCGAAGAGGCGGCTTTTCGGAAGTCGCTTGTCGACAAGGCGCTGAATGACGACACCCGGCGTGCAGGCGAGGCGTTTCTGGCCCGAAATGCCGTCAGTGAAGGTGTCACCGTGCTGCCCTCCGGTTTGCAGTATCGGGTGTTGCGCCCCGGCAGCGGCGCGTCGCCGGAGCCTGGCGGCCAGGTGCGCGTGAACTACGAGGGGCGACTGATCGACGGCACCGTATTCGAAAGTTCCTATGGCGGCGACAAGCCGGCGGAATTTTCGCTTCGGCGCGTGATCCCCGGCTGGCGCGAGGGAGTGCCGCTTATGCGTGAAGGGGGGGAGTGGGAGTTTTTTATCCCTCCGGAACTTGCCTATGGTGCGACCAGTCCGGCGCCGGAAATTGCGCCCAATTCCACGCTGGTTTTCAAAATTGAACTGCTGAATGTCATGCCGCAGTAATCGGGAGCAATGCAATGCAAGATTTCAATCAGGAGCTGATGGCATTTTTGCGGGCGTCGCCGACGCCTTACCATGCCGTCGCCGAGATGTCGCGCCGCCTGGAAGCGGAAGGCTTCATGGGGCTGCATGAGGCCGATCACTGGGCGTTGCAGCCCGGTGGTCGTTACTACACCACCCGCAACGGGTCTTCTATCATCGCCTGGAGAATGCCGGCCGAGCGTGGATTGGAGGAGTCGGGGCTGCGGATGGTGGGGGCTCATACCGATTCGCCCTGCCTCAAGATCAAGCCGAATCCGGAATTGCATCGCCACGGCTATTTTCAGCTCGGTGTCGAGGTGTACGGCGGTGTGCTGCTGAATCCCTGGTTCGATCGTGACCTGTCGATTGCCGGTCGGGTCAATTTTCGCCGCGCCGATGGCGGGCTGGGTGGTGCGCTGCTGGATTTCGGGCGACCGGTGGCGGTGATACCGAACCTGGCGATCCATCTCGATCGCGAGGTCAACAGTGGTCGGGCGATCAACGCTCAGACATTTCTGCCGGCGTTGCTGGGGCGCTCCGGAACGGCAATGGATTTTCGCGAGTTGCTGCAGCGGGAGCTGGAGGCGCAGGGAGTGCAGGGTATCGGGGAGGTGCTCGATTTCGACCTGTCGCTGTACGACACCCAGGCGCCTGCGCTGGTGGGTCTGGAGCAGGAATTCCTGCTTTCAGCCCGGCTCGATAATCTCCTTAGCTGCTTCATCGGGCTGCAGGCGCTGCAACAGAGCGACACGAACGAGGGCGCGCTGCTGGTCTGCAATGATCACGAGGAGGTCGGCAGCATGAGTGCCGTCGGGGCGCAGGGGCCGATGCTGCAGCAGTTGCTGGAGCGGTTGCTGCCCGAACCGCAGGCGCGACATCGTATGATCGCCCGATCGATGTTGATCTCGGCTGACAATGCCCATGGCGTGCATCCGAACTTCGCGGACCGTCACGACGGTAACCACGGGCCGCTGATCAATGGTGGCCCGGTTATCAAGATCAACGCCAATCAACGCTACGCGACGAGCAGCGAGACCAGTGCGATCTACAGGGATCTGGCGGCGCAGGAAAAGGTGCCGGTGCAAGCCTTCGTGGTACGCAGCGACATGGCCTGCGGTAGTACGATCGGGCCCATAACGGCGGCGGAGATTGGTGTGCGCACACTGGATATCGGCGTTCCGCAGTTCGCCATGCATTCCATCCGGGAAATGGCGGGTGTGCGGGATGCCTGGAATCTGAGTCGGGTATTGCGCAGGTTTTTCGCTCAGGACGAGCTGGCGGGGTAAACCGGGGCCTGTCGGCCCCGGCTTCAGGCGGGAGTGGCGTCTATTTTATGGAGGAGATTCGGACGCCGCGTGCCTGTCAGATTAGCGGCAGAACAGGTTTTCCAGGCTCTGGGTGCGCTTCAGCTGCAGCATGCCGACGGTTTTGTTCAGGGCTGACTTGATCTTGCGGGCGCGTTCCTGGCGCTTGGCCTGAGCGCGCTCGACCTGTTGCTCACGGATCATGCGCATAAAGTATTCGCGTTCGGTTTCGCGACGGTTGACGTTCGGCTGGGTGGCGAAATCGAAAGGCAGGTAGCTCATCTTCATTGTCTCCTCCTGGGGCTGCGATCTGTTCGCATGCTTTGCTAGGTTGTATACATTTTGTGTTCGGGCGCAAGAATACGGCTCGGCCCGGTCCTGTGCAAACGACGCTTTTTCAGCTAATAGATGAAATAATTTCAGGTAACTTTGATATCCCTGGAGAGCTTACTGACGGTCTGGGAGAGGTGTGGTATGACGCCTTGGCGGTTAACGCCTGAGTGCAATTCACCTTCACTGATGGCGATATCCTTGGCGTGTCGATTGGTCGAAAGCCGGTGGGGTCGATGGGCGCCATTCGTCATTCGGTGAATGGCGCCGTAGGTTCTGTCCGATCCTATGCGGTATGCAGGATCAGCTGGTGATAAAGCGGGATGCCGACGATGACGTTAAACGGGAAAGTGATGCCGAGCGCTGCCAGCATGGCGAGGCCGATGTCGGCGTCCGGAATGGACGAACGGATTGCTGCGGGCGCGGCAATATAGGATGCGCTGGCGGTGAGGCTGGCCAGTATAAGGGCGGTGCCGGCCGGCAAGGCCAGCAGTAGCGCGACGCTCAGCCCGGCAAGTGACAGAGCGGTTGGCGCGATGACCGCGAACGCCAGTAGGCGCCAACGGGCCAGAGGCAGCGGCCTGAGCGTCTCCGAGGCCACCAGCCCCATCTCCAGCAGAAAGATTGCCAGCACCGCCTTGAAGGCGCCGGTAAAAAGATCGGTAACGGCAGCGCCCTCGAGCGGGCCGTAGAGGTAGCCGATCAGCACGCCGCCTGTCAGCAGTATGACGCCGCGATTGGTCAGGGTCTCGTGCAGCAGGCTGGTTTTGGAGTGCTGGCTGGCGTTGTCGGCGTTGAAACGGCGGAACAGTGCAAGGCCTACCATGATCGCCGGCAGCTCCAGCAAAACCAGATAGAGCGTCGCCTGGGGCCCGGTGACCAGGCCCTGGCTTTCGACGTAGGCGAGTGCCACCGCAAAGGTGCCGGCGCTGACCGAGCCGTAGTGGGCGCTGATGCTGGCGCTGTCGGCCAGTGACAGGCCGACGACCGTTCGCAGTAGCGGGAACAGCACCAGCGGAATGAGTGCGCCGAGCAGCATGACCAGCAGCAGCTCGGGTACCAGTGAGAGGCTGAGCTGGCCGTGCAATCCCATACCGCCCTTGAGGCCGATGGTCAGCATCAGTAGCAGGCTCAGGGTATCGTAGGCGGCTTTCGGTATATTCAGGTCCGACCGCACGAGTCCTGCTACCAGGCCGAGCAAAAAGAACATGACGACTATATCCGGCATTTTCCGGTCTCCGTTGAAGAATTTGGCGCGGATTTTGCCGTTGAATTGGTATTGCTTCTAATTAATTATTTGGTTTATGTATATAGATAATTATCTATGAGTCTTGCTCGATGAAGCTGCGCCATCTCACTTTTCGTTTGCTCGAGGTTTATGTTGCGACCGTTCGTACGGGTTCGGTCACGGCGGCTGCGCGACAGCTTCATCTGACTCAGCCGACGGTGTCGCAGCAGCTCAAGCGACTGGCCGAAGCAGTGGGGGAGCCGTTGCTGCAGTCTGGAGCTGCGGGTGTTGAAACAACGGAGGCGGGGTCGGAGCTTTACCGAGCGGCGCTCGACGTCACGGGGCGTTTCGATGATTATCAGGACTATCTGGCGGAGCTGCGCGGAGGGCGGCGCGGTCACTTCAGTATCGCGCTGGTGAATACTGCACAGTATGTGCTTCCACGGCTGCTGGGGCCGTACAGCCGTGCCTTTCCGGATGTCGACGTTACGGTGCAGATCGGCAATCGCCAGCAGTTGCTGGGGCGTTTCGATCGCCAGTTGGACGATATCTATGTCTTCAGTCATCCCCCGTCGCTGGAGCATGCGCTGGCGGCTCGCTTTTTACGCAACCCGCTGGTGATGGTCGCGCCGGAAAATCATCCGCTGGCGCAGCGGGCTGAAGTCGAGAGTACGGACCTGGCGCGCGAGCGATTTCTGTTGCGTGAGCCGGGTTCGGCCACGCGAATGCTGTTCGAAAGCTGGCTGCAGGGGCAGGGGGTGCAGTTGTCGGGTATCCTGCAGATGGCCAGCAACGAGGCAATACGGGTCGGAGTGACGTCCGGAATGGGATTGGCGGTGCTGTCGCAGCATGTTCTGCCGGCCGTGAACCCGGGGCTGGTGGTGCTTCCGGTGCGGCATTTCCCCATCGAAAGTCACTGGTACTTCATCGTGCGCCGGGATCGTCGTCTGCCCCACGCGGCACGCGGCTTTCTGCGCTTCGCCAGCGACCGGGTCGAGCACTGCCTGCCTCTGGAATATGTCCGCAATGAGATTCCATCGTTGCTCGCGTCGCTCGGGGCGACTGCAGAGTCGAGTGCTTCGTGACAAATGGGGCATGATAATCCGAGTGACCGGGGGCTCGGCATTGTGTCAGTCCGCGGTCGCAGGTTGCTTATCTCGTTCTGGCGCAGAGTTGAAGTGTTATCACTCATGTGCACATAATCGCGCCTCTGGTTTCTCACCCTCCTGCAGATCCGGCAGGCTCCACCCACAGACTCGTATTATCAGGGACAACACATGAGTAAAGTGCATTTTATAGGCGGTGAAAAAGGAGGGGTCGGTAAATCAATGACCTCAAGATTGCTGGCGCAATACTATATCGACCAGCGGCGTTCTTTTCTCGGCTTTGACTCCGATGCGTCGCATGGAACTTTTTCACGGTTTTACGGTGAATTCGCTTCCCCGGTCATTGTTGGCGAGGATGACAGTCTTGATGGCATCCTTGAGGCCAGCGAGACCAATCCCGAGCACGACTTGATTATCGATCTTGCGGCGCAAACTTCAGCCCGTCTGGGGGAGTGGATCGAAGAAACCGATGTCTTTGGTCTCTTCGATGAAATGGGTTACGAAGTGTTTCTATGGCATGTGATGGATGACGGCGCCGATTCCATAGAACTTCTCGGCAAAAGCCTGGAGCGCTACCCCCAGCCCGAATTGCAATTTGTTGTAGTAAAGAATCTGGGTCGTGGCAGTGATTTCAGCGGGCTTCACGCGTCCGGGGCTTACCGTACAGCGGAAGAGCGGGGAGCGCACCTGTTCGAACTCGGCAAGCTGCATCCTAAGCTGACACAGAAGGTGGACTTCGCCAATGCCAGCTTCTGGGCGGCGGCCAATAATCGAGATATGGCTAATATTGCAGAGCGCCAGCGGATGAAGGTATGGCTGAAAAACAATTACAGCCAATTGGATAAGCTGCTCGTCGGTTAACGGGTATCCAGGCATATTTTCAAGCAGCTGCGCGCAGCTCGATTCATGGCTCCCGGGCGCATATGGTCGTTGCTGCAGTGCAGCCATTTAATTCGGAGTGGGCATCGAATCAGCCGTTTCAGCGCTGTTCGATGCGATCCGGCTTAATCGGTTTTATGTCTGTTTTTTGCCTCTATCCACTGGGCCATGTACTGCGTGCTTTTCATGCTGTGGTGGCGCAGCATGGCGCCGGTAAAGTTATTTAACCGGTGCTGATCGAGTGTGCGGCCGAGCGTTTCCAGTCGCGCCATCAGTGCTTCGGCGTGGGTTTCGAACGCAAAATGGCGGTTGTGCAGGCGAAAGCCCTGCTGCTGACTCTGCCGCCATTGATCCGGATCGCGATACAGTTCTAAGGCGGCTGCGGCGAAGGCTTCGGGCGTGTCGGCTACCGGTCCCGGCCAGGCTTCTTGCTCGTCGGCCATCCCTTCTGCGCCTACCGTCGTGGTCACCGAGGGGGTGCCGCAGGCCAGGGCGTCGACCAGCTTGCCTTTCAGGCCTGCGCCGAAGCGCAGCGGCGCCAGGTTCACCCGCGCCTGCTGCATCACCTCGCTCGCGCTCTTTGCCCAGCCTTTTACCCGAAAACCCTGTCTGGGGTTGTCGAGGGCGGTCGCTTTCGGGGGCGGATAGGCGCCGTAAATATGCAGCTCGGCCTCCGGTAGCTGGCGCCGTATCAGGGGCCAGATCGCCTGCTGCAGCCAGAGCACGGCGTCCCAGTTGGGTGCGTGGCGGAAGTTGCCGATGGCGATAAAGTGCTGGCGCTGGTCCATTTGAGGCAGTTGCGCCTGCTGTTCAGGAGTGACCGGCTGTAGCATGAAAGGCGAGTAATGCAGCAGGCTGGGATCGACCTGAAAGGCAGACGTCAGCAACTGGATCTCTGCCCGGGAGATCATCAGGGTCAGATCGCTGCGCAGGATGGCGGCGACTTCTCGTTTGGCGTGATCCGAGAAAAGCAGCCGGGGTGCGACGTCGGTGGTGACCTGGCCGCTCAGCTTGGCTGCTGCATGGCGTGCGTGGCGCAGGCACGAAAGGTCCTCGGTATCCAGAACCCGCAGCGCGTGCGGGCAGTGCAGTTCAACCCGCCAGCCGAACTGCTCCTCCATCATGAAGCGATCGAACAGCACGACATCCGGCTGCGCTTCCCGGAGGAACGCATCGAAGCTGGAGCAGTTCAGTGCGATGCTCTGTTCATCGATGCCTCGCGCGGGAAGATCGGCGCGGTGAATGCTTTTCTCGGCGGGACTGGCAAAGATGACGTTCCAGTCGTGCTGGCGAAAGCCATCGAGCAGGGCGAGCATGCGATAGCCCGCAGCGCTGGAGGCCGGTTCCGGCCATACGTAGCCAATGACTAGCAGATTCATAGGAATATCGATGTGTTGCTGAAAGGAGCGGGATGGGCGGTGTGGCACTGATTGCTCGGGCTGTCCTGCCCTCGGCCCTTCGGGCCCTGCCTGCGGCAGTCCCAAAACGTTCCCGACGTTTTGGTCGAACCCCCTTCGGGCGTTCTCATCCCTCTGCAGAAAGTGGAGATGGACTTGGGTATCATGCAGGTGGATGAAGGTCTTGCGAGATTTTTAAGATGGTCGGAGCAGAGGGATTCGAACCCCCGACCCTCTGGTCCCAAACCAGATGCGCTACCAAGCTGCGCTATTCACCGACGAATTTTGT
>JABXIM010000023.1 GCA_013373085.1 Oceanospirillaceae bacterium | reverse complement strand
GTATAGGCGGTGTACCAGGCCGGGTTTTCGAGCACGTTGCGCAGGATCACGTTCGGCACCTGGGTATTGTGGTAACCCAATCCGATGTAGGACTTGTTGACCCGGTTCTGCTTCGCCAGCGCGTGCAGATAGGACAGCGACTCGACTTCGGTCTCGCCGTCGGCCATGTCCAGGGCATCATCCAGGCGGATGCTGTCCGGCACGGTCTGGCGGATGAGTTCTTCCACCGACGCCACGCCCAGCGTCTCCAGCATTGCCTGCTGCTCGGGCGCATCGGGACCGATATGGCGACGGGTAAAATCCGTGCGCTGTTCGAGTTCTGTCAAAGTACGGGATTCAACAGCCATTACGCTAACCTGTGTGCTCTGTACCAGCCGTGTACGCAACGCGGCCAGTATCGGGTTCAGTAAGTGCGGGGTGCGCTAGCCCCCCGCGTTTTGCGGGAAAACCGATCCGGGGACAGTTGGATCAGCCCTCCTCCGCAACCGTGGCTTCATAGGCATTCGCATCCAGCAGCCCATCGAGTTCGGACGCGTCGCTGAGTTTCAGCTTGGCGATCCAGCCGTCCGTGAAGGCGGACTCGTTCAGGGTTTCCGGCGCGTCTGCGAGCGCTTCATTGACGGCAACGACCTCGCCGGAAACCGGCGCGTAGATATCGGATGCGGCCTTGACCGACTCGACCAGCGAGAACTCCTCGCCCTTGGCCACGTCACGACCCACGTCCGGAAGTTCGACGAATACAACGTCGCCAAGCAGCTCCTGGGCGTGGTCGGTAATGCCAACGGTCACGGTGCCGTCGCCATTATCCAGTACCCACTCGTGAGATGCAGTATATTTCAGGCTGGACGGTGCGTTGCTCATGTAAAAAATCCTTCTGCGAAGTAATCAGGTGACTGCCGGCGCCGCCGCAGCGGCCCCGGATGATGTGTTGGTGCGATCAGCGGTACAGCGGAAAGCGCTTGCAGAGCGCCTCGACCTCGGCACGCACCCGCGTTTCCACTTCGGCGTTGCCTTCGGGCTGCTCGACCAGGCCGTCGAGCACATCGCTGATCAGATTACCGACCTGGCGGAACTCGTCGACACCGAAACCGCGAGTGGTGCCGGCCGGCGTACCGAGACGGATACCGGAGGTGACCATCGGCTTCTCCGGGTCGAACGGAATGCCGTTCTTGTTGCAGGTGATGCCGGCGCGCTCCAGCGCATCCTCGACCTGGTTGCCCTTGAGACCCTTGGGTCGCAGGTCGACCAGCATCAGGTGAGTATCGGTACCGCCGGTGACGATATCGCAGCCACGCTCGACCATCACCTCGGCCAGCACCTGGGCGTTCTCGACCACGCGCTCGATGTACTGCTTGAACTCCGGCTGCAGCGCCTCGCCGAACGCAACGGCCTTGGCTGCGATCACATGCATCAACGGCCCGCCCTGCAGACCCGGGAATACCGCTGAATTGATCTTCTTGCCGATTTCGGCATCGTTGGAAAGGATCATGCCGCCGCGGGGACCGCGCAGGGTCTTGTGAGTGGTGGTGGTGACCACGTGGGCATGGGGCAGCGGATCAGGATGCGCGCCGGTGGCGACCAGGCCAGCGATGTGGGCCATGTCGACCATCAGATAGGCACCGACCTTGTCGGCGATGGCGCGGAAACGGGCGAAATCGATCTGGCGCGGGATCGCCGAGCCCCCGGCGATGATCAGCTTCGGCTTGTTCTCGAGCGCCAGCTGCTCGACCGCGTCGTAGTCGATGCGCTGCGTATCGGCCGAAACGCCGTACTGCACTGCGTTGAACCATTTGCCCGACAGCGCCGGACGCGCACCGTGGGTCAGGTGACCGCCGGCGTCGAGTGACATGCCAAGAATGGTGTCGCCCGGCTGCAGCAGCGCCAGCATCACCGCGCCGTTGGCCTGAGCACCGGAGTGCGGCTGCACGTTGATGTATTCGCAGCCAAACAGCTGGCGGGCACGCTCGATCGCCAGTGCCTCGGCCTTGTCGACGAATTCGCAACCGCCGTAGTAACGACGACCCGGGTACCCTTCGGCATACTTGTTGGTGAGCACCGTACCCTGTGCCTGCATAACCGCCTTGGAGACGATGTTCTCGGAGGCGATCAGCTCGATCTGGTTGTCCTGGCGGCTGAACTCCTCGTCGACCGCCGCCTGCAGCGCGCTGTCCGCGTCTTTCAGGTCGCGGGTGAAGAAAGCCGCGCTGGCAGCATCGCGGTAGAGATCTTGCTTGCTCATGGCTGTTGTTCTCACGCTTCAGTGATACCTACCCGGCAGCGACGGCCGGGACACATTGGTCTGCAGGCAGGACCCTCCTGCGAGCACGACCGGGAAAATCGCTTAACAGGCCACCACATTGACGGCCAGACCGCCGGTGGAGGTTTCCTTGTACTTGTCCTGCATATCGAGGCCGGTCTGGCGCATGGTTTCGATCACGCTGTCGAGCGAAACGTGGTGCTCGCCCGTGCCGCGCAGCGCCAGCCGCGCGGCGTTGATGGCCTTGACCGCCCCCATGGTGTTGCGCTCGATGCAGGGCACCTGCACCAGACCGCCGATGGGATCGCAGGTCAGTCCAAGATTGTGTTCCATGCCGATCTCGGCGGCGTTCTCGACCTGCTCGATGGTGCCGCCGAGCACGGCACAGAGGGCCCCGGCCGCCATCGAACAGGCAACGCCGATTTCGCCCTGGCAACCGACTTCGGCGGCGGAAATCGAGGCGTTCTGCTTGTACAGCATGCCGATCGCGGCAGCGGTGATCAGGAAGGTTTTGACCCCTTCGATGTTGCTGCCGGGGATAAAGCGGTCGTAATACGCCAGCACTGCCGGAATCACGCCCGCAGCGCCGTTGGTTGGTGCCGTCACCACGCGACCGCCAGCGGCGTTCTCCTCGTTGACAGCCATGGCGTAGAGATTGACCCAGTCCATCACGGTCAGGTGATCCTGGAGGCTGCGCTCCGGATGCTTGACCAGATCCTGCCACAGCGCATGAGCGCGGCGTTTGATGTGCAACCCACCCGGCAGCTCGCCCTGGTGTTCACAGCCCTGGCGGATGCAGTCGTCCATCACCTTCCAGATGCTCAACAGTCCGTCGTGAATCTCCTGATCGGAATGGCGGACGCGTTCATTCTCCAGTACCAGCTCGGCGATGCTGAGGTCCGCGGCCTTGGCCCGAGCCAGCAGCTCGGCGGCGTTGCGAAACGGATACGGCTGCGAGGGGCCTGCAGCATCGGTGCCGCGCCCTTTCTCGTCAGCCTCGGCATCGCTGAGAACGAAGCCGCCGCCGACCGAATAGAAGACATTGCTGTAAAAAATCAGGCCCGCGGCGTCGAGCGCTTCCAGCCGCATGCCGTTCGGATGCTTGGGCAGGGACTCGCCGAAATGGAACTTCAGATGTTCCGGCTCGCTGAAGGCGATTGCCTGCTCACCGCCCAGCAGCAGCGACGCAGTATCGCGAATAGACCTTACATAGTCCGGAATCCGATCGGCATCGACCTGGTCCGGCTGCTCGCCGAGCAAACCCACCAGCACAGCGGTATCGGTCGCATGCCCCTTGCCCGTCATTGCCAGGGACCCGTATAGATGGATGCGCACACCGGAAACCCGCGTCAATTCACCACGCGCTCTTAGCTCTGCGACAAAACGGTTGGCGGCGACCATCGGCCCCACCGTGTGCGACGACGACGGACCCACGCCGATCTTGAAGAGATCGAAAATACTCAGTGCCATCTGCTGCCTCCCGTCTTTGCCGATACAGATGCTGCTTAGCGCCTGTTTGGCTCAGCCAAACACAGCGTCCAGACATTGGACCCACCGAGCGGCGGGCAGTTGCCTGTGTCGCCATACCGTAGCCGCAAGACTAGCAACAGTGTTTCCGCAGTTCAACAAAAAATTTCCTATTGGAAACTTACATTCCCTATTATCGCATCCGATCCCCAATTTCCGTTTCTTTCCAACATTACGGGGCTTGTGTAGTATCGAAGAAAAATCATTGCACTGCCGGAATACGCCCATCCTGGCATAACGCGACCGTCGCCGGCCCTCCGGCGGGGCACGTCGCCGCAAACCGGCACCCAGGAGTTCAGCTATGCCCGACCGCCCCAATTTCCTGCAGGATCAGCAGGGACGCCAGGAGCTTCAAGTCACTCGTGGCGACCAACACGAAGCCATGCTGGAACCTTTGCAGCTGGGCAAACGCGTCCGCGAGATCCGCCTGAGCCAGAACCTGACGCTGGAGGAAGCCAGCAAACGCACCGGACTGGCCCGCTCGACACTGTCGAAGATAGAAAACGAACAGATTTCACCGACCTTTACCGCAGTTCAGAAACTGGTGCAGGGACTGGGGATCGACATTCCCCAGCTGTTCGCCCAACCGCAACAGAACCGCCGCAGCGGCGGGCGTCGAGACATCACCCGTTGCGGTGAAGGCACGCCGCACCCGACACCGACCTACGAGCACGAAATGCTGGCGACCCAGCTCACCCACAAGAAGATGATCCCGTACAAGACCCGGGTTCGGGCCCGCCGGTTCGAGGATTACGGCGACTGGGTGCGCCACAACGGCGAAGAGCTGCTTTACGTGCTGTCGGGCAGCATCCGCTTCTATACCGAGTTCTATGAACCCATCGATCTCGACGAAGGCGACAGCGCCTACTATGACTGCGAAATGGGACATGCGCTGGTTTCCACCAGCGAAGACGACGCCGTGGTACTCTGGGTCACCGCCTGACAGCGTCTTTGCTATACTTCAAACTCCTTCCTGAATAGACCGTCGACGATCCTTGGATCCGGCGGTCTTTTTTTTGTAAAAAGCCAGCAGTGTCGCCTCTTCCGCGAACCACAGAACGAGGCGGTTTATGCATGGTGAGGCGCTGCTCCTGCTGAGAGTCTGCGACCTTTACCTATCCCGATGCGACACCCCAGGGCTATTTTTATATTGCAATCGAGATTACGTTCCGCTACTTTCGTTTCCAATTGGAAACTTGATTCACCGAAAACCCCGCCGCAACCCGATCAAGGCGACGGCGGTGATGATCGGATCACAGCATGAAAACGAGTTGACGGAGGCATCCCATGGCAGAACAACAGCACGGCGACCTGCAGAAAACCCCGCTCTATGACCTTCACCTGGAGTTGGGCGCCAAGATGGTCCCCTTTGCCGGGTATGAGATGCCTGTACAGTATCCGCTTGGCGTCAAGAAAGAACACCTGCATACCCGCGAGCAGGCCGGCCTGTTCGATGTTTCCCACATGGGCCAGGTAATGCTGACCGGCGAAGGTGCCGCCGCCATGCTCGAGTCCCTGGTACCGGTCGATATCATCGACCTGCCGGCAGGCAAGCAGCGCTATGCCATGTTCACCAATGAACAGGGCGGCATCCTCGACGACCTGATGGTCAGCAATTTCGGCGACTGCCTCTACGTCGTCGTCAACGCCGCCTGCAAACCCCAGGACATCGCCCATATGCGCGCTCACCTGGCTGACGGCGTTGAACTGAAAGAACTCGACGATCGTGCGCTGATCGCGCTGCAGGGGCCGAACGCCGCCAAAGCGCTGGCCCGCCTGGCGCCGGAAGTCGACGACATGGTATTCATGGATTCGCGCCGCCTCGAGATCGACGGCGTTGCCTGTTTCATCAGCCGCTCCGGCTATACCGGTGAAGATGGCTTCGAGATCTCCGTTCCGAATGACGAAGCCGAACGGCTGACCCGCCTGCTGCTGGCTCAGCCGGAAGTGGAAGCGATCGGCCTCGGCGCCCGTGATTCGCTGCGCCTGGAATCCGGTCTGTGCCTGTACGGCCACGATATCGATACCGAAACCACGCCGATCGAAGCCAGCCTGATCTGGGCCATTTCCAAGGCACGCCGCGCCGATGGCGTTCGTGCCGGAGGCTTCCCGGGCGCCGATACCGTGCTCGACCAGATCAGCAACAAGAGCTACGCCCGCAAGCGCGTTGGCCTGATCGGCGAAGGCCGTGCGCCGGTTCGCGAAGGTACCGAGCTGTTCGATGCCGACGGCAATGGCATCGGCCGCGTCACGTCCGGCACCTTTGGCCCCAGCGCTGGCGCGTCCATCGCCATGGGATACGTCGCGACCCCCTTCGCGGCTCTGGATACCGTCGTCTACGCCGAGGTCCGCGGCAAGAAGCTGCCGATGACCGTCAGCAAGATGCCGTTCGTCGAGCAGCGTTATCATCGCGGCTAATCGGGGGAAACTACTCCGATGCAGATCGCGATCCCGTCCAGCGGCACCATCAGTCCGCTGGTACAGCTGGAATTAAGTCCCCGCCAGACCCCAGCCGGCCCCCGGATCCAGCTGTCCGAGCAGCCGCGAATGGGCGAACTGGCGCTGGCGGTCGATGCCGACGAGGCGCAGCTGTTTGCCCCGGGCGAGCTGCTGGTCGCCGACCGGCCGTTGCGGGTTCGGGCCGTCGTCCATCTCGATGAGCTGACGCTGCTATGGCTCGACAATCGCCGCTGGCTGTTGCTGCCGGTGCCGGGCGATGAACGCCCGGCCGCTCAGCGCCTGGCCGACCGACTGTCGGCCGCTACGATTCGGGAGTATGGCTGCTGCCTGTGGCTGAGCCCGGCCTGGCTGGGCGACCTGCCGGACAACTTCCAGCTGTGGCAGTGCGCCGCCGGCGCCCTGCCCCGCAACGACGGCAAGAGCCATCCGGTGATCGTGCCCGACGGCGGCGAGCGCTATCAGCTGCTGATACGCCGTGCCGGCGCAGAACTCCTGCGGCAATGGTTGCCATCGCACTGAAGCTGTCGCAACGAACCAAAAAGGCGCCGGCTGAGTGGCCGGCGCCTGTTCATGATTTGTTCACTCCAACGGTTCTAGTCTTGCGCTCATAGTGGATCGCAGGTAGATTAGAGCCCGCTTAATGCATCACGAGAAGGGCTGACGTCCTCGCCAACCTGCCAACCTGGGCAAGGTGGTTGCCGCCAAGCGGCGATGCGGTCGATACCGACAACCAAACAGGTATCCGCACTCAAAACGTCAGCTCCACGGACAGCCTTCGCAACAGCGCGAAGACAGAGGAGCACGACATGTTCGAAGCACATTTTCAGCCTCAGGCCGACCACAACGCCTTTGCCGCGTTTATTGACCCCCGCCAGCCAAGACGACTGCACAGCCAGCGCCACCAGTGCCCGCTGTATGCCTGGGTCGCCGAAGGCAAGCGCAAGGACCGTGCCGGCATCCCCCACCCCCACTGGTTCCTGTACGTCGAATACTGCCGCCGTGATGGCGCCCGGGACTGGGTCCTGATCGAGCGCCCCGACTCAGCCGACCTGGACAGCCTCTTCGGCGAGGCACAATGGCTCGAATTGCCGCAGATCGACCCGCAGCGAACCCGCGACTGGCTCGATATCGATGAAGCTGCCGCAGCCTGAATGAACGGTCACGACCGCTAAGCGGTGAGTCGAGATTGGGTAGCCGTGAAGGATTTATCAGTGACGACAAAAAGCCCGGCCTCAATCGACGGGCACGACGCTGATACCCTGCTGGGCGCGAAGCATCTCCAGCAGGCCGTCGGGACCGACCAGATGCGCGGCGCCGACCAGCACCAACTCGGTTTGCGGTGAGGCGAGCATAGCTTCCAGTACCGGCCTCCAGAGTTCATTGCGCTGCACCAGCAACCGCTCGTACAGTGACGGATAACCGCGCATCTCGTCGAGCAGCAGTTGCTCGAGCGCCTTTTCGCTGCCCGATTGCCAGGCGGCAATCAACGGCGCCAGCACCTGCTCGCTCGCCTCGAATTCCTCGACCATTTGGCGCACGAACAGATCGGTATCCTCTTCGCCCATACCGATCAGGTAGCCCAGGTGCTGCTCCAGTGGCTCAAGGCCGGAGGACGGCTTGCCGTCAACCGCGGCCCGCCGGTACAGCCGCAGGTCGACGCCCTCTTCGGTCGCCCCCAGCCGCGCCATCTCCACACCCAGCAGCGTCAGCATCACCCCGCCGGGACGCAGGACATCCAGCATTTCCGGCGCCAGCCCACGACTGCGGGCGAAGTCGCTCAGCAGCCGCCAGGTATCGGCTGATACCCGGCCCGACAGCCGCCCACCCTGTGGCGCCTGCAGGTACTTCGCCAGCAGCAGTTGGGTTGCGGGATTCATCAGTTCCGCCAGGTCGGTCTCGAACACCAGCTCATCGGCCTGCTCGTAAGCACGGTCGTATACGGCCGGCAACGGCAGATCCTGGGGCCTCAGCAGATGCACGGTTCCGGCGAGAAAGAGAGCGTTACCACCACTGCCGGTCACCCGCCAGACTGTACCCTCCGCCAGCGTCAGCACCGGCGCCATCAGCAGTGCAATCAATGCCAGCACCTTCGAGAGACTCCCTGCCTTCACCTTTTCACCTCAGCGTTTGCCATATCCAGGCAGATTCATGACGACCGGCGGCTGGGCCACACAGTCGATATCCCGGGCTCGCAGCCGCAGGCAGATCTGACCGACATTGTCATGGCGATAGCCGATCAAAAGCGCCTTCCAGGAAGTCCCCCTTTCCATATCCCGCTGTAACAGCAGCGCCCGACCGCGCGGCAGCCCGCCGAGCTGCGAGCGGGCCCGGGCAATGGCGCGACCGCCCTCGTTGCGACTGCCATAGATACCAAGCAGCACCCCCCAGCTCTTGATCGGCCAGATAGCCCCCGATGACGAGGAACTTGCCACAGCTGTGCCGCAGACGCCTGGCCCCAGCACCACCGGCGCCGGGCCCGAGGCCCGGTCCGGACGCTCCTCGATCGACGGGGCGCCGGTGACGCTGTCGCGAAAGCCCCGGTCGAGCAGCGCACGCGCCTCGCGGTTGCGGCTCTGACGGTCTTCGGCGCCGAGCACCACCGCCACCAGGCGGCGGTCGTTGCGCTTGGCCGTCGCCACCAGATTGTACCCCGAGCCACAGGTGAACCCCGTCTTCAGACCGTCGGCGCCGTCGTACTGACCGAGTATCGGATTATGGTTACTGCGGTTTACGCCGTCGTACACAAAGGAGCGCGTCGCGAATACCGCGGCATATTCGGGAAAATCACGGTACAGCCGCTGCGCCAAAATGCCCATATCACGGGCCGTGGTCACCTGATCGCTGTCCGGCAGCCCCGAAGCGTTGCGAAAACGGGTATCCCGCATGCCCAGCGTACGGGCCTTGTCGGTCATGCTCACGGCGAAGGCCGATTCGCTGCCGGCCAGCGCCTCGGCCAGCACCACCGCAACATCATTGGACGATACCGTCGCCAGCGCCGTGACCGCCTGCTGCACGCCGATGGTCGACCCGGCCCTGAGACCGAGCTTGACCGCGGGCTGCGCCGCGGCCCGCGGCGAAACCTTCAGCGCCTGGTCCGGCGCCAGGCTGCCCGCCCGGAGCGCCTCGAAGGTAAGATAAAGGGTCATCAGCTTGGTCAGCGAAGCGGGATACCAGAGCCGGTCGGTCGCGCGCTCGTGCAACACCCGGCCGCTACCGGCATCCAGCAGCAACAGCGGAAAAGACGAATCGGATACAGCGGCGACAGGCGGTCCGCACAGCAGGGTCATCAGCAGGACGCAACCGCCTGACAGCCGTATGTTGTGGCGGAGCCGGGCAAACATGGCGTCTGTCGGTAACGTTGTGGTCGATACTGATCAACGATAGGCCATTGCGGCCCAAACCGACAGCCCCGGACAGGCGATCAGCTGCGCGGAAAAACCCGCTTAGCACCCGACTCGTCGACCGCGACGAAGGTATAGGCCGCCTCGGTGACCTTGAAGCGGGGATCGCTGTCGCCGCCATGACAGCCGCGGGGCCGCACCCAGACCTCGAGATTGAGCGTGATCGAGGTGGTTCCGAGCCGGACGATGGAGCCGTAACAGCAGACGACGTCGCCGACCTGGACCGGCTTGATGAACTTCATCGAATCCACGGCAATGGTCACGACCGGCCCCTGCGCGATCTCATGCGCTCGCATGCCGCCGGCGATATCCATCTGAGACATGATCCAGCCACCAAAAATGGCGCCATTGGGGTTGGTATCGGCCGGCATCGCCAGGGTGCGCAGCAACAGGTCGCCTTGCGGCTTTGCAACAGTCTCCGTCATCGTACTCTCCATCTGCTGACCGGCCGCCGGCCGGTATTCGACTGGCGCGATTATAGCGACCAAAGTGGGCCACGTCGTCGCACCGAAAACGGCGGAATGGACCTTAACTTGAAAATCCTCTATAATTTGCGCCCTTTTACCATCCTTGGCTCGGCAGCGTTTGCCGTCGCGTCTCTAGTTTCACAGGTACCTTTTTCTATGTCAGATGCTGGTGAACAGCTCTCCTTTGACTCCCTCGGCCTGTCTGAACCGGTTCTCCGGGCGCTGACCGACGTCGGCTACGAAAGCCCCTCTCCGATTCAGGCCGCCAGCATCCCGCACCTGATCAACGGCAAGAACCTGCTGGGCATGGCTCAGACCGGTACCGGCAAGACCGCTGCATTCGCGCTGCCGCTGCTGTCGCGCCTCGATACCAGCCGCCGCGAACCGCAGTTGCTGGTACTGGCGCCGACCCGCGAACTCGCGATTCAGGTCGCAGAAGCCTGCCAGACCTACGCCAAGCACATGCAAGACTTCCACGTCCTGCCGATCTACGGCGGCCAGGCCTACGACACCCAACTGCGGCAACTGCGTCGGGGCGCCCAGGTCATCGTCGGCACCCCGGGCCGCGTCATGGACCATCTGCGCCGCGGCTCGCTGAAGCTGGACGGCCTGACCTCGCTGGTACTGGACGAAGCCGACGAGATGCTGCGCATGGGCTTCATCGACGACGTCGAATGGATCCTCGAGCACACGCCGCCGACACGCCAGATCGCGCTGTTCTCGGCAACCATGCCGGCGCAGATCAAGCGCGTGGCACAGAAGTACCTGCAGGATGCAGAAGAGGTCAAGATCCAGTCCAAGACTGCGACCGCCACCACCATCACGCAGAAATACCTGCGCGTCGGCGGGCCGCACAAGCTGGAAGCGCTGACTCGCATCCTCGAAATCGAGCACTTCGACGCCATGCTGATCTTCGTGCGCACCAAGTCGAGCACCGAGGAGCTGGCTGAAAAGCTGTCCGCACGCGGCTACGCCGCCGAAGCGCTGAACGGCGACATTTCGCAGCAGCAGCGTGAGCGTATCGTCGAACGCCTCAAAAGCGGCAAGATCGATATCCTGGTCGGCACCGATGTCGTTGCCCGCGGCCTCGACGTCGAGCGCATCAGCCACGTGCTGAACTATGACATTCCGTACGACACCGAGTCCTACGTCCACCGTATCGGCCGTACCGGTCGTGCCGGCCGCAAGGGCGAGGCGATCCTGTTCGTGGCTCCGCGCGAAACCCGCATGCTCTCCGCCATCGAAAAGGCCACGCGCCAGCCGCTGACGCGCATGGAACTGCCGAGCGTCGGCGATATCAACGAGAAACGCGTGGAGCGTTTCATGCAGCGCATCACCGACACCCTCGATAGCGAGGACCTGTCGCTGTACCTGGATCTGCTCAGCGAATACCAGAAGGAACACGACACCGACCCGATGCGTGTCGCCGCCGCTCTGGCCGCTCTGGCCCAGGGCGAGACGCCGCTGCTGCTCGAGGAACGTGAAATTCCGACCCCGCGCGAATATCGTGATGAGAAGCGCGATGATCGCCGGGAACGCCGCGGACCGGTCAACGTCAACCCGAATGCACGCCCGCTCAAGGACCATCCCGAGATCGAGATGAAGCGCTACGTGCTGATGGTGGGACGCGTACACGGCGTGATGCCTAAGAACATCGTCGGCGCCATCGCCAACGAAGCTGGCATCGCCGCCAACCTGATCGGCCAGATCGATCTGTACGACGACTTCAGCACCGTCGATCTGCCGGACGGCATGTCGAAGGAGGTGATGCAGGCCCTGAAGAAGGCCTTCGTCTGCGGTCAGCGCCTCAATATCCACGCCGTCGGCGAAACGCCGGACGCCGCGCCCCGCGGCGGTCGCCGCCCCGGCGGCTTCAAGGGCAAAAGCAAAGGCAAGGGCAAGGGCGACCGCCGTCCGAACCGACCCGCTTAAGGCGACGAAACGCTAGATATACAAAAAGCCCGCGCAGGTAATCGCCTGCGCGGGCTTTTTCATGCCGATTCCGACTTACTACTCACCATTTTACGCACTGCCAACCGAGACAAATCGATCTGTAATACAGTCGATATGATGGGTACATGGCAACGGCTTGCGGTAGGTTGGGTGCAGTGGCGTAGCCACGCAACCCAACACCTATTCCCACGTTCGACCTACAATACGATCGCTTTGATGGGTTACGACGCGCCCGAAGGCTGGGGAAAGCGGCAAAACCAGCGCAATACGCGCCTTCCCCCCATCCTACGGATAGACGCGCGGTACGCGGGGGGTCAGACAGGTCAGCAGCGTATAGGGTATGGTGGCGCAATGGCGCGCGACTTCCGCAACCGGCAGCTGCTTGCCCCAAAGCTCGACGCTATCGCCGATTTTGGCGGTGGCAATGTCGGTGACGTCGATGGTCATCATATCCATCGAGACACGTCCGGCGGTCCGGGTACGCTGACCGTTGACGACCACCGGCGTACCGTTGGCGGCATGGCGCGGATAGCCGTCACCGTAGCCCATGGCCACCGTGGCAATACGGCTCGGGCGCTCGCAGACGAAACCGGCGCCATAACCGACGGCATCGCCCGGCTGCAGCTCGTGAATGGCGATGATATTGCTGGTCAGGGTCATTGCCGCTTCCAGCTTCGCCGCCTGTTCCTGATCGACCTCGAACGGCGTGGCGCCATAAAGCATCAGTCCGGGCCGCAGCCAGTCGCGATGCGCCTCCGGCCAGGCCAGGGTCGCCGGCGAATTGGAAAGGCTGTGCGGAGCATCGATGCCTTCGGACGCGCGGTCGAAGCAGTCGATCTGCTGCCGGGTGGTTTCCCGGTCCAGCTCGTCGGCACAGGCAAAGTGACTCATCAGGGTGATCTCGGCCACCTGCTCCAGCGAACGCAGCTGGCGGTAGGCCTCACGATAGCGCTCCGGCTCGATACCGAGACGGTGCATGCCCGAATCCATCTTCAGCCAGACATTGACCGGTGCGGGCAGTTGCGCCCAGGCCAGCGCCTCGATCTGGTGCGGGCTGTGGATCGCCGTCCAGAGGTTGTGACGGGCGATATACTCGAGCTCATCCGCCTCGAAGAACCCTTCCAGCAGGACCACCGGCTGCTCGATACCGGCTTCACGCAGCTCGATAGCTTCTTCGATACAGGCGACGCCGAAGGCGTCAGCTTCGGCCTTGAGGGCATTGGCGACCGCGACGGCGCCATGGCCGTAAGCGTTGGCCTTGATAATGGCAGCCGCACGAGCGGCGGGCGCCTGGGATTTGGCAAGACGGTAATTGTGACGGATTGCGTCCAGATCGATACTGGCGCGTGCTGCTCGGCTCATACTGACTCCTCCGGTGCCGATAGAGACCGGCCCCTCGCGCGAAGGCTAAGAGCCGGCCGGTGTCCGCTGTTACTCGGTCACCATGATCGCTTCGACTTCGATATCCACATCCTTCGGCAGCTGCTTGACGGCGTAGGCCGCGCGCGCCGGGTACGGCTCTTCGAAATAACGCGACATGACTTCGTTGACCTTGGCGAAGTGCCCCATATCCGACAGCAGGATGGTCAGCTTGACACAGTGGTTCAGGGAACCGCCGGCTTCTTCGGCGACCGCCTTGAGGTTTTCGAATACGCGGACGGCCTGATCTTCGAACGACGCATTAACAAGTTCCATGGTCGCCGGATCCAGCGGAATCTGGCCGGACATGTAGACAGTGTTGCCGACCTTGACCGCCTGGGAGTAAGTACCGATAGCGGCCGGTGCCTTGTCGGTTTTGATAATGCTGCGATTAGCCATGTCGTTTCCTTAATTACTGATAAGAGGGCATCCGTTCGGATACACCGGTTAGACACTTAAGACCGCGGTCCGGCGGAGGAGTCCCGAACCGCGCTCGTAAGTGTCCATGATTTGCGGCAAAAAGTCAGTCGTGAAAGCGACGCAGCTGCGACAGCAGCTGCGCCTCAAGCGATTACCCGGCGTAGGCGTATGGGTAGCGGTCGACACTCAGGCCCGCCGGATCGATGTCGGTCGGACGACCGCTGATCAGGTCGCTGACGAACTTCGCGGAGCCGACGGACATGGTCCAGCCCAGAGTGCCGTGACCGGTGTTCAGATACAGGCTCGGGTAGCGGGTGCCACCCAGTATCGGCGTGCCATCCGGCGTCATCGGACGCAGGCCGGTCCAGAACTCGGAGCGTTCCATGTCGCCGCCGCCGCCGAACAGGTCGGTCACCACGAAGTTGACGTTGGCGCGGCGTTTTTCCGGCAGCGTCAGATCGTAGCCGGCCAGCTCCGCGCTGCCGCCGACGCGGATACGGTCACGGAAGCGGGTTACCGCCACCTTGTAGGTTTCATCCATCACGGTCGATACCGGCGCACGCGATTCATCGATGATCGGCAACGTCAGCGAGTACCCCTTGACCGGGTAGATCGGCAGGTTCATCTCGATCTGCTTGAGCAGCTGCGAGCTATAGCTGCCCAGGCACACAAGGTAACGATCGGCGGTCAGGACACCCACGCTGGTCTTGACGCCGGCGATATCGCCCTTGTCGGTGAGCAACCCGTCAATATCGGTGTTGTACAGGAACTTCACCCCGAGCTCCTCGCACTTGGCCGCGAGCGCCTGGGTGAACTTGAAGCAGTCACCGGTTTCGTCGCCCGGCAGCCGCAGGCCGCCAACGATCTTGTCCTTGACGTACTGCAGCGCCGGTTCGCGGTCAGCGCAACCGTCGCGGTCCAGTACTTCGAAGGGCACACCCAGTTCCTTCAGTACCTTGATGTCCTTGGCGGCACCGTCGACCTGCTTCTGGGTGCGGAACACCTGCAGAGTGCCGTTGGTACGGTGCTCGTAATCGATCGCGACGTCCTCGCGCAGCGCCCTGAGACAGTCACGGCTGTATTCGGCGATACGCACCATGCGGCCCTTGTTGACCTGATACTTGCCTTCGGTGCAGTTGGCGACCATCTTGGTCATCCACTGGTAGAAGTTGTAATCGAGGGTCGGCTTGATCATCAATGGCGACAGATCCTGCATCAGCCATTTCACGGCCTTGACCGGCACGCCCGGCGCCGCCCAGGGCGCAGAATAGCCCGGCGATACCTGACCGGCGTTGGCGAAGCTGGTTTCCATCGCGGCAGCCGGCTGACGATCGACGACAGTGACCTCATGGCCAGCCCGGGCAAGATACCAGGCGCTGGTGACTCCGACGACGCCACTTCCGAGAATGACAATGCGCATGTGGTGACCCCCTGATTATTGTTTGGTCAATAGCGATAAGATGTATTGCAGTATAGGGGGTTTTCTGCGGGATTTTTTTGTGTATTTAGCCTCTTAACAGTTTAATATCTTGTTAAATACACCTTATGCAGGAGATATTATGAACAGCAGCCGCAACACCCAGAAAAAACGCAAGCTGGACCGGATCGACATGAATATCCTGCGCACGCTGCAGTTCGAAGGACGGATTTCCTACACCGAACTGGCCGACCGGGTCGGCCTCTCGACCACCCCCTGCATGGAGCGCGTCAAGCGACTGGAAAAAGACGGTTATATAGAAGGTTACTACGCCCGGATCAATCCGGAGGCGCTGGGCTACAGCATGCTGGTATTCGTCGAGATTGCCCTGTCCTACCAGTCACCGGACGCCTTCGAGCGGTTCAACAAGGCCGTTTCCACCCTGCCCTATATCCTCGAGTGTCACCTGGTGTCGGGGGACTCGGACTACCTGCTGAAGGCGCGCATCAGCGATATGACCGAATATCGCGAATTGCTCGGCGAAATGCTGCTGACGCTCCCCGGCGTCAAGAACTCCAAGAGCTATATCGTCATGGAGGAGGTCAAGGAGTCGCTGGCACTGCCGATCGATATCAATAAGCCCGGAAGCTATTGAGCAGCATGGGGGTAACGGACCGGGGAACCCGCAAACTCGACCGCATTACAGATCGACAGGCTTCGGTTGGCACGGAAACGGTGTTGGGTCCACCGTCATTTGCTCCTGCAATGACAGCATTTCCGCGGGGCGGCCTACCGCCATCCATGGCGGTCCGCTTCTGCGTCGCTTGACCCAACCTGCGCCGGCTCAGCCCGAACTTTGCGGCAGCGCCCGCAGCCAGTCATAGAACACCCGTATTCGGGCGTCGTCTAGCACGCCGGGGCGATGCACCAGGTAGTAGGCGCAACAGGACGTCACCGGCGGCAGCGGCGCCACCAGGCGCCCGGTCTCCAGATCGGTATCGATCAGGCTGCCCCTGGCCAGCGCCACCCCAAGCCCTGCGGCAGCCGCCTCGATGGCGAGGTCCGCGCGATTGAAATAGTGCCCCCGGGCGCTGTCGACGCCGCCAAGCCCCACCTGATCGAGGTAATAGCGCCACTCGGCATCCTGTTTCGCGTCCCGCCAGGGCCTGGAGTCATGCAGCAGTGTCAGTCGCTGCCAGCTGGATGGATCACGCCAGTCAAGGCCGGCGGCATAATCGGGACTGGCGACGGGAAACAGCGTTTCCGGGAGCAGCAGTTCAGATTCGAGACCTTGGTATTCGCCGAAGCTGTAATCGATGGCCAGGTCGTAGGCCTGCGGCTCGGTTTTGAGCAGCGATTCTTCTGCAAAGGTCTCGACATGGATATCGGGAAAACGGGCGTGGAATCGATGCAGCCTCGGCACCAACCACTTGAACAGCAGCGACGGCGTCGAGCGGAAGCGGATCTGCCCTTCCAGCAACTGGTGCTGAAGGCGCTGTACGCAACTGTCGAGGTCCAGCAGACAGCGGTGCACCACGGCAAAAAGCTGCTGCCCTTCCGCCGTCAGCCGCAGCCCCCGCGGCAACCGATCGAAGAGTCGGAATCCGAGCTGCTCCTCGAGGTGCTTTATCTGCTGGCTGACAGCTCCGGTGGTCACGTTTAGCCGCGCCGCGGCGCGGGTGAAACTGAGTTCACCGGCAGCAGCCTCAAAAGCCCGCAGGGCCGCCAATATCTGGGCGTTGATCATTTCTCTTTCCGCCTGAGTTTGGTGCAAGTAAAGCAAAACCAACCAGCTTTGCGAAGCATGACAACTATTTTTGCCTTATTTCGTCAGCGTTCGCTTTAGCCGGTCTATAGTCAACTTTAAAAGGAATGCATTGTGGACTGCGAACTCCGACTCCAGAATACCGGCCCAGTTAAACGAAGGGCTCCGAGGTGTCGACAGTGAATGGGAATTCAGTGAAACAGCAGCTTGCAGCAGCCAACCCCTTGTTCTGGCACAACCCGGCACTCATGCCCTGCTCACCGGCGGCCGACGCCGAACTCGAAGCGGCGGCCGCGCGCCTTGAGCGCTGCGCCCCGCTCCTTGCCGAACTGTTTCCGGAACTGGCCTCCGACGGAGGCCTGATCGAGTCGCCGCTGCTCGAACTGCCGACACTCCAGCGACTACTGGGAATCTCCGGCCGCCTGCTGCTCAAGGCGGATCACGCCCTGCCGATTGCCGGCTCCGTCAAGGCCCGAGGCGGGTTTCACGAGGTGCTCTGCCACGCCGAGCAACTGGCTCTGTCCGCCGGTCTGCTGCACGATACCGATGACGACTACCGCCGCCTCGCCTCGGACGAGGCGCGCCGACTGTTTGCCGGCCACAGCCTGGTCGTCGCCAGCACGGGCAACCTCGGGCTCAGCATCGGCATGATCGGCGCAACCCTGGGCTTCAGGACGCGGGTGCACATGTCGAACGACGCCAAGGAGTGGAAAAAACAGCGCCTGCGTGACCGCGGCGTCGAGGTGATCGAACACGACAGCGACTACAGCGCAGCGGTCGCCGCCGGACGTGCCGCCGCCATCGAGGACCCCAAAGGCTACTTCGTCGACGACGAAAACAGCCCGCGCCTGTTTTTTGGCTACGCCGTGGCCGCGCTACGCCTGCAACGCCAGCTCGCGTCGGCGGGTATCCGCGTCGACTCCGACCACCCGTTGCTGGTGTACATACCCTGCGGTGTCGGTGGCGCACCGGGCGGCATCTGCTACGGACTGCGTCGCCTCTTCGGCGATGCCGTGCACTGCTATTTCGCCGAACCTGTCGCAGCGCCGTCGGTATTGCTGGGCCTGCTCGATCCGTCCGTCCCGTCGGTCTATGACATCGGCCTCGACTGCTGCACCGAAGCTGACGGTCTGGCGGTCGGCCGTGCCTCGGAATGGGTCTGCGAGACCATCCGCAGCGACGTGGATGGCGTCTTTACCGTCAGTGACGAGAGCCTGTTCCGCGACCTTTTTCAGCTGTACCGGTCCGAGAACCTCGCGGTGGAGCCTTCCGCGGCGGCCGGCATCCAGGGTCCGGCACGACTGATGCATGAATTATCGGCGAAACAGGGCCCCGCACATCTCCACGATCGTATGGAACAGGCGACTCACATCGTCTGGAGCACCGGCGGGCGCCTGGTCCCGGACAACGAATTTGAAAAATTTCTTAAAAGAGGAAAAACTGCTTCAAAAGAAATTAATTAGCACTAAAATAGCAATTGTTTCCAACAGGAAACACTGTTTTACCGGCAGGCCCGCCGCGTAACCGCCTCGAGCCCGACCGGAGGTTATCCTCCCTCGCTGATCGCCGGGAGGATGCACGCTCATCGGTTCCCCATCCGGGGCCGCATGAAAACAATAACAAGCTGGAGGTTTCCACATAATGGAATTGATTACGTCAATCATCGGTGCGATTAACGGTGTCGTCTGGGGCCCAATGATGCTGGTCCTGATACTGGGCGTCGGGCTGTTCCTGTCCCTGGGACTGCGCCTGATGCCGATTCTGAAGCTCGGTACCGGTTTCAAACTACTCTGGCGTGGCCGCCACGCAGCCAAAGACGAGGAAAGCACCGGGGAAATCTCCCCATTCCAGGCCCTGATGACGGCACTGTCAGCCACCGTCGGCACCGGTAACATCGCCGGCGTCGCCACTGCGGTCTTCCTCGGCGGTCCGGGCGCCCTGTTCTGGATGTGGATTACCGCGCTGGTCGGTATGGCGACAAAATATGCCGAAGCCGTGCTGGCGGTCAAATACCGCGAAGTCGACGAGGAAGGCAATCACGTTGGCGGTCCGATGTACTACATCAAGAACGGCCTCGGCAAACACTGGGCCTGGCTGGGCATGGCTTTCGCCATCTTCGGCGCCTGCGCCGGCTTCGGTATCGGCAACACCGTACAGGCCAACTCCATCGCCAGCGTCATGGAAGCCAACTTTGGCCTCCCGACCTGGCTGACCGGCGTTATCGCCATGGTGCTGGTCGGCGCCGTGCTGATCGGCGGCATCCGCCGAATCGGTCATGTCGCCGGAGCCCTGGTGCCGGTGATGGCGGTTTCCTACATCGTTGCCGGCCTGGTGGTACTGGCGATCAACGCCGACCAGATCCCCCACGCCCTGGACCTGATCTTCACCCACGCCTTCAGCCCGATCGCCGCCGAAGGCGGTTTCGCCGGCGCCGCTGTCTGGGCCGCGATCCGCTTCGGTGTCGCCCGCGGTATCTTCTCCAACGAGGCAGGCCTCGGCTCCGCCCCGATCGCCCACGCCGCTGCGCAGAACAAGAGCCCGGTACGCCAGGGCCTGGTGGCGATGCTCGGCACCTTCATCGATACCATCATGATCTGCTCCATCACCGGCCTGGTAATCGTCACCTCCGGCACCTGGACCGGTGGCGAGTCAGGCGCTGCGCTGACCTCCGCCGCCTTCGCCGAGGCACTGCCGGGCGTCGGCAACTACCTGGTGGCCATCGCGCTGGCGATCTTCGCCTTCACCACCATCATCGGCTGGTCGTTCTACGGCGAGCGTTGCGTCGAGTACATCTTCGGCGTCAAGGCGATTGCCCCGTACCGCGTTCTCTGGATCCTGGCGATCCCGGCCGGCGCGGTTCTGAGCCTCGACTTCATCTGGCTGGTCGCCGATACCCTCAACGCCTTCATGGCGATCCCCAACCTGATCGCCCTGGCGCTGCTGAGCCCGGTGGTGTTCCAGGTTACCCGCGAGTTCTTTGAAAACAACAAAGACCTCTAAACCCTGCGAATGCAAAAGGGCCGGCAATTTTGCCGGCCCTTTTTTATGGTTCATCGCGGAATAGAGGGAAAGTTATCAATCGTAGGATGGGTGGAGCGATGCATCGGAGCGGACTCGACGCCTTCTGCAAAGTTTGGGCATCGCGGAACCCATCATATCGATCGTTGTACTGATCGATTCGTTGCGGATAGCATCGCAGTTCCGGGACCTTCCTCTTCGTCACCAGAACCAACGACCCAGCTCGCGCCCTACAGATCCCGTCAATCGGCTCCAGGCTAGATTCGGGAGTTAGGTGCTCGACGACACCAAGGCACCTGCGACGCCTGTGATGGGTTACACGACGCGCTGATCGTATCGGAGACAGATAATCCGTGCCCGGCGTCGTTCCACCCATCCTACAGCTCTATCCCCTCGTCTCCGACCGCAGGGCCATACTGCACCTGGACCCGCTGCGGGATCTGCGGGTCGAAAGCGCACATCAGCCTCACCCCGCCGTTGTCGAGGTAATATTCCAGCACGCCGTCACGACGAGAACGCCAGCGCACATGCGTCAGCTCCTCCTCATCCCAGTATGACCACCAGCGGGCATCCCAGTTGGCCGCACGCAAGAACCCGACGGCGCAGTTTTTCTGGGCACGTTCGCTGTAGCGCTCTCCCCAGCAGGCGAGGTCCTTGCGGCACTCGATCTCCTCGAGGCGAACGGATTTGGACTTGAGCTTTGCAATGCACTGACTGACCACCAGCGGGTTCATGTGCCGCTGACAATCGCGAATTTCCTGCTCGCTGGCCGACCATGCCTGCGACGGCAGCCAAGCGACGGCACCCAGTAGCGGCACCGCCATCCATCCGTATCCTTTCATCGACAAACTTCCTGAGTGTTTTCAGCAGTGTAGCGTATTGCGAAAGCGACAGGCCAGAAACGGACACTCTGCGAGTATGATAAGTGGATGGTATACCTGCCACCCTTGCCACCGCTGCTTTGCGCGCATCCGATGGCTGCTATAATGGCGCCCGATTCTGATCTGCGGACACCTTGATGCAACGTATCGACACGCTTCTCGTGGAACGGGGGGATGCCAGCTCCCGCACCCACGCCCAGCGCCTGATCCGGGATGGCCGGGTCCGCGCCCGGACCGGCGCCAACTGGCAGACAGTGACCAAACCCGGCCTCAAGCTTGCACCGGACACCGCGCTCGACGTCACCCCGGATCCGCAGGACCGCTTCGTCTCGCGTGGCGCCCTGAAATTGCAGGGTGCGCTGGAGCGCTGCAGTATCGATGTGCAAGACGCTGTCGCCATCGATGTCGGTCAGTCCACCGGCGGATTCACCGATTGTCTGCTGCAGGCCGGCGCGGCGCAGGTCGTCGGCATCGAGGTCGGACACGACCAGCTCGACGCCCGCTTGCGACAGGACCCGCGCGTTCTCTGTTACGAGGGGATGAACGCCCGCGATCTGCCGGCCGACGAACTGCTGCGCCACAGCCGCGATGGCGGCGGCTTCGACCTCGCAGTAATGGATGTATCCTTCATATCGCAGACCAAGATTCTGCCATCGCTGGCACCACTGATCCGCCCCCACGGCCTGCTGATAAGCCTGGTCAAGCCGCAGTTCGAGGTCGGCCCCGGCGGGATCGGCAAAGGCGGCATCGTGCGCGACAACAGCCTCTACTCTCAGGTCGAACGCGATATCCGAGACTGCTGCGAAGCACTGCAGCTTCGCGTGAAGAACTACTTCCCCAGCCCGATCAAGGGCGGGGATGGCAATACCGAATTTTTGCTGCTGGCCGAGAAAAGCAATGACTGACACCGATATCGTGGAATTGAAACGCCAGCTGGATCAGCCGGTGACGAGTGCCGTCGACTACCTCGCTGCCGAAAGCGGGCTGGCGAAAAAGCGACTCAAGGACGCCATGACCCGCGGCGCCGTCTGGCTCATCCGCGGCAAACAGGAGCGCCGCCTGCGCCGTGCCACCAGCGCGTTGCGCGCCGGCGATCGGCTGGAACTCTACTACGACCCGGGCCTGCTGGCCCTGAAGCCGCCACGGCTCACCTGTCTCGAGGACCGCATGGGTTACAGCCTCTGGTACAAGACCGCCGGCGTCATGTCCCAGGGCACCCGTTTCGGCGACCATATGTCGCTGCCGCGGATTGCCGAGATCGCCTTCGATCACAAGCGCGAGGTGTTCCCGGTACATCGGCTCGACCGTGAAACCCGCGGTCTGATGCTGCTGGCGCACAATAGCAAGATGGCTGCACAGCTGTCCCGGCTGTTTCAGGAGGGCGCCATCGAAAAAGGCTATCAGGCCGTGGTACTGGGAGAGGCGCCGCCGTCGGGCTGCATCGACCAACCGCTGGATGGCAAGACCGCAGTGACCCGTTTCGAGCGGCTCGAATACGACGCGGAGCGGAATACCAGCCTGCTGGAGATCCGCATCGAGCATGGACGCACACACCAGATCCGTCGCCACCTGGAGTCGATCGGGCACCCGGTCATGGGGGATCCGCGATATGGCCGCGGCAACAAGAACCGCGAGGGGTTGCTGCTGGTCGCGCACAGTCTGAAATTTGTCTGCCCGATCCGGCATCAGCCGGTCGACTGGACCCTGCCGCAGCCGTTCGTCAGCGCCTGACGGTTGGAGGGAAGCGGCAGTGTCGCTAACCCTCCCGGCATCACTCCGCGACAAGTTGTTCGAGCATCCAGCGCCCCTGCTCCGGCGCCAGCCGCTCCACCAGCGCCGGTAGCGCCTGCTTCAATTCCGCCGCCAGCGTCCAGGGCGGATTGATCATGAAAAGCCCGCTCGACGTCATGCCGTACCCGTCGCTGTCCGGCGCAATGCCGAGCTCGGTCTGCCACAGGTTACGGATACCGCCGCGACGCAGCCCCTGTGCCATTTCGTCGATTCGCGCCCGGCTCACCACCGGATACCAGATCAGCCCGGTCAGGGTGGGAAAGCGCTTGTGGCCTTCCAGTACCGCGCGCACCACCTTGCGGTAGTCGTCCTTCTGCTCGTAGGGCGGATCGATGAGCACCAGCGCGCGCCGCGAAGGCGGCGGCAACAGCGCCTTGAGACTGGCGAATCCGTCGCTGCCTTCAATACGCACGCGCCGGTCCTTGGCGAAATTGCGTTCGAGCAACTCGCGGTCGCGGGGGTGCAGTTCGAACAGCCGCAGCTGGTCTTGAGGCCGTAACAGCTGTGCCGCGATCAGCGGGGAGCCGGGGTAGTACGCCAGCTCGCCATTGGGGTTGAGCCGCTGCAGCAACTGCATCAGTGGCGCCAGCGCCGCAATGCCGTCGTCTTTCCAGAGGCGGCCGATGCCATCGCGAAACTCGGCCTTTTTCTGCGCCATGGGCTCGCCGAGACGGTAGCCGCCAGCACCGGCGTGGCTATCGAGATAAAGCAACGCCTTGTCCTTGCGGGTCATGTACTCCAGCGTATGGGCAAGTACCAGGTGCTTGAGGACGTCGGCATAGTTGCCGGCATGGTAAGCGTGGCGATAACTGAGCATGGAAGTTCCGGCCAGAATAGAAAGAGGCGCCAGCATACGCCGGCACCCGTTTCAAGGCCAGTCCCGAACGGAGGGAGAGGCGGATCAGTGCCCCGAGGGCAGCGGGACTACCAGCACCGGTACGTCGCTGTGCTGCATGACGCGCTGCGCGCTGGAACCCAGGAACATTTTCGACAGTGCAGAGTGGGTACGGGTACCCATGACGATAATATTGGCGTCGATCTTATGCGCGATCTCGAGGATTTTCTCCTCGACGTTGCCCTTTTCGATCAGGACTTCAGGCTTGCCCTGAGGGAATTCGAATCCTTCCGGGACCTCTTCAGTCCAGAAACTCTCGATTCGCCCAACCATCTGGTTTTTCAGCTGCTCCGTTCCCGTCCTGCGCATTTCCTCCAGCACGCTCGGCTCGAAATAGGTTTCGATAACCGCTTCGGTAGAGGCGCTCATCGCCTCGATCACATGCAAAAAGGTCACCTTGGCGCCATGCCTGGACGCCAGCTCGACCGCCATACGGAACGCGGGACGGGAGTTTTCGCCAAGATCGGAGGCGTACAGAATCTGTTTGATGTCCGGCAACATGTTGTATCTCCTAATTCGATCGTTACATCCTGGGGCCATTATCGCGGACCTTCCCCCGCAAAACGCGAACCCAGGTCAAGATATGGGTACATTTACCCGCCGTACTGATCAGTTTTCGAGCGCTGCGTCCTCCAGTGCAAACGCCGGATCCGCGGCCTGCTCCGGCGTCAGGTTATTACCGCGACCGAGCAGGCGTCGCGCCAGGCTATGGTCCCGTGGACTATTGACCGAGTCGACCGCCAGCAAGCGCCCCTCGCGGAACGAGAACAGCGAGAAACGGTCCTTGTCCGGATAACCTCTGAGCACCTCGCGATCCCTTCCCATCGACAGCCCGGCCATCTGCAGCCGCACGTCGTACTGGTTGGACCAGAACCAGGGCAAGGCGACGTATGGACTCGGGTCTTCGCAAAGCGTGGCGGCCAGTGCGCCGGCCTGGTCGGTGGCGTTTTGCACCGACTCCAGCCGGACCCGGGCACCGAGACGCGGATCCGGGTGACTGGCACAGTCGCCGGCGGCGAAGATGTGCGGGTCACTGGTGCGACCCAGGGCATCAACCGCGATGCCGTTGTCACACGCCAGCCCGCACGCCTCGGCGAGCTCCTGATTCGGCTGTACGCCGATACCGGCGATCACCAGGTCGGCGGGCAGCCTGTCGCCACCGGCGGTCACCAGCGCTGTCACCCTGTCGTCGCGTCCTTCGATAAATCCGAGCTGGCAGCCGAGGCGGATCTCGACACCATGACGGCGGTGCAGGTCAGCGAAATAGTCCGACATCGCCGGCGTCAGGGCCCTAGCCATCAGACGCTCCTGCGCTTCCAGCACCAGCACATCGACGCCGAGCGTACGCGCCACCGCGGCGATCTCGAGCCCGATGAAACCGCCGCCTATCACCGCCAGCCGGCGGTATTTCGCCAGGCGGGCCTTCAGCTCGCGCGCATCGGCAAGCGAATGCAGGTAAAGGACGCCATCGAGCCCGGCACCGGGTACTTTCAGCTGTCGCACCCGCGCACCGGTCGCCAGCACCAACTGGCCATAACCGAATGCGGTTCCACTCCCGGTCTCGACCCGCTGCCGCGCCCGGTCGATAGCCGTCACTCTGACACCCGACAGCACCCGCACCCCCGCCTTTTCATAGAAACTTTGCGGGCGCAACTTCAGACGGCGCTCGTCATAGGCGCCCAGCAAGAACTCCTTCGACAGCGGTGGCCGCTGGTACGGCAGTTCCGGCTCGTCACCGAGCAACAGCATCGAGCCTGCGTAACCAAGTCGGTGCAGGGTCTGCAGCAGCTGCGCCGCTGCCTGCCCCGCCCCCACCACTACCAGCTCGTAGCATTCTTCAGCCATCACCCTTCCCCGATCGTTCAGTACTGGGTGTCGGGAATCTGCACCACCAGGCCATCGAGTTCCGGCCCGACGTTCAGCTGACAGCTCAACCGGCTGTTTGGCCGGCGCTCGGCGGCCACCAGTTCGAGCATATCGAGTTCGTCTTCGGCCGGATCCCCGACCTCGCCCGATACGACGTAAACGTGGCAGGTCGCGCAGCTGCACTCACCGCCGCACTGCGCCACTATTCCGTCTATATCGTTCTGAATGGCACCTTCCATGACACTCCAGCCGTCGGGCACATCGAGTTCGTGGCGGGTACCGTCGGGCTCAAGGTAGGTAATCCGTGCCATATCGCCTCCTAAGTCAGTGGATGCGCTAAGTGTAGACGGTCGGACTGACGGGGGTTGCGGGTTTCCGCCAAGTGCAATAAAATCGCCCACGCTCTTGGGGGAGTAATCTTCCGGCCCGCTGAGGCGGCCGGGGCGGCTGTCAACAGACTTGAGCCTCAATGCTCATGGCAGTCGCGTCCTGCGGGATTGATGAGACCTGAGACACGACAGACTGCTCTTGGCGGGCCGGTCTGACGTGTCTTGGTGTTCAGTCTGCCCGCCTAGGAAAATTCTCTACCATGGAAGCCCTGCTGTCCTCTACCCTCGCTGTCGCCATCGCTGAAATCGGCGACAAGACCCAGTTGTTGTCGCTCTTCCTCGCGGCTCGGTTCAGCCAGCGCACTTCGATCATCGCCGGTATTCTGGTGGCAACCCTGATCAATCATGCCCTGTCCGCCTGGCTTGGCGCCTGGGTCAGTCAATGGATTCCGACGCACTGGCTGCCGTGGATCGTCGGCCTGAGCTTCATCGCGGTCGCACTCTGGGTACTGATCCCCGACAAGGAAGACGACGAGGAGACCGGCGTACTTCGCTACGGCGCCTTCATTGCCACCTGCATACTGTTCTTTATCGCCGAAATCGGTGACAAGACGCAGATCGCGACCGTCGTGCTCGCCGCCCGTTTCGACGCCACCACCTGGGTCGTGATCGGCACCACTCTGGGTATGATGCTGGCCAACGTCCCCGTCGTCTACGCCGGCAGCTGGCTGATGCAGCGCCTGCCACTGGACTGGGCGCGCCGCGGCGCCTGCGCGCTGTTTGCAGTGCTCGGAATCAGCACCATACTTTTACAGCAGGCATAGCCCTGTCCTGACCGTTTGCCGCAGCGGCCCTGATCCGGGCGACGACGTCGCCCGGAATGCTCCCTGCTCCAAGACCCAGCGTAAATTTACGCGCAGGCGCGCCAGTGTTTGAAAAATTTACGAACTTAGATTAACGGGCTATTGAATATTTGTAATATTTACGTAAATTAACGACAATACACTCCGCCTCAACGATTAGAACAACAAGGAGCGCGTCATGCCCCATATCTCCGACTCCGATGCCTGGCAATTCCTGCAGCAACACGCCGAGCAGATCCGGGACGTCCACCTGCGCGATCTGTTCGCACAGGACCCGAACCGCTTCGAGAAATACTCGCTGCAGGTGCAGAACATCCTGCTCGACTACTCGAAGAACCCGGTCACCGATGAAACGCTGGACGGATTGCTGAAGCTGGCCAAGGCTGCCGGCATCGAGAACTGGCGTGAGCGCATGTTCCACGGTGACCGCATCAACTCCACCGAGTCCCGTGCCGTGCTTCACACCGCACTGCGCAACCGCACCAATACCCCGGTCTATCTCGACGGCGAGAACGTCATGGACGCGGTCAACCGGGAACTGTCGCGCATGAAAAGCTTCGTCAACGCGGTCCGCAAGGGACAGTGGCGCGGCTATTCCGGCAAGCGGATCACCGATGTCGTCAACATCGGTATCGGCGGTTCCGACCTTGGCCCCCGCATGGTGACCCAGGCACTGAAGCCGTATGCCGACGGTTCCATCAACGTGCATTTCGTATCCAACGTCGACGGCGTCGAGATCGCCAACGTTCTGCGCCCGCTCAACCCCGAGCGGGTACTGTTCGTTGTGGCTTCCAAGACCTTCACCACCAGCGAGACCATGACCAACGCCCACACGGCGCGCAACTGGCTGATGTCGTCCGCCTTCGACGAGCGCGCCGTGGCCAAGCACTTCGTCGCGGTATCGAGCAACACCGACGCCATCAAGGCGTTCGGCATTCGTCGCGAAAACAGCTTCCAGATGTGGGACTGGGTCGGCGGCCGCTTCTCGCTGTGGTCCGCTATCGGCCTGCCGATCGCGCTATACCTCGGATTCCGTCAGTTCGAGGAACTGCTCACAGGCGCCCACGAAATGGACATCCATTTCCGTGACCAGCCGCTGGAGAAGAACGCGCCGGTCCTGCTGGCCCTGATGGGTATCTGGAACAGCAACTTCCTCGGCCGGCCGTCTCATGCCATCCTGCCGTACGACTGGCCGCTGGCTCGCTTTGCCGCCTACCTTCAGCAGGCAGAGATGGAAAGTAACGGCAAATCGGTCAACCGCCATGGCGAGTCCGTCCCCTACTCCACCGGCTCCATCATCTGGGGGGCACTGGGCATCGACGGCCAGCATGCCTTTTATCAGTACCTGCATCAGAGCAATAACGTGGTGCCGGCCGACTTCATCGGCTCCATCGAAAGCAGCACGCCGGTACGCGGCCACCATGAGAACCTGATGGCCAACTTCTTCGCCCAGACCGAGGCACTGATGAACGGCATCAGCGAAGAGGAAGTGCGGAGCGATCTCGAGGCCCGAGGCCTGTCGCCCGAGGCGATCGATCGGCTGATCCCGCACAAGGTGCACAAGGGCGACCGCCCGACCAACACCATGCTGCTGGAACGGCTCGACCCGCGCACCCTTGGCGCGCTGATCGCTCTGTACGAGCACAAGATCTTCGTCCAGGGCGTAATCTGGGATATCTGCTCCTTCGACCAGTGGGGTGTCGAACTCGGCAAGACCCTGGCCAAGCAGATACTGCCGGAACTCACCGGGGACGACCTGTCGGCGAAGCACGACGGCTCCACCCGCAATCTGATCCAGTACTTCAAGGCCCGCCGGCGCAAGCTGGCCGAGTCCTCGGACTGACGGAGGCGAGATGCAACAGAAGCTGATCAGTATGCCCGGGCGCAAGCGCATCGCGCTGATCGCCCACGACAACATGAAGCAGGAGCTGAGTGACTGGGCGCAGCAGAATCTCGACGCGCTGCGCCAGCACCTGCTGTTCGCCACCGGCACCACCGGACACCTGCTGGAGCAGTCTATTGGCATTGAAGTCAACAAGCTGATCAGCGGCCCGCTCGGCGGCGACCAGCAGATCGGTGCGATGCTGGTCGACCAGCGCATCGATGTCGTGATCTTCTTCTGGGACCCCTTCGAGCCGATGCCCCACGACCCCGACGTCAAGGCGCTGCTGCGCATCGCCGCGGTCTGGAACGTACCGGTCGCCTGCAACCGCAGCTCGGCGGACTTTCTCATCAGCTCGCCGCTGATGGACAGCGTCCACCACTATCGGGTACCCGACTACGACAGCTATATCGTCGAACGCACCGGCAACACCAAGGCCTGAGCGCCAGGCGTAAAAGACCAAAAAAAGCCCCGGAGACACTGGTCTCCGGGGCTTTTTTTGGTTCATCGCGCTTTAGCGGGTAAAACGTCATTCGTAGGATGGTTGGAGCCGCTATGGCACGCGGTGACCGCGTGCGGCTTCCAGTAACGCAAACCAGTCCTCGCGGGACATTTCCAGGCGAGCGCCGGCCAGTGCATCGGCAACCCGGTCTTCGTTGAGACTGCCGAGCACCGGAACCGGTTGCCCGGGGATTCGCCGCAGCCAGGACATCGCCAGGCCGACGGCACCACAGCCCACGTCCGCGGCGATTTCGTTCAGCAGGATGCCAAGCTGCTCCTCTTCGAGGCGCCCGCCCGCCAACGGTGACCAGGCCAGCACCTGCAGACCGTCACGTTGCATCGCCTCGGACGTGCCATTGAACAGCGGCTGACTGGCACGCAGCGACAGTTCGAACTGGTTGCAGCACAGTCGCGCCCCCAGCGCCTGCTGCAGCAGGCGCCACTGTTCCGGCAGGAAATTGGAGACGCCGATCTGAGCCACCTTGCCGCTATGAATCAACCGCTCCAGCGTTCGCGCTGTCGCTTCGGGATCCATCAGCGGATCGGGGCGATGGACCAGGAACAGGTCCAGCCGCTCCACCCCCAGACGCTCCAGGCTGCCGTCGACCGCCGCGGTCAGGTGTGCCTCGGATGTGTCATATCGGGACACCCGCCGGCCAGCCGGCTCCGCCTGAGGCTTGACGATATCCGCCTTGCCGATCAGCCGAACCTGCGACCTGAGCTCAGGACGGGCCGCCAGCGCGGCGCCGAACAGCGATTCACAGCGGCCATCGCCGTAAATATCGGCGTGGTCGAACCAGTGCAGCCCCTGTTCGAGACGTTTCTCGATCCAGTCCGCCAGCACCGCTGGCTCGCGCAACTGTTTCTGCTCCGCCAGCCGCATCATCCCAAGCACCAGCGGCGTATCGACAACGCCATTTTGTTGCACCATCATCTTCCTGCTCTCGATGCAGCGACCGGCCAAACAAGTGGCCGGTCGCGTTTGTTATTGTTCCCGGACTGCGCCCGAGCGGGCACTGGGCTTCAGCTCAGCGCAGTCGCCGACAGCCTGGTGGCGAGCCGGCTGCGCTCCCCCGGCGCCAGCCGCACCGGATCGAGAACGGTATTCGCCGCTTCGACACAGATAAAGTGCGGCTGCTGCTCCATCCCCACGTCGACCATGGACAACGCTCCGTCGCCAGGGTTCCATACCACTGTTGAAGCGCTGCCGGACTTTACCACCCGCAGGCATCGCTGCAGCACAGGATCGCGGACTTCGATGACACCCTCGTGACGGTAGATACGATCCAGCGCCGAAGCGATACGCAGTTCTCCGTCCTGGCGCATCCCGGCACCCCCCTGCAGTTTGTCGAGATACTCGCAGCCGCGCAACCCGCGCACTTCGATCTCGCCAACCCAGCCGACCGCCAGATAGGTATGCAGCGCCTGGGTCAGTTCGACCGTCTCCTGCGCGACATTGCGGCTATCCAGCACGATATCGATGGCGCCCTCGTGCACCCGGACGGTCACCTGCGCTTCGAGCCCCGGCCACAGCGCCGCCGCGGGCAGTGCCCGCAACGTCACACCGTCGGCGCCATTCTCGTCCAGCGACCAGTCCCAGCGGGCCGTCCGGGCAACCCCGTGCGCCGGCTGCGAAGCCTGAGACGGATGATCGCCGAACCAGGGCCAGCACAGCGGCACACCGCCGCGGATCGCCGCCGGCGGCGCCTTGAGGCAGTCACTCAACCACAGCAGCGGCGCCGCTCCGGCTGCCCGGTAGTGGAGCACCTGGGCACCCTGCCGAGCCAGCGCCAGCTCGCCCCAGCGCCCCTTGATCAGCAACAGCTCGAAATCCTCGAGCACCTGCTCGTGCATACCCTCCGGCAATGCATCCAGCAGCACCTGCAATTGCTGTCTCATTGCCTCAGCCCCCCGTCAGCGGATTTTCCAGGCCGGCGGCTGCACCGACCAGCCCCGGCATCTCGGCGGTGCAGAGCCAGACCGGCACCTGACGCATATAGTCGACGAAGCGCCCCTTCGACTCGAAGCCCTTGCGGAAGTCGCTGGCCAGGAGATAGTCGCGCACCCGCGGCAGAATGCCGCCGCAGAGGTAGACGCCGCCACGGGCGCCGAGGGTCAGGACCGCATCGCCGGCCTGTTCGCCGAGAATGCGGCAAAAGCGACTCAGGGTTTCGTCAGCCAGCGCCTCGCCGGCAAGCGCGGCCGCCGTGATCTCGGCCGGCTGCGTCAACGGTGCCGGCTGCCCATGATAAGCCGCCAGCGCGCGGTACAGATCGACAAGTCCCTGGCCACAGAGGATACGCTCGACCGAAACCCGACCGTAACGCTCCTTGAGATGACGCCAGACCGATACCTCGACTTCATCGGTCGGCGCGAAGCCGACGTGGCCGCCTTCGGTGGCCAGCGGAATCCACTCCTCTCCGGCCGGCACCAGCGCCGACACGCCGAGACCGGTACCCGGACCGATCACCAGACGGGGAGCCCCCTCGAGGCTCTCGCCGCCACCCACGGGATGCAGATCGGACGCATCGGTATGCAGCATGCCGAGCGCCATCGCGGTGAAGTCGTTGAGCAGCCTCAGCTGGGACAGGCCCAACTGCTGCTGCATTTCCTGCCGATGAAAGGCCCAGTGGTTGTTGGTCATGCGGATCCACTCATCCTGCACCGGGCAGGCGAAGGCGAGGCAGGCCCGGTCGACGCCGGTGACGCCGGCCTCCGCCAGATAGGCGAAACAGGCCGCGTCGAGGTTCTCGTAATCCGCGCAGGCCAAAGTCCGTACGGTTTCCAGCTGCACCGACCCGGGCCTGACCAGTGCCAGGCGCGCGTTGGTGCCACCGATATCGCCGACCAGGGCAAAATCGTTCATCACTCGGCCTCCGCTGCAAAGAAAATGCTGGCCCCCTCTTCGGCACAGCTGACCTGACCGCGTAACGGTGCGAACAGCTCCCGACCCATGCCCGCCTGGTGGCGCAGCATTTCGCTACCTTCGGCTTCGCTGCGGGCCTCGAACTGCGCATCCTCGACCAGAAGCTCGAGACTGCCGTTACGGGCATCCAGGCGAATGACGTCGCCGTCCTGAACCCGCGCCAGCGGACCGCCCTTGCTGGCTTCGGGCCAGACATGGATCGCCGCCGGCACCTTGCCGGACGCACCGGACATGCGTCCGTCGGTGACCAGAGCGACCTTGAAGCCACGGTCCTGCAGGGTGCCGAGGTAAGGTGTCAGCTTGTGCAGTTCCGGCATGCCGATGGCGCCAGGGCCCTGGAAACGGACCACAGCAATGAAATCGCGGTCCAGTTCGCCGCGTTTGAAGGCATCCGCAATCTGGTCCTGATCGTCGAATACGATGGCCGGTGCTTCCACGACCTGATGCTCGGGCGCCACCGCGGAAATCTTGATCACGCCGCGGCCGAGATTACCGCCCAGCACCTTGAGTCCACCGTCCAGGCTGAAGGGATTGGACGCCGGGCGCAACACCGCCTCGTCGAGTGATTGTTCGGGCCCTTCGCGCCACACCAGCTTGCTGCCGTCGAGGAACGGCTCCTGGGTATAGTGAGACAGCCCGCGCCCCATAATGGTGGTCACATCCTCGTGCAGCAGCCCGGCCGACAGCAGCTCACGCACCAGGAAAGAGGTACCGCCTGCCGCCTGGAAGTGGTTGATGTCGGCTTCGCCGTTGGGATAAATGCGCGCCAGCAGCGGCACCGATGCGGACAGGTCAGCGAAGTCGTCCCAGTTGATGAGGATACCCGCCGCGCGCGCGACGGCCACCAGGTGCATGGTGTGGTTGGTCGAGCCGCCGGTCGCCAGCAGCGCCACCAGCCCGTTGACCACGGTTTTCTCGTCAACGATTTCATATAGCGGAGTGAAACGGCCGTTCTGTGCCGTGTTGCGCACCGCGCGCTGGGCCGACTCCCGCGTCAGCGCGTCGCGCAGCGGAGTGCCCGGATTAACGAAGGAGCTGCCTGGCAGGTGCAGCCCCATCAGCTCGACCACCAGCTGGTTGGTATTGGCAGTACCGTAAAAGGTGCAGGTACCGGCACTATGGTAGGAGCTGGATTCGCAATCGAGCAGGGCGTCGCGGCCGACCTTGCCTTCGGCGTACAACTGACGGATGCGCGCCTTTTCCTTGTTCGGCAGACCGCTTTGCATGGGGCCGGCCGGCACGAATACCGTCGGCAGGTGACCGAAGCTCAGCGCGCCCATCAGCAGTCCCGGCACGATCTTGTCGCAGACCCCGAGGTAAAGCGCGGCGTCGAACATATTGTGGGACAACGCCACTGCGGTGGACATCGCGATCACATCACGGCTGAACAGGCTCAGTTCCATGCCCGGCATGCCCTGGGTGACGCCGTCGCACATTGCGGGCACGCCGCCGGCCACCTGTGCCACCGAGCCCAGTTCGCGCACTGCAGCGCGCACCTGCTCCGGGTAATTCTCATACGGCTGGTGCGCCGACAGCATGTCGTTGTAAGCGGTCACCATACCGATATTGACGGCGTTGGTCATTTTCAACGCTTGCTTGTCGTCCTGACCACAGGCAGCGAAGCCATGCGCGAGGTTGCCGCACGACAGCTTGCTGCGGTGTACACCCTTCTCTTCGGCCGCTTTCATGCGTTGCAGGTAGGCGTCCCGACTAGCGCGGCTGCGGTCGATGATGCGCTGGGTAACTTGTTCGACAGTGGGGTGCATGGCAACTCCTCGTGCTTGTTGTTGGTAGAACCTTCATCCGCGGCGGGATCAGAAGCCCCGCGCGCATATAGATGACAGCCCTGTCATATTTTTTTGTAAGTTTACCAATTTACAAAAAGAATGTTTGCCTTTTTTACATTTTTCTCGTAAGTTTTACAAAAAATAAATCACAGCGACGACAAAGACAGAGGTATTACATGACCATTCGGGTTGCTATCAACGGTTTTGGCCGCATCGGCCGCAATGTCCTGCGCGCACTCTACGAAAACGCTTACCGCGACAGTATCCAGGTCGTAGCCATCAATGACCTAGGCGACGCCGCCATCAATGCACACCTGTTCAAGTACGACAGCGTCCACGGTCAGTTTGCAGGCTCTGTCGAACACGACGCCGAATCCATGACCGTTAACGGCGACCGCATTGTCACCACGTCGCTGCGCAACCCGGCCGAACTGCCCTGGAACACACTGGGCGTCGACGTCGTTTACGAATGCACCGGCCTCTTCACCAGCCGCGACAAGGCCGCCGCCCACCTCGCGGCCGGCGCCCGCAAGGTGATCATCTCGGCCCCCGGCAAGGACGTCGATGCCACCGTCGTCTATGGAGTTAACGATAGCAGCCTGCGTCAGTCGCACCAGATCATATCCAACGCCTCCTGCACCACCAATTGCCTGGCACCGGTCGCCCAGGTGCTGCAGCGGGAAATCGGCATCGAAAGCGGTCTGATGACCACCATCCATGCCTATACCAACGACCAGAACCTGTCTGACGTCTATCACAGCGACCTGTACCGCGCCCGTTCGGCCACCCAGTCGATGATCCCGACCAAAACCGGCGCCGCCGCCGCGGTCGGCCTGGTGCTGCCGGAACTGGCCGGCAAGTTCGATGGCATGGCGGTGCGTGTTCCGACCATCAACGTGTCCCTCGTAGACCTGTCTTTTATCGCCGAACGCGACACCACGGTCGAGGAAGTGAACAACATGCTGAAAGCAGCCGCCGAGTCGTCACCGGTGCTGGGGTACAATGAATTGCCACTGGTGTCGGTCGACTTCAACCACTGCGTGCTCTCGTCCACCTTCGATGCCACCCAGACCAAGGTCTCCGGCCGGCTGGTCAAGGTCATGGCCTGGTACGACAACGAGTGGGGCTTCTCCAACCGCATGCTCGACAACACCCTGGCCCTGATCAACGCGCCGGTCTGAACCGGCGCCATTCCGAATGTAAGGCCGAAGGAGCGCTATCAATGCTACGCCGAACCAAGATCGTCGCCACCCTGGGACCCGCCACCAGCAGCCCCGAGATGCTCGAGCAGCTGATACTCGCCGGCGCCGACGTCGTGCGGCTCAACTTTTCCCACGGTGAGGCGGAGGACCATCGTGCCCGCGCCGAACTGGTGCGCGAACTCAGCCGCAAGCACGGCCGTTTCGTCGCCATTCTCGGCGACCTGCAGGGACCGAAGATCCGCATCTCGCGCTTTCGCGATAACAAAGTCATGCTGAAACAGGGGCAGGCCTTCGCCCTCGACGCCAGCCTCGACAAGGACGCTGGCGACGAGACACAGGTCGGCCTCGACTACGAGGCACTGTTCCGCGATGCCCGTCCCGGCGACATCCTGCTGCTGGACGATGGCCGGGTCGAACTCAAGGTCACCGAGGTCAAGGCACAACGTGTCGAGACTGAAGTGCTGGTCGCAGGACCGCTGTCCAACAACAAGGGCATCAACCGCCTGGGCGGCGGCCTTTCCGCCAAAGCCCTGACCGACAAGGACCGCGAGGATATCAAGGTCGCAGCCGACATCGGTGTCGACTACGTCGCGGTCTCCTTCCCGCGTGACGCCGCCGACATGGACGAGGCCCGCCGCCTGCTGGAAGCGACCGGTTCCAAGGCCGGCCTGATTGCCAAGATCGAACGCGCCGAAACCGTTGCCGACGACGAGGTGCTCGACGGCATCATCCGCGCCTCCGAAGGCGTGATGGTGGCCCGTGGCGACCTGGCGGTGGAGATCGGCGATGCCGAACTGGTGGCGGTGCAGAAGCACATCATCAGCCGCGCGCGCAGTCTCAACAAGGTGGTGATCACCGCGACCCAGATGATGGAGTCGATGATCAACAGCCCGATGCCGACCCGTGCCGAGGTGTCCGACGTCGCCAATGCCGTTATGGACTATACCGACGCGGTCATGCTGTCGGCTGAAACCGCCGCCGGCGACTACCCGATCGAAACCGTCAAGGCGATGTCGCGGGTCTGCATGGGCGCCGAGCGCCACCCCATCACGCACCGTTCGAAACACCGTATCAACGAGAGCTTCGCGGAAATCGACGAAACCATCGCGTTGAGCGCCATGTACGCCGCCAACCATCTGGAGGGCGTCGCCGCGATCATCTGCATGACCGAGTCCGGCAAGACACCGCTGTGGATGTCCCGCATCCGCTCGCCGCTGCCGATCTTCGCACTGTCCCGGCGCGAGGATACCCAGAACCGGGTTGCACTGTATCGCGGCGTGCAGACGATTCCGTTCTACAGCGAGGAGATCGCACCGAACGAGATCAACCAGCGCGCGGTCGACGAGCTGAAGGCACGCGGCATCGTCAACGACGGTGACCGGGTCATCATCACCAAGGGCGACTACATCAACGCCCAGGGGGGCACCAATACCCTCAAGGTGGTGACCGTCGGTCAGCAGATTCCCTGAATACGGGGCGCCGACGGCGCCCCTCCCCCACTCTCCTCGGAGTGGCCCTTAGTCCGGTCTGGTTCAAACAGGCTCTTAATTGGTTGCACTTTTAGGGTTCACGGACACAGGGTCTTTCACGCGGGCGCCGGATGGATTCCCCCGGCTGCCCGCTTTTTTTTGTTTCCAATCCCGCATCGCCAGAACCGTAGGATGGGTGGAGCCGCATCGACATCATGCTGTCGGCCAACAACACGCTTGGGGTGGCGTAACCCATCAACCAATCCGGCTACTCGGTTACGGAACTGATATCTCAAGATGGATTGCACGACACTCTGGCCGGGTCAGTCCGCACGCCACGTACCCGGCGTCGCTTCACCCATCCCGCTATACGAAAAACCCCGATCATGCCCGCGACGCTTAATGGCGTCGCGAAACATTCCCAGGGTTTGGCCAACGTTTCAGGCATCAATCGAGGCGCCAGTCGCTGCGCTACGGCAGCCGCCCGCGATCGCCGCTCAGGTGATCACGTCGGGCGCCTGACGGCCGGTATGTTCGCGAATTCCGGCGATCTGGTCGGCCGCGTCGAACAGCCCGGCCAGCGCCTCCTGCGGTGGCTGCTCCATCAGCGCCGGATCGGCCTGATAGCAGTCGTAATAAACCCGCAGCGTGGCGCCGGAAGTGCCGGTACCGGACAGGCGCATGACGATGCGGCCGCCGTTGTCGAAGAGCAGCCGCAGTCCCTGGCCGGCGCTCAGACTGTCGTCCACCGGGTCGCGGTAGCTGAAGCTATCAGCCGACTCGACGGTAAGGCCGGCGAACGTATGCCCCTGCAGTTCGGACAGCTTGCTCTCGAGCAGGCCGATCATCCGCGTTGCCGCGTCGCTGTCGACGCCTTCGTAGTCGTGCCGGGTGAAGTAGTCGCGCCCGAAACGCTGCCAGTGAGCCCGCACGATCTCGCTGACCGGCTTGGCCTTCTCGGCAATGATGTTGAGCCAGAACAGCACCGCCCAGAGGCCATCCTTTTCACGCACGTGGTCGGAACCGGTGCCAAAGCTCTCCTCGCCGCACAGCGTCATGCGGCCGGCGTCCATCAGGTTGCCGAAGAATTTCCAGCCGGTCGGTGTTTCATAACAGGGGATACCAAGCTCACGCGCCACGCGGTCGACCGCGCGGCTGGTCGGCATGGACCGGGCGACGCCCGCGAGGCCGTCAGCGTATCCCGGCACCAGGTGCGCGTTGGCGGCCAGCACCGCGAGGCTGTCGCAGGGATTGATGTAGAAGCCACGGCCAAGCACCATGTTGCGATCGCCGTCGCCATCGGAGGCGGCGCCGAAATCCATTGGTTCGTCGCCGTTCATCAGCTCGACCAGTTCGTGGGCGTGAACCATGTTCGGGTCCGGATGACCTCCGCCGAAGTCTTCCAGCGGCACGGCGTTGATCACGCTGCCCGGCCGGGCGCCGAGGCGGTTTTCGAGGATTTCCCGGGCATAGGGCCCGGTCACCGCGTGCATGGCATCGAAACACAGCCTGAACCCGGGCTTTTGCACCAACGCCGAAATCTTCGGGAAGTCGAACAGGGTTTCCATCAGGTCGGCGTAATCGGCAACGGGATCGATAACTTCGATCACCGCACCGTCCAGCCGGGTTTCCCCGAGACGGTCAAGGTCGACGTCCGGCGTATCCAGCGTCAGGTACTGATCGATGGTCCTGGACGCCTGCCAGATCGCATTGGTGATCGCCTCCGGCGCGGGGCCGCCGTTTTCACCGTTGAACTTGATGCCGAAATCCTCGTCCGGGCCGCCGGGGTTGTGACTGGCGGACAGCACGATACCACCGCGGGTACCGTACTTGCGGATGACGCAGGACGCCGCCGGCGTCGACAGCAAACCGCCCTGCCCGACAATCAGCCGGGCAAAGCCGTTGGCGACCGCCATGCGGATAATGGTCTGGATCGCCACCCGGTTGTAAAAGCGGCCGTCACCGCCGATCACCAGCGTTCCGCCCTGGCAGTCGCCGAGGGTATTGAAAACCGACTGTACGAAATTCTCCAGGTACCCGGGCGTCTGGAACTCCCTTACCTTCTTGCGCAGCCCCGAGGTACCCGGCTTCTGCCCCTCGAAGGGCTGAGTTGCAACTTTCACTACATTCATCGAAAAAAAATCCCCGCGCTGCCACGGCCAGGAAAATCAGCCGTTACCCTGAACCCTCATGGCCCGGTAAGCGACACAACACCCTGATCCGTGATCACTAAATCCATTTTCCCGGTCCTGCTCATGATCAAAAACACAACGACCATGTATGAAACAGGCCTGGACGATAATAACATTGCCGGGCCGACAACCCAGCACGATCTCCGCACCAGGGTGCCCAATGCGGCGTCATCCGCTGTAAACTACCTGCAGCACAGCCCTTACCGACAACGATAAAGATATACAGCCGATGACCGCTCCCGTCGCCCCACAGCTGAAAATAGCCCGCAAACTGCGCTGCCCGCCGCTGCCGGAAGACAACCTCGCCCGCCCCCGCCTGGAAGACCGTCTTCAGGAACCGCTGGAGGGCCGCCTGATTCTGGTCAGAGCGCCGGCCGGCTATGGCAAGACGACGCTGATCAATGGCTGGAGCCAGCGCGAGGGGCTCGACGCCCTCTGGTACAACCTCGATGCGACCGACAACCAGGCCGAGGCCTTCATGCGCTATCTTGGCGACGGCCTGCGCGAAAAGTTGTCGCTGCCGCCGGCGTCGCCGACGCTCGCCGAAGACGCTGGCGCCATGATGATCGATCTGCTCAATGCGCTGCCGGAGCAGCAGGAGCCTCTGCTGCTGGTGCTGGACGACTACCACCATATCCGCGACCCGCGTATCGACGACGCGGTACGGATGCTGCTGCGCCATCTGCCTCCTTATCTGAGTGTGGCGGTGCTCAGCCGCAGCCAACCGCAGTTCGGCGTCGCGGAGTTGCGCGTCAAGCGCCGCCTGATCGAGATCGACAGCGAAGAGCTCGCGTTCGACAACGACGAAACTGCCGACCTGGTCACGCGGCAGCTGCCGTTTCAGGTCAGCCGGGAGCAGATCGAGCGCCTCAACCGACGTACCGAGGGCTGGGCCTCGGCGCTGCAGCTGGCCTGTCTTAACAGCCAGAGCCCGGCGCTGCTCGAGGCCTTTATCGACGCGCTGCAGAATGGCCAGAACCATATTCTCGACTATATCGCCGAAGAGGTTCTGGCGACGTTGCCGGAGGCTCTGTGCCGGTTTCTTTTCGCCACCTGCATTCTCGAGCGCTTCGATACCGACCTCGCCGCCCGGGTGAGCGGTCAGGAGGAAGCCGCGACGCTGCTGGCGACGCTACAGCGCGAGGGCCTGTTTCTGCTGCCGTGCGACGATACCCCTGGCTGGTACCGTTACCAGGCACTGATCGCCCGGGGACTGCAACTGTTACTGAAACAGCGGCATCCGAACCAGATTGCACAGCTGCATCTGCGCGCGAGCGACGCCTGGCTGGACCTGGACGCCCCGTTCAGCGCGCTGCGCCACGCCCTTGCCGCCAACGAAGAGTCACGCCTGCTGGCGCTGCTGCTGCGCTACGGCAAGCAGATGCTCAGCGAAGGTCAGCTGCCGCTGCTGCAGCAGTGCCTGCAGCGTCTCAGTTCCACCAGCATCCACCGCCAGCCGGTGCTGACGCTGCTCAGCGCCTGGGTCGCCCAGAGCCAGTTCCGTATCGACGAGGCCGAGGAGTGGCTGAGCAAGGCGGAGCAGACACTGCAACCCATTTACAACGACGACGAATGGCAGGCTCTGCAGGGGGACTTCAGCGCCATTCGCGCCCAGCTGGCGATGAACGTCGGCGACACCGACCTCGCCATCGAACTGGCCGAAAAGGCGCTGTCGCTGGACCCGGAGCACATGCGCAGTTCCCGCACCACCGCACAGTCGGTGCTGGGCGAGGTCCAGTTCGTCCGCGGACAGCTCGAGGAAGCCCAGCGCCGGATGGCCGAAACCGAGCAACAGGCCCGTTCCCAGCAGGCATCGCAGTTGGTGCTGTGGACACTCAACCAGCAGTCCGAGATCGCCATCGCCAGGGGTCACCTGCAGCAGGCCTACAACCTGCAGGAGCGCGCCCTGAGTTACGCCGAGAGCAGCCGCCTGCCGTCCAATCCGTTACTGGACTTCCTGTACCGTATCCGTGGCCAGGTGATGTGGGAATGGCATCACCTGGAGGCGACCGAGCAGTGCGCCCTGAAAGGGCTGGAAATCCTTGAACCCCAGGGCGAGCGCTGGTTCCTGCAGTGCTATACGCTGCTGGCCAAGGTCGCCCACAGCCAGGGGCGGCAGAACCTCTGCGCCGACTACATTCAGCGCATGCAGAAACTGCTGGCGCGCTGGGACTACCACCTCGACTGGATCGCCAATGCCCAGGCCATGCTGATCACCTATTGGGAGGAGACCCAGGACAACGACAGCCTGGCGCGCTGGCTGGACGACGCGCCGGCGCTGCGGCCCGCGACCAACCACTTCGCGCAGTGCAATGCCCGCAATCATGCCCGCGCCCTGCTGATGCTGGGACGCTTCGACGAAGCCGACGGCCTGCTCAGCGACAACCTGCGCGAGGCGCAACGTTGCGGTCTGGTACTCGACCAGAACCGCGACCACATCTACCTGGCGCTGCTGAACTGGAACCGGCAGCAGCGGGAAACCGCGCTCGACCACCTGCAGCGGGCGCTTGAACTGGCGACGACCACCGGCGCCATCAGCAGCTTCCTGCGCCTCGGCAAGCCCCTGATCGTGATGCTCAAGGCGGTGATGGCGGAACGCCCGCTGGGCGATCTCGAACGGCAGCGCTGCGAACGCCTGATCGGGCTCAGCCAGCAGCAGCGACAGTTCAGCCGCGCCATCCGCATCACCCTCGACGAAGCCATCATCCAGGACATCATCAACCGTCCGGACGTCCCGGAGCTGATCCGCACCTCACCGCTGACCAAGCGCGAATGGCAGGTCCTGAGCCTGATACACGGCGGCCTGTCGAACGAGCAGATCGCCGCTCAGCTGAACGTCGCCCCGACCACCATCAAGACCCATATCCGCAGCCTGTACCAGAAACTCGGCGTCGCCAATCGAACCGAGGCGATCGACCTGGCGTCGGACCTGCTGGCCAAGATCCAGGGGGAGTAGAGGCCTTTCCACCTCCTCCTCCCCGCCATCCTCATCCCCGTACGCCCCCGAAAGCCGGCGCGGGGAGGATGTGGCACCGGGCTCGAACCCTGATCATGAGTGTAAAACCGAGGCTCCAACGGAGTAATAACAATCATGATCCATAAAGACCCCGACTGGTGGCGCGGTGCGGTAATCTACCAGATCTACCCACGCAGCTTTTTCGACAGCAACGGAGACGGCATCGGCGACCTGCCGGGCATCACCGAGAAACTCGACTATGTCGCGTCGCTCAATGTCGACGCGATCTGGCTTTCGCCCTTCTTCCGCTCGCCGATGAAAGACTTCGGCTACGACGTGTCGGACTACCGCGATGTCGATCCGCTGTTCGGCGCCCTGGAGGATTTCGACCGACTCATCGAGCGTGCCCACGCACTCGGCCTCAAGGTCATCGTCGACCAGGTGCTGAGCCACACCTCGGACCAGCACGAGTGGTTCCGCGAGAGCCGGCAGAGCCGGGACAACGCCCGCGCCGACTGGTACGTCTGGGCCGACCCGCGTCCCGACGGCACGCCGCCGACCAACTGGCTATCGGTATTCGGCGGTTCGGCCTGGACCTGGGACAGCCGTCGCCGGCAGTACTACCTGCACAATTTCCTCAGCAGCCAGCCCGACCTCAACTTCCATAATCCGGAGGTGGTCGACCAGGTACTGTCCGACGTCGAATTCTGGCTCGAGCGCGGTGTCGACGGTTTCCGTCTCGATACCGCCAATTTCTACTACCACGACGCCCTGCTGCGGGACAATCCGCCGAACGACGCCGCGCGCCAGGGCGGCATCGGCGTGCGCCTGGACAACCCGTACGCCTTCCAGAGCCACCTGTACGACAAGACGCGGCCGGAAAATCTGGAATTCCTGCGCAAGCTGCGCGCCCTGCTCGACCGTTATCCCGGCACCACCAGCGTCGGCGAGGTCGGTTGCGACCGTTCCCTGCAGACCATGGCCGACTACACCTCGGGCGGCGACAAGCTGCACATGGCCTACTCGTTCGACCTGCTGACCGAGCAGCGCAGCGCCGAATTCATCCGTCACACCGTCAATACCATCGAACAGTCAATGGATGACGGCTGGCCCTGCTGGTCGATCGGCAACCACGACGTCGAGCGCGTCATGAGCCGCTGGGGCGACGCCGGCGCACCGGTTGCTCAGGCGCGCCAGCTGATGGCGCTGCTGCTGTCGCTGCGCGGCAGCCTCTGCGTCTACCAGGGCGAGGAACTGGGACTCACCGAGGCCCAGCTGGCCTACGAGGATCTGGTCGACCCGTACGGCATCACGTTCTGGCCGGAATTCAAGGGCCGCGACGGCTGCCGCACCCCGCATCCGTGGCAGTCAGGCGTGCCCAATGCCGGATTCAGCGACGTCAAACCCTGGCTGCCGGTGCCGCCTGAACACCACGAGCGGGCCGTCAGCGAACAGCAGGCTGACGAGACCTCGGTACTGAACAGCTACCGCCGCTTCATGGCCTGGCGCCGCGAGCACCCGGCGCTGGTCCGTGGCGACATCCGGATGCTGGACACCGATGGCGACGTGCTGGCCTTCGAGCGCAATTACGGCAACGAGCGACTGCTGGTGGCATTCAACCTCGGGTCTACCCCGACCCGGCAGGATCTGGGCGGCGACTGGCAGGCTCTGAAACTGCCGGCGGCGTTCAATGCCGGCAGCCTGTGCCCGGGCGGCATTGAGCTGCCGGCATACGGCGTGCTGATCGCCGCGCCCCGCTGAGGCGGGGCTTGGCGGGCCGAGTGATCGGCTGCAGCCGCGAATCCAATCGAACCCGTTACACTCCGCGCGCATGGTGACCAACGCGCGGAGGACAACGGGCACGACTCAGGCGCCAGGTATGGCCGCCGGGCCGTAACGACAACAACAAAACGGAGTACCCGATGTCGACCGTAACCCTTAACAACGTATGTAAGAATTATGCTGGCATACCAGTGTCGAAAAACATCGACCTGGAAATCGACAACGGCGAATTCGTCGTCTTCGTGGGCCCGTCCGGCTGCGGCAAATCGACGCTGCTGCGCATGATCGCCGGGCTCGAGGAAATCAGCTCGGGCGACCTCTACATCGGCGACGTGCGCGTCAACGACAAGCCGCCGTCAGAACGTTCGGTGGGCATGGTATTCCAGTCCTACGCACTGTATCCACACCTGAGCGTGGCGGAAAACATGGCCTTCGGTCTGAAACTTGCCAAGACCGACCGTGCCGAGATCGATCGGCGCATCGAGAACGCCGCCCGCATCCTGCAGCTCGACAAGCTGCTCGAGCGCAAGCCCAAAGACCTCTCCGGTGGCCAGCGCCAGCGCGTCGCGATCGGCCGCACCATGGTCCGCGAACCGCAGGTACTGCTGTTCGACGAGCCGCTGTCGAACCTCGACGCGGGGCTGCGGGTGCAGATGCGCATCGAGATCGCCAGCCTGCACAAGCGGCTGCGCTCGACCATGATCTACGTGACCCACGACCAGGTCGAAGCGATGACGCTGGCGGACAAGATCGTGGTGCTGGATGGCGGCCATATCGCCCAGGTGGGCGCGCCGCTGGAGCTCTACCACTATCCGGGCAACCGCTTCGTCGCCGGTTTCATCGGCTCACCGCAGATGAACTTCATCGAGGTCGAGCTGCATCGCCCGTCCGCCCAGCTCACCGAGATACGCCTGCCGAACGGCCAGCTGCTGAGCATTCCGGTGGACAGCACCGGCATTGACGCCGGCGCCAGCGTCACGCTCGGCATCCGTCCCGAACACTGCCTGCCGGCAGGACAGGCCGAAGCGAGCATCGAAGGCGCGGTACGGGTGGCAGAGCGTCTCGGCGACCAGACCCTGGTGTACCTGGAACTCGACGGCATCGGCCCGGCCACGCTGCGCCTCGAGGGCGATGTACCGGTCGATGACAGCGCGCCCCAGGCGCTGGGTCTGGACCCCAACCGCTGCCACCTGTTCCGGGAAGACGGCCGCGCCTGCCCACGGCTGTACCGCGAACCGGGTTTCACCGGCTAAAACCCCGCCCGCCGCCGGGCAGGCCTCCAATGCAGGTGCTATTTTTATACCGCAAGCGCAGCGGAGGTATCCCGATGAAAGTGCTGATGGTATTGACCTCGCACGACCAGCTCGGCGACGGCGGGCACAAGACCGGCTTCTGGCTGGAGGAATTCGCGGCCCCCTACTACGTGTTCAGGGACGCCGGCTGCACGATCACCCTGGCATCGCCCGCGGGCGGTCAGCCGCCGCTCGATCCACGCAGTGACGAATCGCAGGCCCAGACCTCCGCCACCGAGCGCTTTCGCCAGGATACTGCGGCGCAGGCCGCGCTGGCCGACACCCGACAGTTGGCGCAACTCAGCGCGGACGACTTCGATGCGCTTTTCTACCCCGGCGGCCATGGCCCGCTCTGGGATCTCGCCGAGGACGGCAACTCCATCGCACTGATCGAAGCCTTCTACTCCAGCGGCAAGCCCGTCGCTGCGGTCTGCCATGGCCCCGCCGTGCTGCGCCACGCTTTCAGCGCCGGCGAGCCGCTGGTCAGGGGCCGCCGCGTCACCGGTTTTTCCAACAGCGAGGAAGCCGCCATCGGCCTCACCGACGTGGTGCCTTTTCTGGTCGAGAACATGCTACGCGACAACGGCGGCCACTACAGCTGCGCCGACGACTGGCAGTGCCATGTTGTCTGCCACGGCCAGCTTGTGACCGGCCAGAATCCCGCCTCTTCGGAAGCCACGGCGCGCGCGCTGCTGGCGCTGCTCAACACCTGACCCTGACGCCAGCGCGCCCAGCAGCCGGCCGTGCCTGGAATCCGGGCGCGCTACTCGGACGTCCCCCCTTTTGAGTGCACTCGCCCGGCGCTTCCCGCGTCATCCGGCCGGCTGAACCACAGCGCCGAGCCCGTTCCCCTAACGACCGCGCAGCTCCTGCGCCGGCGCTGACCGCGTTCGGCTATACTGGTCGCCCCCGATCACAGTTCATCGAAGGAGCATCAGGTGTTGCAGCCCCCCCCCGAGATCCAGCCAATCGCGGCCGCCAGCGCGGTGCTGATTCGCGACAATCAGGTACTGATGGTCAAGCGCGGCCAGGCACCGAACAAGGGCCTCTGGAGTTTTCCCGGCGGCAAGATCCAGGCCGGCGAGCCGGTATCCCAGGCCGTGTTGCGCGAACTGGCAGAAGAGACCGGTATAAGCGCCGAGGTGCGGGAGCTGATTACCGTGCTCGACATCATCGCTCGCGACGAGAGCCGGGTCCGGTATCACTATCTGCTGGTGGTGATGCGCTGCGACTGGCGCGGGGGCGAACCCCTGGCCGGCGACGATGCCGCCGAGGCCCGCTGGGTGGCGATAGACGAACTGCGCGGGGGACGCTATCCACTGACCGATACCATCCTGCCGGTCCTCGATCAGCTGACAGGGAATTCAAGGCCCGGGGATTGAAGTGGAGTGGTGCGTGGTAAGCGGTGGGTGATAAGGGGTGAGCGGTGTGAGTGGTAAGCTGCAGCGTACGGCGTAAGAGCAGGATCACGAAGAACGGGTTTCGCATCTTGAAACCCGTTCTTCGTTCGGTGGCGGGCGCCGGCTAGCCCTTGACGCCCCCGGAGGTCAGCCCGCCCACCAGCCAGCGCTGGCAGTAGAGGAACACCAACGTGATCGGGAACCCCGACAGCACCGCAGCCGCGGCGAAGTCGCCCCAGAGGTAGTTCTGCTCGTACAGGTACTGCTGCGCACCGACCGCCAGCGTCAGCTGGTCGACGTCGAGCAGCAGCACCGACGCCATCGGATATTCCGTGATGGTGGTGATGAAGGCCAGAATGAACACCACCGCCAGGATTGGTACCGACAGTGGCAGCAGGATATAGAGGAATGCCTGCCAGGTGGTGGCGCCGTCGATGATCGCCGCCTCCTCGAGGGACTTGTCGAGTGTGTCGAAGTAGCCCTTGATGGTCCAGATATGCAGCGCCATGCCACCGAGTGACGCCACGATCAGCGCACCGTGGCTGTTGATGCCCAGCCAGTCGACGTACTGCCCGAGCTGATCGAACAGCGCGTAGATGGCCACCAGCGACAGCACCGGCGGGAACATCTGGAAGATCAGCATCGACTTGAGCAGCGGCGCCTTGCCGGCGAAGCGCAGACGGGCGAAGGCGTAGGCGCTGGTCGTCGACAGCAGCAGGATCAGCACGGACGAAATGGTCGCGACCTTGATCGAGTTCCACAGCCACAGCAGGACCGGGAACGGCGGCTCGACGACGGTGCCATCCGGCAGCGTGTAGTTGAAGCCGAGCGCCAGCGCCCAGTGTTCGAGCGACGGGTTATCGGGCAGCAGGCTGCCGGTGGCGAAGTTGCCGGCCCGGAAGCTGATCGATATCACCATCAGCAGCGGAAACAGGATGATGCCGAGGAAGGCGACCAGACCTGCATGGGTGGCCCAGACGCGGTAACGGGTGGAATGGGAACGTACGATAGCCATGTCAGACCTCCATCTTGCCCAGGCGCATTTTCAGCAGCGACAGGCCACCGACCAGCAGAAAGATCATGGTCGCAATCGCCGCGGCCAGGCCGAAGTTCTGCCCCGAATCCTGGAAAGCGATACGATAGGTGTAACTGACCAGCAGGTCCGTGGTGCCGGCGGGAGTGCTCGCGCCGATGATGTCGGGCGAACCGCCGGTGAGCAGCGTGATCAGGACGAAATTGTTGAAATTGAATGCGAAGCAGGCGATCAGCAGCGGCGTCAGCGGCTTGATGATCAGCGGCAGCGTGATCTTGAACAGGTTGTCGAGGGGGCCCGCGCCGTCCATCGCCGAGGCTTCGTACAGGTCCTGCGGAATCGACTGCAGCAAGCCCATGCACAGCAGCATCATATAGGGGTAACCGAGCCAGGTATTGACCGCCAGTATCATGGTTCGCGCCATCGCGGGATCACTGAACCAGTCGGGGCTGATGCCGAACAGGTTCTGCAGCACCAGGTTGATCTCGCCGAAGTTCTGGTTGAACAGCCCCTTGAATACCAGGATCGAGATAAAGGCCGGGACCGCATAGGGCAGGATCAGCAGCGTCCGGTACAGCGCCTTGCCGCGCATCAGGTCCCATTGCAGCAGACTTGCCAGCACCAGCCCGACTGCCAGCGTGAAGGCCACGGTACCGCCGGCAAACACCAGGGTCCAGATGAAGATCTCGAGGAAAGGCCCGCGGATACTCGAATCCGTCACCACCTTGAGGTAGTTGTCGAAGCCGATACCGACAACGAAGCCCGGCGGCACCAGTTCACCGTCGGCGCGCTGGTAAAAGCCCTCGTCATAGTTGATCGTCAGGCGCTCGCCACTGCGGTTGTCGACCAGGCTGCCATCCTGCTGCAGCGAATATACCGGCAGGCGCGCCGCGAAATCGCGCAGGCCGCTCAAGCGCAGTTCGTCACCTCCCGGCAACTGCAACGTCAGTTCCGACAGCGCGCCACGCAGCTTGATGACCTCGCGCATCGCCAGCGCGTCCGCGGCTTCAGCCTCGGTTTGGGGAGCCAGCGTCAGCAGCTTTTCACCATCCGGTATAAACGGCTTGGTCGAGAGTCTGCCGTCCGGCGTATCGAGCGTGATGCTGTAGCGATCGCCTTCGGCATGGAGCCGGAACGGAAAGCGTCCGGCATCGCTCTGGTAGCTTTGCGACAGGTGATAGGCCTGCACGCGCTCGAGGTCCAGCAGGTTGCTGGCACTGTAGTTGGTGAAGCCGATCCCCACCGTGTAGAGCAGCGGAAAAATCACGAACACGCCCATGCCGGCGATGGCCGGATAGGCATAGCGGTGGGCATAGGCGCGACGGTTCAAATAGACATAACCGGCGGAGCTGAGCACCAGCAGTACCAGCAACGCAAAGGCGATCTGCTGCTGGGCATAGAGCGCGACAACCAGGTAAAGACCGAACAGCGCAAGCGACAGCCCGGCCACCAGCTTGAAACCGATCTTGAGGTTGGGAAAGCCTTTGCCATTGGCAAAGCTTCGTAGGACATAACTGGACATGAGCTGACCCTGCAAGTGACGGCGCCGGAACCGCTCCCGCTATCGGGAACGGCCCCGGCGGCTACGTTAGTTGAGAATGCGTTTGGCCGCACCGTCCAGCGCGTCCTTGACGGACTGCCGGCCCGAAGTGATGTTCTTCATCGCCGGCTCCATCGCCGACCAGAAGGCACCCATTTCCGGGACGTTCGGCATTGGTTCGCCCATCGCGGCATTCTTGAAGGTGGCATCGATGTTGGCGTCCCGGGACAGCTCGGACATCAGCTCGGTGTTGGCCACCGCGCCCAACGGCACGTCGTCGTTGACCTTCTTCAAACCATCGATCTGCAGCAGGTAGTTCTCGAGGAATTCCACCGCCAGATCGCGGTTGGGGCTGGCGGCATTCAGGGTCGCGGCCAGCACGCCGGTGAACGGCTTGCCCGGTACGTCGGTGACCGCAGGAATCGCTGCGACACCGAAGTCGATGCCGCTTTTTTTGGCATTGGCCCAGGACCAGGGACCGTTGATCATCATCGCCACTTCGCCCTTGTTGAAGGCCGACTCCATGGTGCCGTAGTCGGCGCCGCTGGGCATTACGCCCTCGTCGATCAGCTGCTTCAACAGATCGGCCGCGCGCAGACTGCCCTCATTGTTGACGCCGGTATCGGCCACATCGTAGCCGGCATCGTTCTTGGCGAAGGGATAACCGCCTTCTGCGGCGAACAGCGGCCAGGAGAAGTAGGTGGTGTTGTAGTCCCAGAGAATGGCTTTCTTGCCGTCAGCCGCCAGCGATTTGTCGAGCGCGACGACTTCTTCGAAGGTCTCCGGCGGCTCCGTCACCAGCGCCTTGTTGTAGATCAGTCCGATTGCCTCGATTGCGATCGGATAACCGTAGTACTTGCCGTTGACGGTGACCGCATCCCAGGCGAAGTCGACGATGCCGCTCTTGATCCCGGGGCTCGGTTCAATCGGTACGATCAGCCCGCTGGTGGCCCATTCGCCGAATCGGTCGTGCGGCCAGATGAAGATGTCGGGACCGTTACCGGTGGCCGCCGCCTGCTGGAACTTGTCGGTAACGCTGTCCGGATGGGACACTTCGACCGGAATACCGGTCTCCTCGGTGAACTGCTTGCCGACTTCGGCGAGCCCCTTATACCCCTTGTCACCGTTTATCCAGACAACCAGCTTGCCCTCTTCGATTGCGGCCTGGACGCCGGCGGAAAGACCGGCAGCCGTGAGGGTCAGGGCCATGGAGGCGATAAGCTTCTTGATCTTCATGTCGTGCAATACCTGTAAGGTTGTTGTTCTTGTAAGGCCCCCGTTGGCGGGAGGGCTTCCTACTGTCTATCGTGGTCGAGAAGGGCCGGCGCCACATCCTCCTCCCCCCGGCGAGTCCGGGCGTAGACGGCAGGAGTAGAAAATTCCGCTCTGCCGTGCCGGAAGTGGCACCGCCCCGCTTATCCGTCGAGACCGGCTTTAAGTTGTTGCAGCAGATGGCGCCGAGCGCCTTCGGCACCGACGCGACGGGCCTCCTCGGCAAGCTTCAGGGCCCGATCGAGATCACCGCTCCCGAGCGCCTCGTCGATAGCGTTGCGGTAATAGACCTCGGTCTCGGGCAACGCCGCCTCGACCGGCCCCGGCGCCACCGCGTCGACCGCGGGCTGCGGAAGAGCCGCCACCACGTCTTCGCGCTGGCCGGCGCCCAGCAACGGCTGCAGCAGCGTCTGGCCGAGGGCGAAGCCGCCCTCGGCGTCGATCTTCAGTTCCAGCGTGCCGGTTTCGCCGTGTGCGACGATCGGATCGGGAATATTGGGCGGTTCGTTGCCATGGGCACGGGCAAAGGTCTTGGCCGGATGCACCAGCCGGGTCTCTCCCTGGCGCTGTTCCGGGGTGGTGTAGACGATCAGGTAACGTTCGTTGTCCTGGGCGCCCGGATAGCGGCTGCGGATCTGGATCCGGCCGCTGAGCGCATCCGGCACGAATCCCCGCGCCGGCTGGTATGGAAAGGCCTCGCTGCCGAACGCCCGGGTTGGCCGCATGGCGGCGTCGAGCAGCATGACCCGGGGCTGGAACAGGTCGTCGCCGGCCAGGCTCCGCAGCGATAGCTCCAGCGTACGGTCGGTTTCCGGCAGCCGGAAAGCAGCGAAGGGGCTGACCCCCTCGGGGAACAGGAAGCGCGGCGCATCGGCGCCGATGCGGAATTTCAGGTGACCACCCGCCGGCAGCGCCTGGAACGGCAACCCTGCGAGATTGTCGCAGCAGATTGCCTCGGCTTCGAGCGGGTTCTGTGTCTGTCCGGCCTGCGCTGGTCCAGCAAGGGCCAGTAACAGCCCCAGGCAGGCTGCCGGTAGTCGTGTTGTCATTTTCATACGAAAGCTCCTGCCAGCGCGGCCCAATGGGTTTATCCGGTGCCGCGATGGCAAAAAAGCCCCGGGTCCACAGGACACCGGGGGCAAACATCATCTGCAAGAGAATCGTCCGAGACCAGTCGTGCGGAGAGTGAGACCCGGCGTTACCACCAGGCCTCGACCTGCACGCCGAAGGTGAGACCGTCGTCCTCACCCATTTCGATGGACTCGCTGGCGGCATTGTATACATCGCCATCCCAGCGGGCATAGGTCGCGAAAGCACGCACCTGGGGACGGGCCCAGAAACTGTTGCCGGCAGACCACTGCTGTGCCAGGGTCAGCTTGACCAGGTCGGCGTCGTCGCCATCACCCTGGGGCTCGACCCGGTCATAGCCCAGTTCCACAGCGGTACTCATGATGTCGTTCCACTTGTACACCGGACGCACGCCGAACGAGGTCCAGGTCTGGCCGTTACCCGCATCCAGGTCCTTATCCTCGTAGATACCGACATACATCATTTCGACACGGTCGCCGAGCTGCACCACACCCTGATCGACCAGGCGGAACATGTCGCCGTCGCCGGCGGCGCTGTTGTTGTGACCGGTGCCGATCATGCCGTCGCTGGCATACTGCAGCGCCAATTTGTTGAAGCCGCCGAACCAGTTGCCCTGGGTGTGCTCGACGGTCACCAGGTAGCCTTTCTGATCATCGAATCCCGGGTCGTCGCGCTGCACCTCGTTCAGGTTGGCTTTGCCGTAATCAAAGCCAAGCTCCAGTGCGCCGTCGGTATTCACCTTGAGATCGCCGAGGCGGATATCGACGGTATCGTTGGCGACGTTGGTGCCGGTGCCGGCGCCATCGTAGACCCAGGTGCCGTCAGTGTTGCGGGTCCAGGCCAGGGCCAGCTTGCCGAAGCCGAGATCGATATCCTCGATACCGGCACCGGGACCGGACACGTCCCAGTAGTAGTAGTCGTTGATGTGAACGTCATGTCGCTTGTAGTAGCGCTTGCCCGCCCAGAGGGTCGCACCCGGCAGGGCGTCGAGGAAATTCTTCGCCTGGACGTTGAACTGGCGCACCGAAGCGACCGAGTTATCGTAGGGGTTGCCGTCATCGGCACTGTCGCCGAGGGCCGCTTCCCAATCATTGGCCTGATTCGACTTGTAGGCGATCATGGAGTCGAGGTAGAAGGTGCGGGCGTTTTCGTTGTAAAGCTCGGCACCGAGACCAATTTCGGCGTAGGTTTCGCATTCGTTGCCGAGGCGGTATTTGGCCGGTGCGCCCGCGGCCTGGAAGCAGGCCTGGTCACCACCGCCGGATGTGGCGCCGATACCCGACCGCAGGTAACCATGGAAATCGACCGCCAGGGCCGAGGTGGAACAGACCGCAGCCGCAACAGCAGCGGCGAGCAGCGGGGTTTTCTTCAGCATGCGAGAATCAGATACCATCTGTCAGTCCCAATTGTTGTTATATGGATCTCCGGATCGTCTTCCGGGGTGCTGTCAGAATGGCGGCAGCGTCGTGACCGCACATCCTCCCGGCAACGCTTTGTCAGGGCGTAGCCGCAAGGACTAGGGGGGAGTAGAGAATCGGCGGCCGGCGGCGACGCCCGTCGCCGGCAGAGCCAGGGACTGTATGAAAATCGATGAGGGGGGCAGGATGATGACCCGGCTATACGATTACCAGGTCGCCGCAATCGACGGTACGGCGGTCGATCTTTCGGACTACAGGGGCAAGGTGCTGCTGATCGTCAATGTCGCCAGCCAGTGCGGCTTCACCCCGCAGTACAAGGGTCTGCAGGCGCTCTACGACAAATACCGCGAGCGCGGCTTCGTGGTGCTCGGCTTTCCCTGCAATCAGTTTCGTCAGCAGGAACCCGGCGACGGGCCGCAGATCAGCACATTCTGCGAGACGCATTATGGCGTCAGCTTCCCGCTGTTCAGCAAGATCGACGTCAATGGCCGCGACGCCGAGCCGCTGTTCGACTACCTGAAAGCCGCGGCCCCGGGCCTGCTCGGCAGCAAGACGATCAAATGGAATTTCACCAAGTTCCTGATCAGCCGCGATGGCGCGCGCATCCAGCGCTTCGCGCCGTCCACAACACCGGAGAAACTGGAACCCGCTATCGCCGCGCTGCTCTAACAGCCTGTGATGGGCTCCCGGCTCAGTTACCGACAGCCCGGTCGAGCCGTCCCCTGCGCGCTTCGGGTACCGTCGAGATCATGATCAGCTGGGTGACGAACTCGATGACCCGCGGATCCTCGATATTGTTGTGATCGGGGATGATGTCCCGGTCCACCCGCATCACCAGATAAGGGTTGCGTGCGGCGGAGTCGGCCTCCCGCTCCAGCAGCAGGCTGGCGAAGGGAATCCGGCTGCCGGGTGCGTCATCCCGCCATGCGCGGGCGGCAACCAGGGCCGCCTCCAGGCTGTCGCGGGTGCTCAGCGGCTCGTGCCGGGTATTGCCCGGCGCGGGGTAAAGCCGGTGAGTACGGTAGGGCTCGAAATGGCCAACCGCCGTGACGTTCGCGGCGCCCTCGTCGATCATTTCCTGTTGCTGCGCCGCCGCGTTCCAGCGTTCGACGGTACGCGTCTTCTCGAACAGCGTCGAGACCCGGCGCCCGAGCGGGAACGCCGTACCGGTCGCATCGTCCGCTTCAGATGTCAGGATCGCCAGTACCGGCAGCTGGGATTCGAAATAGCTGCCCCGCTCCGTCGAAATATCGTGCAGCGAGGCGTAGAGCTGCGCCTCGAATGCCGGGTTGATCAGCACCACCAGGTCGCCGAAGTTCTCGATATTCCCCTGCACGCCATCGGGTCCGGTCGTCACCACGAAGCGGTTCGCCAGGATCTGAGCCAGCGCCGTGTGCACCACCAGGCCGCCGAAGCTGTGACCGACCACCACCAGCCTGACGGCGCCATAGTTGCCGTCGATGCTGCCCCGGTCCCGTTTCAGCTTTTCCAGCCGCGACAGCACTTCGGTGACATCGCCATGACCCACCTTCTGCGCCGTGTTCTTTCGGTTCCAGAAGGTCAGGTCCTCCAGCAGCGGCACCGGTACCGATCCACCGCGCCAGCCAAGGTAGACACCGGCCACCCGGCGCGGCGGCAGGCCGGTCAGGCCGGCCATGTAGGCTTCGTTCTCGCTGAGCTGCGCCAGCACCCGGCGGAAGGTGTCGATATTGGGGTCTCCGGATGCGGCGCTGTGCTTCCAGCCGTGCACGAACACCACGATCAGCAGATCGCCCTGGACGGAATCGGCGGACAGCGCATCCAGCACCGCGCCCATCTGTGCCCGGTCCCAGAGGCTGCCCTGGTCGTCGAACTCGATGAAGTTGAGGCTGTAGCCGGCGTCGGAAGAGGGCTCCACCACCTGCCGTGCGTGCTCGGCGCATTGCTGCGTCTGGATGTCCGCGGGCAGGCGGCAGAGGTCGTAATTGGGGCGGTACTGCTGATGGGGCGCGCAGCCGGCCAGCATCATCAGCAGCAATCCGATCAGTGTGGCTCTCATGGTCCCTCCCTGGCATCCCGTACTGGCGGTGGTTAAAGCCTAGCCGTTTTCGTGCCGACCGCAGCGCCGGAACATTGCACAATATTCATCTATGCTGAGTATCAATTCATCCGCACGACCGAGCTGCCCATGAAAGCGATCGTTTTACGCCTGCCGCTAATGCTGCTGTATTCCGTTCTGGTTATCGGCTGCGGTTCCTTACCGTCGCAGGAGGGACGCACCATGAGCGCCGCGTTATCGACCAGCGGCGCCGCCGAAACGCGCCTTGGCCAGGCGGCCGCACCGCTGACGGCCGCCCATCCCGGCGTGACCGGCATTCACCCGCTTCCCAACCCGCACGACGCCTTTGCCGCCCGCATTCTGCTCGCCCGCAATGCCGAACGCACCCTCGACGTTCAGTATTACATCTGGCACAACGATATCACCGGCAACCTGTTGGTCGGTGCGCTCTACCAGGCCGCGGAGCGCGGTGTGCGGGTCCGGCTGCTGCTCGATGACACCAACACCGTCGGCCTCGATCACCCATTGGCCGCGCTGAACGAACATCCCCGTATCGAAGTCCGGCTATTCAACCCCTTCACCACACGACGCTTTCGCCTGCTCGGTTTTATCGGCGACTTTTCCCGCTCCAACAGACGCATGCACAACAAGTCCTTCACCGCCGACAACAGCGCCACCATCATTGGCGGGCGCAATATCGGCGATGAGTATTTCGCCGCGACCAACGAAGTCCAGTTCACCGATCTCGACGTCCTGGGAATCGGTCCGGTGGTGCAGGATGTATCACGCGATTTCGACCGCTACTGGGACAGCCAGTCGTCCTATCCGGTAGAGCGGGTGCTGCCAAAGCCCGGTCCGGACGCCGGGGAACGGCTCGAGGCCGGGCTCGAAGCCGCCTGGCAGGCCCCCGATGCACAGCAATACCAAGAAGCCGTGGCTTCGTCCAAGCTGGTGAGCGATCTGCAGGAGCATCGGCTTGAATTCGTCTGGGCGCCGACGCGCATGGTCAGCGACGATCCCTCGAAAGGGCTCGGTTTCGCCTACCACGAGGACCTGCTCTCGACGCGACTGATCAAGGCGCTGGGGCAGCCGCAGTCACGTATCCGGCTGGTCTCCCCCTACTTCGTCCCGACCGATGTCGGTACCCGAATGTTCACCGACCTCGCACAGCAGGGCGTCGACATCGAAATCCTCACCAATGCCCTGGAAGCCACCGATGTCGCTGCGGTTCACGCCGGCTACGCCAAGCACCGTCAGGCGCTGCTCGAAGCCGGTATCCGGCTGTACGAACTGAAACGCCGGCCGCAGGAGCGCAACCCGCGCAAACGGGCGCTGCCGTTTTCCGGTTCCGACTCGAGTCTGCACGCCAAGACCTTCTCGGTCGACGGCAATCGCATCTTCGTCGGGTCCTACAATTTCGATCCGCGCTCGGCGAAGCTCAATACCGAACTTGGGTTCCTGATCGAAAGCCCGGAGCTGGCACAACGCCTCGATCGCCTGTTCGAAACCCTGGTTCCGATGGCAGCCTACGAGGTGCGTCTCGATGACAATGGCGATCTCTACTGGCTGGAGCGTCGCGACGAAGGCGAACCGGTGCGTTACGACACCGAACCCAACACAAGTGTCTTCAGGCGCGCTGGCGTATCGGTTTTGTCCGTGCTGCCGATCGACTGGATGCTTTGAGCGCCACCATGCCCACCGATGCGCGGAAGCGCCAGCTACGTACCCTGCTGCTGGCAACGCGTTCAAGTCCGCTTCCCGCCCGGGACTGCAGCATTGCGCCGGCCCGGGCGTCTCGGCGGCACTGCCGCAAGGCACAGACAGGCTCCAGCCCGCAGCAGACTCCCCGGCAACCGGCGCGTCCTGCCACAGCCCGGGCTTGATCAGGATATCGGCACGCCCCGTCAGGCAATAGGCCGATGCGAACGCGGCGGGAAACAGCATGTCCACGCGCGTGCGCCTGCTTCCGTGGCGTGATGTGCAAATGGGTTCCCTTGTTATTCGCACGCCAGATGAATAAACCCGCTAACTCGAAGGGATAAAAAATGAAGCTCGAATACCTGCACACCATGGTCCGGGTCAAGGACCTGGACCAAACCATCGCTTTCTTCGAACTGCTGGGTCTCGAGGAAGTCCGTCGCATGGACAACGAGAAAGGCCGGTTCACCCTGGTCTTCATGGCGCCGCCGCAGCAGCATGAATGCGCCGTGGAACTGACCTATAACTGGGACGGTGACGAGGGTTTGCCCAGTGACAGCCGGCACTTCGGCCATCTGGCCTACGCGGTCGAGAACATTTACGACCTCTGCCAGAAGCTGGCGGATGCCGGCGTGACCATCAATCGCCCACCACGCGACGGTCATATGGCATTTGTCCGTTCACCGGACAATATCTCGATCGAACTGTTGCAGATGGGGCCCGCGCTCGAGCCCCGGGAACCCTGGGCCAGCATGGACAATACCGGTCACTGGTAGCGCATCGGGGTTTCGCCCGGTGTCTTGATGGCCTGTCGCGCGGCAACATCGTCACGGGACGGGACCTTGTCGATACCAGAGCGCCAGCGATTGACCATTCGAACCGCTGACAGCTGCAGGATTCGGGACTTCCGGACGATTTTGGGTGCTGGTCTTAAACTGCTGTTCAGCCGGAATCTGGTGTAATCGAGTTTTCAGCCAAGCACGACTCGCTATCCCGATGTACCCAGAGAACAAGAAAGCCATGTCAATCAACAAACCGAACACAAAGCATCCGACTTCCAGCGCCCACCCCGCCCTCAATCCTGGCAAGCCGGCGCGGGGAAAAGGCGCGGTCAAGGCGACGTTCAAGCGCGATTTAACACTGGTTACCCGTGACAGCGCCTGCTTCGCCCTGGGCTACGACTGATACCCTCTTACAGGCGCGCTCCGACGCTCTCAAGCCGGCTCAGTTTTGCCTTCGAGCCGGCTCAGTTGCCTGCGAATATCCGCTATCACCTGGGCATTGTTCATGATGAAGGTGTGCATGGCATCGACTTCCCGCGCCGCCTCTGGCACCCGCCCGCAGGCCTCGGCCAGGGTGACGATGCCATCGTTGGGCACATCGCCGAGTGGCAGCCAGTCGCGGCGCGGGCCACCGGTGCCGGCATAGATGTGCACCGGATCCGGCATCGGCAACTGGCGCATGAAGTCATCGTTCGCCAGCAGTTGCCCCATCTCGCCGGTAGCGGCGCGAAAGAGCCAGAAGCGGGAACACAATTTGGCTGCCTGACTGGCGGTCACCGGAGGCGCCAGAAAAAAACAGGCCTCGGGCGGCTGATCCTGCAGGTCTTCCAGCGCATTGCGGATCAGCACGGTGCCGAGGGAATGGCCGACCAGCGCATAGGCTCCGCTACCCGCCATCCTGCGAACCCGGCGCACCAGGCGTCCGGTGACTCGCTCGAGCGATTCGAACGTCGGTGAATAGCCGAACAGGCCGACGCGGTGGCCGTCGGCACGCAGCCGGTGGCGCAACCAGAGCATCGACGCCGGCGTGCGGCCCATACCGTGAATCAGCAGCACGTTCACAACCGTTCAGTCCCGTGGCGGCGCATACAGGGCAAACCCTTCTGCAGCGGTAATACACGCCAACGCCGGCAGGCGCCCGCCGCATCGGCAGCACCCGTGTCCCGTAAACCACCCGGACATTCAGCGTCCCCCCTGGCCGGAAACATCTTGCACGCGAAAGTGTTGACCAGAGTGTAGGCCGGAAAGGCGAGAGGCGCTGGATGGGGTGACAACGTCGCACAACCCAACCCTAAATCCAGATTCCGACCTTGGCCAATCGGTCGGGAATACGATCGATATGACGGGATCAGCGATACCCTGGCCTTGAAGAGCCATTGCAGGCCATGCCAAAGCATCGCGTCTCCCATCCTACGCGGATGTTTTCAGCAGCCTAAGCGTCTCGTGCATCAGCCAGGCCATGTCGCGCCCGGTGCCGGACAGGCCCCGAGCCCAGTACCAGAGACATTCGAGCGCCTCGAGCATCCAGCAGGCCTGGCCGAGGCCCTCGGCCAGGGTATCGGTGTCGAGCTCGGCAAAGGCGGGCAGCGCCGCGAGTTCCGCAAGCGAGGCATCGAACTGTTTCGACAGTCCCGCCGCATCGAACCAGGGGCAGCCGATGGCGCCGTATTCCCAGTCGATCACCACCAGGCGGCCGTCACGCTGGCACAGGTTGCCGGGGTGCAGGTCGTGATGGGTCAGCCGTTTCGAAACCCTTGGCAGGCCTTCCCAGTTGCGCTCCAGCACCTCGATCAGTTGCAGCAACGCCTTGCCCAGTGGCAGGCCGACCAACTGGCGCCGGTAATGATCGAACAGCCCCGGGTAATCGAAGTCCGCCCCGGGCACTTCCATCCGCTGCCAGTCCGCCACGGCCAGCAGCAGCTGTTGCCGCAGCGCCGGCGCCAGCGGCGCGCTCGGCACATCGCCATGCTGCTCCATCAGCAGCCACCCGGCCCGGGGATCGCAGCCACGCACCCTGGGCGCCCAGTCGCGTCCCTGCATCTTTTCGAGCAGCAACGCCTCGCGATCGCGGTCGACCCCGGGGACCCGGCTACCGGCGGCGTTGATTCGCAGCAGCAGGGCCTCTGCGCCATTATCGGCAAGGTACAGGCTGTTGCTGGTCCCTCCGGCGAAGGGCCGCCAGTCACAATCGGCGTCGATATGGCGTTGAACGGCGGCGAAAACATCTTGCTGCATGGCAGTGGTCCGTCAGCTGGGTTAAAATTCCGGGCCTTTTTCCCAAACGATCGGGGCGTTGCAGTCTAACGCCCCGGCGGCGGCGCGTCTGCCCCCAGCCGAAGGATTCGCATGAAAGCCTCATTGTTGTTCTGCAGCACCCTCGCCCTCAGTACCCTCGCACTGACGTCGGCTCCGTCGGGCGTCCTCGCCGACACCGCCGATCTGCGTGTCTATACCTACGACTCCTTCGTTTCCGAATGGGGCCCCGGCCCGCAGCTCGAGCAGGCATTCGAGCAGCAGTGCGGTTGCGACCTCGAGTACATCGCGGTCGAGGATGGCGTCAGCATCCTGAACCGGCTGCGCATCGAAGGCGCCGGCAACAAAGCCGACGTCATCCTCGGCATCGACGACGCCCTGATCGAGGAAACCCGCGCCACCGGACTGCTGCAGCCCCACGGCCTAGATCTTGGCGGGCTCAAGGCGGAACTCGCCTGGCACGACGCCGATTTCGTCCCCTTCGACTACGGCTATTTTGCCTTCGTCTACGACAGCACCCGCGTCACCGAACCGGCAACCTCGCTGCGGGCATTGATCGAGTCCGATGCCTCGGTGATCTACCAGGATCCGCGTACCAGCACGCCGGGGCAGGGGCTGATGCTGTGGGTGAAGTCGGTCTACGGCGATGCCGCGCCGGACGCCTGGAAACAGCTGGCCGGCCATACGGTCACCGTTACCAAGGGCTGGTGGGAAGCCTACAGTCTGTTCCTCGAAGGCGACGCCGACTACGTGCTCAGCTACAGCACCTCGCCGGCCTACCACCAGGTCGCCGAAAACAAGCAGCAGTATAAAGCCGCCGCCTTCAGCGAGGGCCACGTCGCCCAGATCGAGGTCGGTGCCGTGACCAAAACCTCCGCCAACCCGGAGCTGGCACGCCGCTTTCTGCAGTTCCTGGTCTCGCCCGAAGCCCAGGCGATCATTCCGGTCACCAACTGGATGCTGCCGGTTATCGACGGCGTCGAGCTTCCCAACGCCTTCGACAGCCTGATCCAGCCCCAGCGAATCGGCTTCACGCCGCAACAGGTACAGGACGGACGCCGCGCCTGGCTGCGCGAATGGCGCAGCGCCGCCAGCCAGTAACAATGGCAGGGCTGGCCGGCGCCACGGTCCTCGCGCTCAGCCTGCTTCTGACCGCCCTGTCGTTCTACGGTCTGATCGGCTTCGAACACGGCGGTTTCGACAGCAGCCTGCTCGGTGACCCCTACTTCCATTCGGTATTGCGGTTCTCTCTGAAACAGGCGGGTCTCAGCGCGCTGCTGTCGCTGCTGCTCGCCTGGCCGGTGGCCCGCGCGCTTTACTATCACCCGGGACTGCCTCTGAAACAGGGCTTCCTGCAGCTGTGCCTGCTGTGCTTCACCATGCCGACGCTGGTGCTGATCACCGGTCTGGTGGCGTTGCTCGGCCGCAGCGGCCTGGTTACGCCGCTGCTCGGCGAGGGCTGGAACCTCTATGGCCTCAACGGCATCCTGATCGCCCATGTCTATCTCAATCTGCCATTCGCCGTCCGTGCCCTGCTGCTGGCGTTGCAACATATCCCGGACAGCAGCTGGCGCCTGGCGGCTCAGCTCAAGCTGGGGCCCTGGCAGCGGCTGTGTCTGATCGAATGGCCGGCGCTGCGGAACAGCCTGCTGCCGCTGTTCGGCTTCATTTTCGTGCTCTGCTTCAACAGCTTCGCGGTGGTGCTGGCGCTTGGCGGCGGGCCCCGTGCCACCACCCTGGAAGTGGCGATCTACCAAGCGTTGAAGTATGACTTCAACCTGCCCGAAGCGCTGACGCTGGCCTGGACCCAACTGCTGATCGCGGGCGGCCTGTTCCTGCTGCTGGCGCGCCTCGGCTCCACTCACTGGCTCGGTGTCGACAGCGCCAGGAAACCGCGGACACCGCGTCCGTCCGCGACGCAACAACAGCTGCACGGACTGGTCTATGGCGCGGCCTGGCTGTTTCTGCTGCTGCCGATCGCGGCGCTGCTCCCCGGGCTGCTCGACGCCGATCTGATCCGCTTCGACTGGCCGGCGGTGCTGCGCCCTGCCCTGATCACCCTGTTTCTCGGTCTGGGCGCGTCGGTGACGGCCCTGAGCGCCGCCTATCTGATGCTGACTCCGATACGACGCGCGCGCCTCGCAAACCAACGTCGCCTCACGTTGGCGCTGGAGTGGCTCGCGACCCATACACTGGTGGCGCCGGCACTGGTGCTGTCAGTGGGTCTGTACATCCTGCTGCTGCCACTCGTCGATCTCGATCGCTACGGCATGCTGCTGGTGCTGCTGCTCAATACCGCGGTGGTGATTCCGTTCGCGGTTCAGCAACTGCGACCGCGACTGCTGCAGTTCGACAGCCAGTACGACCGCCTCGGCCGCAGCCTCAAGCTCGGGGTGCGTCAGCGGCTGGCGATCGAATGGCCTTTCGTGCGGCGCGCCTGCCTGGCGACCTTTGGACTGGTAATGCTGCTGGCGATGGGTGACGTGGCGATCTTCTCGATCTTCGGCAACGCCGACTGGACCACGCTGCCCTGGCTGATCTACGGTTACGCCGGCACCTACCGGCTGCAGGAGGCGTCGGTGGCGTCTGCCCTGCTGCTGGGCCTGTGCGCGCTGGTGCTGCGGATTTTCGAACGGGAACGACAGAATGCTTGAAATAGACGATCTCAACGTCATCCGCGACGGTATGCCGCTGCACTACCATTTCCGCGTCGAGGCCGGGGAGATACTGGCGATCCAGGGCCGCAGCGGTGTCGGCAAGACCACCCTGCTCGATACCATCGCCGGCTTCGAGCGCGCCCGCTCCGGCGATATCCGCTGGCGCGGCCAGTCGCTGCTGACGCAGCCGGCCGAACAGCGTCCGGTCAGCATGCTGTTCCAGGACCACAACCTGTTCGAGCACCTCAGCGTCGACGCCAACCTGCGCCTGGGATTCGGCGCGGACATACCGGAAGCCAAGTTGCGCGAGGCCTGCGCCAGGCTCGGGATCGAGTCGTTGCTGCGACGCCGCCCCGGCGAGCTGTCGGGCGGCCAGCGCCAGCGT
>JABXIM010000175.1 GCA_013373085.1 Oceanospirillaceae bacterium | reverse complement strand
GGTTCGACCGCGACCGCTTCATCCTGTCCAACGGTCATGGCTCCATGCTGATCTATTCGCTGCTGCACCTGACCGGCTACGGCGTAAGCATCGAGGACATCAAGAACTTCCGTCAGCTGCACTCCAAGACCGCCGGTCACCCCGAGTACGGTTACTGCCCGGGCGTCGAGACCACCACCGGCCCGCTGGGGCAGGGCATCAGCAACGCGGTCGGTTTCGCCGCCGCGGAAAAGGCGCTGGCTGCACAGTTCAACCGTGACGGTCACGACATCATCGACCATTTCACCTATGCCTTCATGGGTGATGGCTGCATGATGGAAGGGATCTCCCACGAATCCTGCGCACTGGCCGGCACCCTCGGCCTCGGCAAGCTGATCGCTTTCTGGGACGATAACGGCATCTCCATCGACGGCGAAGTCGAAGGCTGGTTCACCGACGACACCCCGAAGCGCTTCGAAGCCTACGGCTGGCAGGTGATCCCGGGCGTCGACGGTCACGACCCGGATCAGATCCGCGCCGCCATCGAGCAGGCGCAGGCCAACACCGCGCAGCCGACCCTGATCTGCTGCAAGACCATCATCGGTTTCGGCTCGCCGAACAAGGAAGGCAAGGAAGAGTGCCACGGCGCACCGCTGGGCGACGACGAGATCGCCCTGACCCGCGAACGCTTGGGCTGGCACCACCCTGCTTTCGAAGTGCCCGAAGACATCTACGCCGACTGGGATGCCCGCGAGGCCGGCAGCCACGCCGAGAACGAGTGGAACGAGCGCTTCGCCGCCTACCGTGCCGAATATCCGGAACTGGCCGACCAGCTGCTGCGCCGCATCAGCGGTGAGCTGCCGGCGGACTTCGCCGAGAAAGCCGATGCCTGGATTCGCGAAGTGGCCGAGAAGGGCGAAACCATTGCGTCCCGCAAAGCCTCGCAGAACGCCCTCAACGCCTTCGGCCCGATGCTGCCGGAACTGCTCGGCGGCTCGGCGGATCTGGCCGGCTCCAACCTGACCCTCTGGTCCGGTGCCAAGGGCATAAGCAAGGATGACGCCAGCGGCAACTACCTGTTCTACGGTGTGCGCGAGTTCGGCATGTCGGCAATCATGAACGGTATCGCACTGCACGGCGGCTTCATTCCCTACGGCGCCACCTTCCTGGTGTTCATGGAATACGCCCGCAATGCCCTGCGTATGGCGGCACTGATGAAACAGCGTGTGATCCATGTCTACACCCACGATTCCATCGGCCTGGGTGAAGACGGCCCGACCCACCAGCCGGTCGAGCAGATCGCAAACCTGCGTCACACCCCGAATATGAGCCTGTGGCGGCCGTGCGACGCCGTCGAGTCGGCGGTGGCCTGGAAGTCGGCGCTGGAGCGTGTCGACGGGCCGAGCGCGCTGATCTTCTCGCGTCAGAACCTGCCGCACCAGGCACGTAACGACGACCAGCTGGCCAATATCGCCAAGGGCGGCTATATCCTGCGCGACAGCGCCGGCAAGCCCGACGCCATCCTGATCGCCACCGGTTCCGAAGTCTCGCTGGCGATGGACGCCGCCGAGCTGCTGGCCGGCGAAGGCAAGCAGGTGCGCGTGGTGTCGATGCCGTCGACAGATCGCTTCGAGGCCCAGGACGCGGCATATCGCGAATCGGTTCTGCCGTCAGACGTCAGCGCGCGCGTTGCCGTCGAGGCCGCGCAGGCGGATTACTGGTACAAGTACGTGGGCCTGAACGGCGCCATTGTCGGCATGCGCAGCTTCGGCGAGTCGGCTCCGGCCGGCGAACTGTTCAAGTATTTCGGCTTTACGGCCGAGAACGTCGCCGAAACCGTGAAGTCCATCCTGTAATTCGTCAGAAGGCCGGCTGTTGCCGGCCTTCGTCGTTGTCGTGAGCAGTTGATGAAATACCGCGTCGCAATCAACGGCTACGGCCGCATCGGTCAGTGCGTACTACGTGCCATCTACGAGTGCGGTTTTCGCCGTAACTTCGAGGTGGTCGCGCTCAACGAACTGTCCGACGTGGAAACGGTGACGTACCTGACCCGGTACGACACCACCCATGGCCGTTTTCCGCTGCCGGTGAATTACGACGGCAACGACCTCCTGGTCGATGGTGATCGTATCCGGGTTCTGAACGAGCCGGACCCGCGCAACCTGCCGTGGAAAGAACTGGGGATCGACCTGGTGCTGGAATGTTCCGGTTCATTCAAGGATCGGCACAGTGCCGAGTTGCACCTGGCCAAGGGCGCCGGCAGGCTGCTGTTTTCGCAGCCGGCCACCGCCGACGTCGATGCCACCATCGTCTATGGCCTGAACCAGACGCTGCTGCGTGCCGAACACCGTGTAGTGTCGGCTGCCTCCTGTACCACCAACTGCGTGGTGCCGGTGCTGGACCTGCTGGATCGCGAGTTCGGCATCGAAAGCGGCGTGACGACCACGGTGCACTCGGCGATGAACGACCAGCCGGTGATCGACAGCTATCACCAGACCGATCTGCGTCTGACGCGCAGCGCGCTGCAGTCGATCATTCCGGTCGATACCGGGCTGGATCGGGGCATCGACCGGCTGTTGCCGCATCTGGCGGGACGTTTCGAATGTCTGCACCTGCGCGTGCCGACGATCAACGTCTCGGCGATGGACATGTCGATCAACGTTCGCCGTGCTACCAGCGTCGAAGAGATCAACGCGCTGATCCGCGACGCGGCGGCGGGATCGCTGCAGGGGTTGCTGGGCTATACCGACGAGCCCCACGCCTCGGTGGACTTCAATCGCGACCCCCGCTCGGGCGTCTTCGACGCCACCCAGACCCGGGTCTGCGGCGGCACCCTGCTGAAGATGCTGTGCTGGTTCGACAACGAATGGGGATTTGCCAACCGGATGCTGGATGTCGCCCGGTACTGGCTCAACTGCAAGGATTAGGTGGGGAGCGGGCCCGCTGCGCCATAAATAGGCGATTCAGCTGGCGGGTGTCAGGCTCCTCATCCGGGATTATCAACCGCAAACTTAGGTAGGACACTCAGATGAGCGTACTGAAAATGACGGAACTGGACCTGACCGGCAAGCGCGTCCTGATCCGCGAAGACCTCAATGTACCGGTCAAGGACGGCCAGGTGACCTCGGATGCCCGTATCCGCGCGTCGCTGCCGACGATCGAGCTGGCGCTCAAAGCCGGCGCCAGGGTCATGGTGATGTCGCACCTGGGCCGCCCGAGCGAAGGCGAGTACGAGGAAAAATACTCGCTGGCGCCGGTCGCCGCGCACCTGGGCACGCTGCTGCAGCGTGAAGTGCCGCTGGTAAAGGATTGGGTCGACGGTGGTTTCGAGGTTGGCGAAGGCGAATTGGTACTGCTGGAAAACGTTCGCTTCAACGTCGGTGAAAAGAAGGACGACGAAGCCCTGTCCCGCAAAATGGCGGCGCTTTGCGACGTCTACGTCATGGACGCCTTTGGTACCGCTCATCGTGCGCAGGCCTCGACCCACGGTGTGGCGCGCTTCTCCGATGTAGCCTGCGCGGGCCCGCTGCTGGCCGGCGAACTGGACGCGCTGGGCAAGGCACTGGACAAGCCGGCACGCCCGCTTGCAGCCATTGTCGGGGGCTCCAAGGTCTCGACCAAGCTCGAAGTGCTGAACTCCCTGGCGGACAAGGTCGATCAGCTGATCGTCGGCGGTGGTATCGCCAACACCTTCCTGGCCGCGGCCGGCAAGCCGGTTGGCAACTCGCTCTGCGAGCAGGATTTGATCCCGGTGGCGAAGGCGCTGATGGAAAAGGTCAACATTCCGCTGCCGGTCGATGTCGTCGTGGCGACCGAATTCGCCGAATCCGCTGCTGCGACCGTTAAGTCGGTCGACGATGTCGCCGATGACGAAATGATTCTGGATATCGGCCCCCAGTCCGCCGCCAGCCTGGCTGCGCTGCTCAAGGACGCCGGCACCATCATCTGGAATGGTCCGGTCGGTGTGTTCGAGTTCGATCAGTTCGGCGAGGGCACCAAGGCCCTGTCTCTGGCGATCGCCGACAACCAGGGCTTCTCGATCGCCGGCGGCGGCGATACCCTGGCCGCTGTGGACAAGTACGGCATTGCTGACAAGGTTTCGTATATCTCCACTGGCGGCGGCGCCTTCCTCGAGTTCGTTGAAGGCAAACAGCTGCCGGCGGTGGCGATGCTGGAATCGCGCAGCAAAGTCTGAGCCGATCGCGACTGGCTCAGGAACAGAATTGAACCCGGGCGCCCGTCGAGGCGCCCCTGAACGAAACGAAAGGTACTACCATGGCACTCGTCTCCATGCGTCAGTTGCTGGATCATGCCGCCGAAGTCGGTTATGGCATTCCGGCCTTTAACGTCAATAACCTGGAGCAGATGCGCGCCATCATGGAAGCGGCTGCGAAAACCGATTCTCCGGTGATCGTGCAGGCCTCCGCCGGTGCGCGCAAGTACGCCGGTTCCAACTTCCTGCGCCACATGATCCTGGCGGCGATCGAAGAGTTTCCGCACATCCCGGTCTGCATGCACCAGGATCACGGCACCTCGCCGGCCGTCTGCCAGCGCTCCATCGCGCTGGGCTTCTCGTCCGTCATGATGGACGGTTCCCTGGGCGAGGACGGAAAGACTCCGACCAGCTACGAATACAATGTCGACGTCACCCGCCGCACCGTCGAAATGGCGCACGCCTGCGGCGTCTCCGTCGAAGGAGAGCTGGGTTGCCTGGGCTCGCTGGAAACCGGCCAGGCCGGTGAAGAGGACGGTATCGGCGCCGAGGGCACCCTGACCCACGACCAGATGCTGACCGACCCGGACGAGGCGGCCGACTTCGTCGCCAAGACCAATGTCGACGCCCTGGCAATTGCCTGCGGTACCTCCCACGGCGCCTACAAGTTCTCCCGTCCGCCGACGGGCGACATCCTGGCGATCGATCGCATCAAGGCGATCCACGAGCGCATTCCCAACACCCACCTGGTCATGCACGGTTCCTCGTCGGTACCGCAGGACTGGCTGGCGGTGATCAACGAATACGGCGGCGAAATTCCGGAAACCTACGGCGTGCCGGTCGAGCAGATCGTCGAAGGCATCAAGCACGGCGTGCGCAAGGTCAACATCGATACCGACCTGCGTCTGGCGTCCACCGGCTCGATCCGTCGCTTCCTGGCGCAGAATACCGCCGAGTTCGACCCGCGCAAATACCTCAAGGAATCGATCAAGGCGATGAGCGAGATCTGTGTCGCCCGTTACGAAGCCTTCGGTACCGCGGGTAACGCCAGCAAGATCCGCGTCATCGGTCTGGAGGACATGTCGGCCCTCTACGAGCGTGGCGAGCTGGATGCCAAGGTAAACTAACAGTCGCAGGCTTCAAGCCCGCAACTGCAGGCTTTACGTCATAAGAGAACGGGGCGGCGCCTTACGGGCGACCGCCCCGTTTGCTTTTGCAGGTGGGGTGAAGTGGCAACGCCACGAAACCCAGCACCGTCCCTCAAATGATCTGCGCGGGGGTAAGCAATCGATAGTGACTAGGATCGACATGATGGGTTGCACGATGCGCCATACCAGCAGAAACCTGCAAGTTTCGGGAGATGCATCGCTCCACCCATCCTACGATCGAAGCTTCTTTCAGCCGCGGTAAAGCGCATCGGCCGAGGTGCGGCGGTACTCCGACGGCGTCATGCCCTTGATGGCATGGAAGCGGCGATTGAAGTTGGCGATGTTGTTGAAACCCACGGCGAAGCAGATGTCGGTGATCGGCTCGTCGCTGTGGGCCAGTCGCTCGCAGGCACGGCTGATACGCAGGCCGTTGACGAAGTCGATGAAGCGGTGTCCGGTCGCCTTGCGAAAGAAGCGGGAGAAGTAGCTCGGCGTCATGTCCAGGTGCTCGGCCACATCCTCGAGTGACAGCTCGCGATCGTAGTGATCGAAGATGAACTGGATGGCGTCGCTGGCCTTTTCCAGCAGACGTTTGCCGGTGGCCGGGATATAGCTGCTGGTGGATAGGATCCGATAGTCGGGAGCTGAAGCCAGCAGCTCCAGCAGGGTCCAGAAGCGCGTCAGGCGTCGAAATCCGCCAGCGTCGGCTAAGTCGGCCAGCAATTCGTCCGCCTGTTGCACCAGCACCGGATCGAGAAACTCGATACCGAACCGGGCGCGCTCCCAAAAGGGGGCGAGCGCCTGCATTTCCGGCATGACGCCGGCGCAGGCGTCGACCAGCGTCTCGGAAAAATTGACCACCCGATCACGCAGCTCGACACTTTGGCCTTCCGGCATCTGGCTGATCCAGTTGTGCGGCAGGTTGGGTCCGACCAGGATCAGCTGACCCGGACCGAAATTGCCAATGTAGTCGCCGACGAAGACCTTGCCGTGGGTCGTCTTGATCAGGTGCAGTTCGTATTCCTTGTGATAATGCCAGCGCACCAGCTCGCTCGGGTAACCGTGCTGCAGATAACGAATCGATTCGCTGCGCTGCTGGTCGACCCATTCGAACTCCGGTTGTCGTCGCGCTTTTTCCACAGTCATCGCTTGAGCCTGTTTGGCGTCGGTCTTTGTATAGGCAAAGTGTAGCAATCCTGACATCTTGCCCGAGCATTGCCCGGTTTCTCCGAATTGCCTATTCTGGGCCAGTAATTCGGGTCCTCACAACCAGCCAATAGGACGCAACTTGAGCTTCATTTCTTTACGCTTCCGCCGTCTGCTCGTAACGCTGATACTGGGTTTTCTGTGCGCGCCGGCGGTCCGGGCCGAGACCTGGGTACTGGTCGATACCCGCAAGCAGACGTTGTCGGTAATGGACGGTATCCGGGAATTGGAGCATTTCGATCGGGTGGCCCTCGGGGCCGCCGGCGCCGGGCTTAAGCGGTCTCGTGGCGATGGCAAGACACCGCTCGGCACCTTTCACGTCAGCTGGTTTAATCCCGACAGCCGCTTCAATTACTTTATTGGCCTCGATTATCCCAATCGCGCCTATGCCGACCAGGCGCTCGAGGACGGACGCATAGACAGGGGGACTCACCTGCGCATCGTCAGTGCTCTCGACCTTCGTATCACGCCGCCGCAGGATACGCCACTCGGCGGACAGATCGGCATCCACGGTCTCGGTGGCGGCGACCGGCGTGTACATGAAATGCTGAACTGGACCAACGGCTGTATCGCGCTGGATAACAGGGAGATTCGCCGCCTGGCACGCTGGGTCAGGCGCGGCACCCGCGTCGAAATACTTTGACACGGTTTCAAGCTTCACTGGCGCACATCGTATCGCAACTGCGCTATGCTTTGGCGTGCAACCTTGCGGGGTTGCGGCTTAATTATCTACTGACGGGAGAGTCTCAAGATGAGAATCCGTGATCTGATGAAGATAGGGGTGCTTGGCACGGCAGCCGCCCTGACCTTCGGCTGCGCGTCCAACAGTGCCGATCTGGCAATGCTGAAGTCCCAGCACGAAGCGGACATGCAGCAGGCGATGGACATGGCTAACGATGCCAACGCCAAGGCGGACGAAGCGCTCAGGGTTGCCAATGAGGCAAACAGCCGGAGTATGGCGACTGAAGAAAAGCTCAACCGCATGTTCCAGCGGTCCATGATGAAGTAGGTTTCCGTTAATTCGGGTGATGGCGCGCGATGAAGTCTGCGCGTGCCTGTTGTCGCCCGGATCCCTCCGAGGCGCGCGTCCGCTCATGTGCAGCTGCGCGCCGCGATCTGTATGCCGCCTTTTATCTGGCCTCAGGCAATGGATGTCCGGCCGGAGAGGCCTTGAGGTGGTACCTCAGCGACCTATCAACCGCGGTATTCCATCAGCGACGGTCACCGCCAGGCGAATCCGCCCCGGCGAGACATCCGCGCCGAAGCGTTCGGCGTTTGCTGCGATGTCCAGCAGCAGTGCGGCCTGCGAGGCTTCGTCGATGCCGGCATCTTCCTCCAGCGGCGGGTGAGCCTCCAGCACGAGATCGCGCCCGGTCCAGCCAAGCTTGGTGGGCTGGTTGACGATGTGAACCGGCGTCCCGACCGGCACCTGGCCAAAAAGACTTTCGATATTTTCCGGATAGAGGCGCACGCAGCCATGGGTGACGCGCATGCCGATACCGAATTCCTTGTCGGTGCCGTGTATCAGGTAACCGGGAATGCCAAGGCGTAGCGCGAACCGGCCCAGAGGGTTGCCCGGGCCGCCGGGCACGATGTCTGGCAGGATATCGCCTTTGGCGGCGTGCTCATCCTTGATCGACTGCGGCGGGTACCAGGGCGGATCCTTCTGTTTCTGAATGACGCTGGTTTTTCCCAGCGGCGTCTTCCAGTCCATGCGGCCAACGCTGACCGGGTAGGTGATCACCACCGGCGCTTCGCCGCGTTGCGGTTTGGGGTAGTAGTACAGTCGCATTTCCGGCACGTTGAGCACGATGCCGTCGCGCGGCGCATCCGGCAGCACGAAGATGGTGGGCAGTACAACGCGGGTATTTTCGCCGGGCAGCCAGCGGTCGACCTCGGGGTTGGCGAGCACGATTTCCTCGTAGCCGAGGTCGAAGGCGCGGGCAATATCGAGAAGGGTATCCGCCTGGCGTGCCTTGGTGACACGCAGCTCGCCGACCACGTTCTGGTCCGCCGGCGGCAGGGCGAAGGTTTCCGCCAGGCCCGGCTGGCTCAGCAGGCTGTAGAGCACGGCGCCGAGGCCCAGCAAAAGGTGTTTGGTGTCTGTCCTGATCATGTTGAGGATGCTATCCGGAAATGCTGCAAAACACCACGCCACCGGTGTCGGTTCCGCTTTCCCGCAGCAGACTTTCGGAGTCGCTTCTATAGTTAGCGATACCGTTCCTGGGAGGGATACACGATGTACGCCTCAGACCTGGGTACTGAACAGCTCTGGTCCTTGATCGCCTACAGCCTGGCAGTTCTGTTGCTGGTGTCGCTGATGCTGGTGCTGTCCCACCTGTTGGGACAGCGGCGCCGTGGCCGTGCCATTGACGAGCCCTTTGAGTCAGGCATCGTGTCCGTCGGGAGCGGTCGGCTGCGGCTTTCGGTCGCTTACTTCGTCGTTGCCATCCTGTTCGTGATCTTCGATCTGGAAGTGGTCTTTCTCTATGCCTGGGCGGTGGCGTTCGAGGCTGTCGGGGTCGCCGGCTTTGTCGAGGCGCTGATCTTCATCCTGGTGCTGGTGGCGGCGCTGGCCTACCTCTGGCGCGAGGGGGCGCTGGACTGGGGGCCGCGGCAAAGCAGCCTGGACCGCCTGGAGGACAGGACATGAACTGGCACCTGAGCCGCGCCGACACCATCGCCACCGACCGTGACCAAGGCGTCGAGGCCTTCGTCAGGCAGAGCGTGCTTACTGCCCGTCTCGAGGAGTTGATGTCCTGGGGACGCAAGCATTCGCTCTGGCCCTTCAACTTCGGCCTGTCCTGCTGTTATGTCGAGATGGCCACCGCTTTCACGCCGCGCCATGATATTGCCCGCTTCGGAGCCGAGGTGATCCGCGCCACACCCCGCCAGGCCGATCTCATCGTGATATCGGGTACCGTGTTCATGAAGATGGCGCCGGTAATCCAGCGACTCTATGAGCAGTTGCTGGAGCCGCGCTGGGTGATCTCGATGGGCTCCTGCGCCAATTCCGGTGGTATGTACGATATCTACAGCGTGGTTCAGGGCGTCGACCGTTTTCTGCCGGTGGACGTCTACGTACCCGGCTGCCCGCCGCGTCCCGAGGCGTTGCTGCAGGGGCTGACGCTGCTGCAGGACGCGATCGGTGAGGAGCGCCGGCCGCTGAGCTGGGTCGTCGACGGGCATGACGTCTACCGCGCGCCAAAGACATCGCAGCGTGACCGCTGGCGAGAGGCGCGCCAGCAAGCCAACGAATTGCGACCGCCGGACAGCGTTTGATGGATACTCCCCTGTCGTCGCGCGACGGAACCGCCGTCGAATACACCGACTCCAGGTTGCAGCGGCTGTTACATCAGGCCGCGCCGCAGCTGCAGACTCAGGTTACGGCCGACGGGATCGAAACCTTCTGGGTCCCCCGCGAACAGCTGCGCGCGGCGCTGAACTGCCTGCAGGGCCAGGCGTTCGAGATGCTGTTTGACCTGACCGCCATCGACGAGCGCGTGCGCGAGCACCGGGACGGTCAGCCGGATGCCGATTTCACCGTCGTCTACCAGTTGCTGTCGGTCAGCCGCAACCGGGATGTGCGTATCAAGGTGGCGTTGCGGGAGGGCGCGCTCGAATTGCCCAGCATCTGCGACCTTTGGCCCAACGCCAACTGGTATGAGTGCGAGGTATGGGACCTGTTCGGCATACGCTTCGCGGGTCATCCCCACCTGCGACGTATCCTGCTGCCGCCGACCTGGGACGGCCATCCATTGCGCAAGGACCACTACGCCCGCGCCACCGATGTCGATCCGTTCACGCTGGACGCCGCGCGGCAGGACCGGGAGCAGGAAGCACTGAAGTTTAGCCCCGAGGACTGGGGCATGCAGCGCCAGAGCGATGACAGCGACTTCATGTTCCTCAACCTCGGCCCCAACCATCCCAGCGTCCACGGCGTTTTCCGTGTCGCGCTGCAGCTCGATGGGGAGGAGATCGTGCAGGCGGTGCCGGACATCGGATACCACCATCGCGGCGCCGAGAAGATGGGCGAGCGCCAGGCCTGGCACAGTTACATTCCCTATACCGACCGCATCGACTACCTCGGCGGTGTAATGAACAACCTGCCTTACGTACTCGCGGTGGAGCGGCTTGCCGGCATCGAGGCGCCCCCCCGGGCTCAGTGCATCCGGGTAATGATGGCGGAACTGTTCCGCATTGCCAGTCACCTGGTGTTCTACGGCACCTTCGCCCAGGACGTCGGCCAGATGTCGCCGGTGTTCTACATGTTTGCCGATCGGGAAAAGCTGTTTGGCATCGTCGAGGCAATCACCGGGGGCCGCATGCACCCAGCCTGGTTTCGCATTGGCGGCGTCGCCCAGGACCTGCCGCAGGGCTGGGATCGGATGATCCGTGAGTTCATCGATTACCTGCCGGGCCGGCTCGATGAATATCAGGAGATGGTGCTGGACAACCGAACCCTGCAGCGGCGCACCCGGGGTATCGGCGTCTACAGCCACGCCGAGGGCCTGGCATGGGGCGCGAGCGGGCCAGGCTTGCGGGCAACGGGACTGGATTGGGACTTGCGGCGAAAGCGGCCCTACAGCGGTTACGAGCAGTATGACTTCGAGGTGGTCACCGCCAGCGGCGGCGACTGTTACGACCGGGCCTGGGTTCGGGCGGAGGAAATCCGTCAGAGCCTGCGCATCATCCGCCAGTGTCTCGACAATATGCCCGGGGGCGACTACAAGGCCCGGCATCCGCTGACCACGCCGCCACTGAAGGATCGCACGCTCGAGGATATCGAGACGCTAATCCAGCATTTTGTCAACAGCAGTTGGGGGCCGGTCATACCGCCCGGCGAGGCGTCGGTGATGGTTGAGGCAACCAAGGGCATGAACGCCTACTATCTGGTCAGTGACGGCGGCACCCTGTCGTACCGGACCCGAATCCGTACGCCATCGTTTGCGCACTTGCAGATGATCCCGCTGATGAGTCGGGGGCTGTTCGTCAGCGACCTGATCGCCATTATCGCCAGCATCGACTTTGTCATGGCGGATGTCGACAGATGAGTGAACAGGCAACAGTCGGGAGTGAACCCTACACCGACGCTGACGGACTCCCTGGTCGTCCGTCATGAGATGAAACGGAGGCTTTCATGAGCCAAATCTTCGCCCGTGACCGCGGCTGGTCGCAGGCGTACCTGAGCGACGAGGAGCGGGCCGAGATCGAGCGCGAGGCCGAGTGTTATCCACGGCGGGAGGGTCTCTGCATCGAGGCGCTGCGCATCGTGCAACAGCACCGCGGCTGGGTCTCGGACGATAGCGTTGCGGCGATCGCCGACTACCTCGGTGTCGGGGCGGCCGAGGTCGAAGGTGTGGCGACATTCTACAACCTGATCTTCCGCGAACCGGTCGGCCGCAGGGTGATCCTGCTGTGCAACAGCGTGACCTGCTGGATGCTCGGTTGCGAAACGTTGCGTGCGCGCATCGGCTACGAGCTCGGCATCGACTTCGGCGAAACCACGGCGGACGGCGAGTTCACGCTGTTGCCGATCACCTGCCTCGGCGATTGCGACCACGCGCCAGCGGCGCTGGTCGGCGACCGGCATCATCATGACCTGGACCCGGACCGGCTGATCGCCATCTTACGCCGGCACGAGGAGGAGTAGCAGATGGAACGGCCGCTGACGGGGCACTTCAAGGAAGATGGTTCGGCGCTCACGCTTGCCGAGTATCGCGCCGCCGGCGGCTACGAGGCGCTGCGCAAAGCGCTCACCGGCATGAGTGCCGACGAGGTGCTTGAAGAGGTGAAGGCGGCCAACCTGCGCGGCCGCGGAGGCGCAGGCTTCCCCACCGGGGTGAAGTGGAGTCTGGTGCCGCGGGGCGACGATGCGCCCCATCCGAAATACCTGGTTGCCAATGCCGACGAAATGGAGCCCGGCGCCTTCAAGGACCGGCTTTTGCTGGAGCGCAACCCGCACCTGCTGCTCGAGGGCATGATCCTCGCCGCCTATGCCATTGGCGCCGATGTCGCCTACATCTTCCTGCGGGGCGAGTACGTCGATCCGGCACGCATACTGCGCAGGGCCCTGGCCGAGGCCCGCGAGGCCGGCCTCGTCGGTGAACGCATACTGGGCAGCGGCTTCGGACTCGAACTGCACCTGCACATCAGCGGCGGGCGCTATATCTGCGGCGAAGAGACCGCGTTGATCAATGCCCTAGAGGGCAAGCGCGCCACCCCCAGGGCCAAACCGCCATTTCCGCAGATCAGCGGTGCCTGGGGGCGGCCGACGGTGGTCAACAATATCGAGACGCTGTGCAATGTCGCGCCTATCGTGGCGAATGGCGCTGACTGGTACCGGGGACTCGGGATCGGCGAGGAGTGCGGTACCAAACTGTTCGGCGTCAGTGGAAGGGTACGCCGCGCCGGTGCCTGGGAGCTGCCGATGGGCACGCCGATACGGGACATCTTCGAAGCATGCGCCGGCGGCATGCAGGAAGGTTACCGCCTGCGGGGCTTCCTGCCGGGCGGCGGCTCCACTGATTTCCTGCTGCCTGAACACCTGGACCTGCCGATGACCTACGAGAGCATCGGCAAGGCGGGGAGCCGCATGGGCACCGGCACCCTGATCGTGCTCGATGATCGCACCTGTCCGGTCGGCATGGTGCTCAACCTCGAGCGTTTCTTTGCCCAGGAGTCCTGCGGCTGGTGTACACCCTGCCGTGACGGGCTGCCCTGGACGCGGCAGCTGCTCGAAGCGATCGAGGGCGGCACGGGGCGGCCAGAGGATCTCGCGACGCTCGAGGAGCACTGCCGTTTCATGGGCCCGGGCAAGACCTTCTGCGCCCTGGCGCCGGGCGCGATGGAACCGCTGCAAAGCGCCTTGAAGTTTTTCCGCGAGGACTTCGAGCGCCATATCGAGCACCGGGTATGTCCTTATGCCTAGGAGCTGCGCCCCGCGACGAATTGCGATGCCGGATGCCCCCATGCCGCACTCGTTCGCCGGGAGGCCCGGTTCCCACAGATGTTTACGCCATTGTCTAAGCTTAGCCAGTAGCTCTACGCAACCGAGGTCGCCATGAGCCGGATTCTGATCGACGACAGGGAGTACGAGGTCAATCCGCAGCACAACCTGCTGCAGGCAATACTTTCGCTCGGTCTCGATCTGCCCTATTTCTGCTGGCATCCTGCGCTGGGTTCGGTGGGGTCCTGCCGCCAGTGCGCGGTGCTGCAATACCAGGATGAGAACGATAGCCGGGGCCGGCTGATCGTAGCCTGCATGACGCCGGTGCAGGACGGCATGCGCGTCGGCCTGAACGCTTCCCAGGCAAAGGACTTCCGGGCTACCGTCATCGAAGCGCTGATGACCAATCATCCCCATGACTGTCCGGTCTGCGAGGAAGGGGGGGAGTGCCATCTGCAGGACATGACCGAGATGAGCGGGCATACGTTCCGCCGCTATCGCGGGCTCAAGCGCACCCATCGTAACCAGTATCTCGGCCCCTTCATCAACCACGAGATGAACCGCTGTATCGCCTGCTATCGCTGCGTGCGCTACTACCACGATTACGCCGGTGGCGAGGATCTCGGCGTGCAGGCGGCGCACAACCATGTCTATTTCGGCCGCGCACGGGACGGTGTGCTGCAGAGCCCCTTCAGCGGCAACCTGGTGGAGATCTGTCCCACCGGAGTCTTCACCGACCGCACCTACAGCCGCCATTTCAGTCGCAAATGGGATCAGCAGTGCGCGCCGTCGGTCTGCGTCCACTGCGCGGTCGGCTGCAACAGCTTCGCGGCCGAACGCTATGGTCGTATCGTACGGATCAGCAACCGCTTCCACGCCGACCTCAACGGCTATTTCCTCTGCGATCGCGGCCGCTTCGGCTATGACTTCCAGAATACGCCGTCCCGGCCTGGCAAGAGCCAAAACAGCGCATCACTGTTGAACGGGCTGCTCGAGCGGATCGCCGATCCGTCGCAGGCGGTGTTCGCGGTCGGATCGCCGCGGGCGTCGCTGGAGAACAACTTCGCACTGGCGAAACTGGTCGGCGAGTCTCGCTTTCATGCCGGTATCGGCAGCGGCGAGTGGAGCTGTCTGCAGCAGTACCTGCGGATCGCCGCCGCCGGCACCAGTTTCGCCACCCTCAAGCAGATCGAACAGTGCGACGCTGCGCTGATCCTTGGCGAGGACATCACCGCGACCGCGCCCCGCGTGGCATTGTCGTTACGCCAGCTGATCCGCAACAGCAGTTTCGAACAGGCGGCGCAGCAGAAGATCGCGCCCTGGCAGGATGCCGCGGTGCGTGGCCTGGGACAGTGGCAGCGCAGCCCGCTATGGCAACTGGTCCCCGCGGCCAACGCCCTGGCTGATATCAGCGCAGGGCAACGCTTCGAACCGCCGGCGGCGATCACGCAGCTGGCTCAGGCGCTGGCGGACCGGCTCGAAGGCAAGGCGGCAGGCGGCAACCTGTCGTCGGATCAGCTTGCCTGGGTCGACGCTGCCGAGTCCATGTTGCGATGCGCGCGGCGGCCGTTGCTGGTCAGCGGCTGTAGTCTGGTGGACAGCCGGCTGCTCGATGCCGCCGCCAGGATCCACGCCGCACTGCACGACGACGAGCGGACGCCTCAGCTGTATCTGGCTGCGCTCGAAAGCAACAGCATCGGCCTCGCGGTGCTGTGCCGACGGGGCCTGGACGCGTTGTTCGGGCAAGTCGAAGAAGCGCGGCGCCAGGGGCTGGACTGTACGCTGGTGGTGTTGGAGAACGACCTCGCCCAACGCCTGTCCCCCGAAGCCTTCGCTCGCCTCGACAGCCTGTGTCAGCACCGGCTGGTGCTCGATTGCCTGGAAACCCAGTCTACCCGCGGCGCCGACGGCAATCTGCCGGTGCCATCTGCATTCGAACAGCAGGGCACACTGGTCAATGCCTGCGTCATGCTGCAGCGGCACGAAGCGGTGATGGCGACGGCCTTGCCGCCGCCCTGGCGACTGTTCGGCGATGCAATCGAAGCCTATCGCCTGCGGCATGGCGAGCTGACCAACCCGGACTGGACCGAGCTGCGTGAATGGCATCACGCCGCTGAGTTGCGGCGGAGCCTGGCGCGGCGGGTGCCGGCACTGGCTGCCATCGAGTCGGCCGGGCCCGATGCGGAACGGCGGGTCGACGGGCGCCGGCTGGCGCGTCAGAGCCCCCGCTATGGCGGCCGTACCGCGATGCATGCCGGCGAGCAGGTGCGGGAAACGCCGCCGCCTGCGGATGCCGACTCGCCGTTCAGTTTTTCCATGGAGGGCGCGCCGGGGCTTGGCAACTGGCGCGGCAGCGTCTGGGCGCCGGGCTGGAACTCGGTACAGGCACTGAACCGCTTCCAGCAGGAGGTCGGCGGGGACTGGCGCGACCGCTTGCCGCCGGCACTGCTCGATGCCGGCGCCATCGAGTTGGAACCCGTCACGGGGCGGAGTGTGGAACCGGTCCCTCCCACGTGCTGGATACCGCAGTATGAGGTGTTTGCCGGCGAGGCCTTGAGCGATGCCGCGGCGGCGGTGCGTGAGCGCGCGGGAGATCCAGTCATCGGCATCGATGCCGAGACGGCAGCGCGGCTGGAGCTGGACAACTGGGACAGCCTGGAACTGCACTACCAGGGAATCGCGCGTACCTGGCATGTGCGTGTCGATCCTAGCCTGCCCCGGGACTGCGTGGCGGTGCCTCAGCGCGCCGGTTTCTGGCGCGCGGCGGCGGACCCCGCTCCGGACATCGAACTGCGCCCGGCGCGCAGCCCGTTGCCTAAACCGCCGCAACTGATCGTGACAGACCGGGAGGGAGGCGATGGCTGAGTTTATGGCAATTGCGATCCGTGCGGTCGCGGTGTTACTGCTGCTGGTGGTGTCGGCAGCGCTGCTGACCTGGGCCGAACGGCGACTGCTGGGTTTGTGGCAGGACCGTTACGGACCCAACCGTGTCGGGCCCTTCGGTCTGCTGCAGGTGGTCGCCGACATGCTGAAGTTGCTGGGCAAACAGGAGTTCGTACCGCCATTTGCCGACAAGCCTGTGTTCATCCTGGCGCCGGCAATCGCCATGGCCACCATGCTGATGGCGTTCGTCGTGATCCCGTTCGCACCTGGCTTTCCGCTCGCCGATCTCAATATCGGGCTGCTGTTCTTCCTCGCGATGTCGTCGCTGGCGGTGTATGCGGTGCTACTTGGCGGCTATGCCTCGAACAACAAGTATGCGCTGCTCGGCGCGCTGCGTTCGGCGGCGCAGGCCCTGAGCTACGAGGTGTTCATGGGGCTGTCGCTGCTCGGCGTGGTGATGCAGGCCGGCTCCTTCAGCCTCGGCCAGATCGTCGAGGCGCAGCGAGACCTCTGGTTCTGCATTCCACAGTTCCTTGGCATGGTGCTGTTCTTCATCGCCGGCATCGCCGAGAGCCACCGGCTGCCGTTCGACCTGCCGGAGGCGGAACACGAATTGACGGCGGGCTTCCATACCGAGTATTCGGGTATGAAGTTCGGCATGTTCTTTGTCGGCGAGTACCTCGGCGTGATCCTGATCTCGGCGCTGATGACGACGCTGTTTTTCGGCGGCTGGCTGGGCCCTGTACTGCCGCCCTGGTTGTGGTTTTTGCTGAAGACGACGCTGTTTGTGCTGCTGTTCGTGCTGCTGCGCGCGTCGCTGCCGAGGCCGCGTTACGACCAGTTGATGGCGTTCGGTTGGAAGTGCCTGTTACCGCTGGCGCTGCTGAATCTGACGGTCACCGGCCTGGTGCTGCTGTAACCGCCGCCGGGAGGAAATGCTATGTTCAGTGAACTGAAAACGATCTGGAAGGTACTGCAGCATACGGTTAGGCCCCGGGAGACGGTGCAGTATCCGGAGCAGAAACCCTACCTGGCGCCCCGCTACCGCGGTCGCATCGTACTGACCCGCGATCCGGACGGCGAGGAGCGCTGCGTCGCCTGCAATCTCTGCGCGGTGGCCTGTCCGGTGGACTGCATCGCCTTGCAGAAGACCGAGGACGAGAACGGCCGCTGGTATCCCGAATTTTTCCGTATCAACTTTTCCCGCTGCATCCTCTGTGGCCTCTGCGAGGAAGCCTGCCCGACGCTGGCAATCCAGCTGACCCCGGATTTCGAGATGTGCGAGTACGACCGTCAGAACATGGTCTACGAGAAGGAGGACCTGTTGATTTCGGGGCCCGGCAAGTATCACGAGTACAGTTTCTACCGCTTCGCCGGCAAGGCGATCGGGGGCAAGGACAAGGGCCAGGCGGAACATGAGGCGAAACCGATCAACCCCCGGAGTCTGCTGCCGTGACCGGACTTTTCTATTTCACCATGCTGATCGCGCTGCTGGCGGCACTGCAGGTGGTGCGCGGGCTCAATGCGGTGCACGCCTTGCTGCACCTGATCGTAACCCTGCTGGCGCTGTCATTGCTGTTCTTCCTGCTGGGTGCGCCTTTCGCCGCGGCGCTTCAGGTGATCGTCTACGCCGGCGCCATCATGGTGCTGATGGTGTTCGTGATCATGATGCTGAACCAGGGCGATGCGGCGGTGGAACAGGAGCGGGCCTGGCTGGACGTTGCCAGCTGGCGGGTGCCGGGATTGCTGTGCGGCTTGCTGCTGCTGGAGCTCGGCTATCTGCTACTGGCGCCCGCTGACGGTGGGCGGGTGCGAGCTGTGGATGCCGCCGCGGTCGGACGAACCCTTTTCGGCCCCTACCTGCTGCTGGTGGAGCTGGCGTCGATGCTCCTGCTGGCGGCCCTGGTCGGGGCCTGGCACCTGGTAAGACCGCTCAAGAATCGACGGGAGGGGACATCCGATGACTGAGATACCGGTTGAGCACGGTTTGCTGTTTGCGGCTGCACTGTTCTGCATCGGGCTGGTCGGGGTGCTGGTCCGGCGCAATCTGGTCTTCATGTTGATGTCGCTGGAGCTGATGCTCAACGCCACCGCTTTCGTGTTCGTGCTCGGGGGCGCCCTGCACGGCAACGCCGACGGGCAGGTGATGTTTGTGATGATCCTGACGCTGGCGGCGGCCGAAGTGGCGGTTGGACTGGCGTTGGTGGTGCATCTGTACCACCGTCATCGAAGCCTGGACGCCGACAGGCTCGACGTGATGAAGGGCTGACAGAGGATGAATCACAGGGATATGGACGCAGCATTCATCGACCGGGACAAAGGGGGCTGACATGGGCGCCTGGCTGGCCTGGATACCTCTGCTGCCGCTGCTAAGCAGCCTGACGCTGCTGCTGTTGGGGCGCCGTCTGGATGAGCGCGGCGCGGCGCTGTTCGGTGTCGGGTCGGTGGCGCTGGCGGCCCTGCTGAGCCTCGTGGCAATACTGCTGTTCGTCGTATCTGACGGCACCGCCTGGGGTGGGCAGGCCCTGTCCTGGTTCAGTGCGCTGGGGCTTGAAGTCGGTTTCAGTCTCTACTTCGATGGCCTGACGGCGGTGATGGTCGGCGTCATCACCGGGGTGGGTTTGCTGATCCACCTGTACTCGGTCGCCTATATGAGTGGCGACGACGGCTTTGCGCGCTTTTTCGCCTACCTCAACCTGTTCGTGGCCATGATGCTGATCCTGGTGCTGGCCGGCGACTTCCTGCTGCTGTACCTGGGCTGGGAAGGCGTGGGCCTGTGCAGCTTCCTGTTGATCGGCTTCTGGTATCGGGTGCCGGAAAACGGCTATGCCGCCCGCAAGGCATTCGTCGTCACACGTGTCGGCGACGTCGCGCTGGCGCTGGGACTGCTGATTCTGGTACAGCAGTTCGGCACTCTGCTGATTCAGGACAGTGTCGGGCAGGCGCAGCTGCTGTGGGCCGATTCCGACTGGCCCTTCTGGGTGGCGCTGCTGCTGCTGGGCGGCGCCGTCGGCAAGTCGGCGCAATTGCCGCTGCAGACCTGGTTGCCGGATGCGATGGCCGGCCCGACTCCGGTCAGCGCCCTGATCCATGCCGCGACCATGGTGACCGCCGGCGTCTATCTGATCGCGCGTACCCAGGGGATTTTTCTGTTGGCCCCGGATGTGCTGCAGCTGGTGCAGCTGGTCGGCGGTCTGACGCTGTTCCTGGCTGCCTGCAGCGCACTGGTTCAACAGGACCTCAAGCGCATCCTGGCCTATTCGACCATCAGCCAGATCGGCTACATGTTCTTTGCCCTTGGCGCCGGCGCTTTCTCGGCGGCGGTGTTCCACCTGATGACTCACGCCTTTTTCAAGGCGCTGCTGTTTCTCGCGGCCGGACAAGTGATTCTGAGCCTGCACCATGAGCAGGATATTCGTCGCATGGGAGGGCTGCTGCGGCCCATGCCGTTCAGCGCGCTGTGCTTCGCCATCGGCTGTGCGGCGCTGGCGGCACTGCCGTTCACGTCGGGGTTTTACAGCAAGGACGCCATTTTGCTGCAGGCGTATGCCCATGGTGGTGCCGGTATAGCCTGGTGGCTGGCGCTGGCCGGTGCGGGGGTGACCGCGCTGTACAGCCTGCGCCTGTTTGTCAGGCTGTTCCTCGGCGAGTGCCATACCGCGCCCACACCTGATAACCGCTGGCCGATGCGCTGGCCGCTGGCGCTGCTATGCCTGCTGGCACTGTTCGGCGCCCTGATTCCACAGCCACTCAGCGACGTGTTCGTCTCCGTCCCGGCCGGTGAACAGCACGTCTCCTGGGCTGTGCACCTCGCCGTACTACTGATGCCCTGGCTGGGACTGGCGTTGGGGCTCTGGCTGCTGCTTCGCGGCGAAGACCTGCGCAGGCGCTTTGCCGGCGGGATCCTGGCGCGCGTCTGGCGCACAGGCTGGGGCTTCGATGCGCTCTATAACGCCTTGCTGGTGCAGCCTCTCTCGCTGCTGGCGCGCCTCAATCGTCGTGATCTGCTGGACCTGCCGGTAGGGTTCCTGGCCTGGCTGAGTCGCACCTGCCACCAGGGACTGTCGCGGTTGCAGAACGGTCGGCTACGGCAATATGTCGCCGGCATCGTTTGGGGGGCGCTGCTGGTGCTGGCGGTGGTGCTATGAGGATACTGGCAGCACGGCATCCGGGAGTTATGTCCCCGCGGTGCAGGAGGGCGAGAACATGCTGATCTGGCTGCTGCTGGTACCCGTGCTCGCGGCGGTGCTGATGCCCGTCGCCGAAGGCTGGCGACGCGACGGCAGTCGCTGGCTCAGCCTGGTGGCGCTGGGATTGCAGGCGCTATTACTGTTGCCGCTCGGCAGCGATGGTGGGACCTGGTGGCTGGAGTCGCGTACCGACTGGCTGCCGCTGCTCGGTATCGGCTGGCACCTGGGACTGGACGGGCTCAGTTATCTGCTGCTCTGGCTCACGGTGGCGCTGGGTATCGTTTCGGTGCTGATTTCCTGGCGCGAGATTCGCCAGCGGGTGGCGTTCTTCCACTGCAATCTGCTGCTGTCGGTAGCGGGCATCGTTGGCGTGTTTCTGGCGCTGGACCTGTTCCTGTTTTTCGTGTTCTGGGAGCTGATGCTGATCCCGATGGTGCTGCTGATCGCCATCTGGGGCCACGACAACCGCCACTATGCGGCGACCAAGTTCTTCATCTTCACCCAGGCCAGCAGCCTGCTGATGCTGATCGCCATTCTGGGTCTGGCATTCGCCCACCGGGCGCAGACCGGGGTGATCAGCTTCGACCGGGATGACCTGTTGCAGCTGCAACTCTCCCCGGTACTCGCCCACTGGCTGATGCTCGGCTTTTTCGTCGCCTTTGCCGTCAAGCTGCCGATGGTGCCGCTGCATACCTGGCTACCGGATGCACACACCGAGGCGCCAACGGCCGGCAGTGTGATGCTGGCGGCGATTCTGCTCAAAACCGGCGCTTACGGGCTGCTACGCTTTTCGCTGCCGCTTTTTCCAGAGGCCAGCGCCGCCTTCGCGCCGGTGGCGATGACGCTGGGTGTGCTCGGCATTCTCTATGGCGCCAAGCTCGCGTTTGCCCAGCACGATATGAAACGCCTGGTCGCTTATACCAGTGTCAGCCACATGGGCTTCGTGCTGCTGGGAATCTATGCGCTTAACGGCATGGCGCTGCAGGGCGCGGTCATGCAGATGCTGGCACACGGTTTCAGCACTGCGGCACTCTTCATTGTGGTCGGTATGCTGTACGAGCGCTGGCACACCCGCGATCTGCGCCAGCTTGGCGGACTCTGGACGCGGTTACCGCGGCTTTCGGGCTTCACGATGCTGTTCGCGCTGGCATCGCTGGGCTTGCCGGGGCTCGCCAACTTCGTTGCCGAGTTTCTGATACTCGCCGGAGCCTTCCAGCGCACCTGGCCGCTGACGGCTGTCGCCGCGCTCGGCCTGGTGGGCGCGGCGCTCTATAGCCTGCTGCTGGTGCAACGCAGCCTCTGGGGCGCGGCAAAACCTGCGGCAGGCGCCCCCGACTGTTCGCGACGTGAATGGCTGGTGCTGGGCGCGCTGGCGCTGGCGCTGGTCTGGTTCGGGCTGCATCCGCAACCGGTACTGGAACTGGTGCGGGAGCCATTGCTCCGGGTGCTGGATGCGCCGCTGGCCCATAGCGGTGTCGAACTCAGCTCATCCTGGTTGTCGCTGCGCGGGAGGGGATTGTGATGGATGCGGCGGGCCTCAAGGCGCTGACACCGTTGCTCCTGTTGGCGCTGTGTGCCGTCGGCACCATGCTGCTGGCGGGCTTCCGACGCAATGGCCGACTGGCGTTTTACAGCTATCAGGGCGGGCTGCTGCTGGCGCTGCTCTCGCTAACCTGGGCCCTGCCGGAGCGATCACTGGAGGTGACGCCGCTGCTGCGGATGGATGCCTTCTTCGGCTACTTCGCCGTGCTCTTTATCCTCTCGGCGATGGCGATCGGGCTGATGGCGGCAGGGCACTTCCGCCGTGGTGGCGGGCGGGCGCGGGTCGAGGAAAGCTATGTGCTGCTCGCAATCTGCCTGCTCGGTGCGCTGGTGCTGGCCGGGGCACAGCACTTCGCTGCACTTTTCATCGGTCTGGAGCTGATGAGCGTCGCCAGTTTCGTGCTGGTGGCTTACCCCTGTGGTGGCAGGCCGGTTGAGGATGGGGTGCAGGGTAACAGTCTGGAAGCGGGTCTGAAGTATCTGTTGCTGTCGTCCGCGGCTTCGGCCTTCCTGCTGTTCGGTATCGGCTGCATTTATCTGGATACCGGTTCACTGGCGTTCGCACCGCTGCCGCCGGCGACCACGCTGTCGCTGCCGGGTCTTGCATTGCTGCTGATCGGCGTCGCGTTCAAGCTGGCGCTGGTGCCGTTCCACTTCTGGTCGCCCGATATCTACGAGGGCGCTCCGACACCGGTGGCGGCGCTGGTGGCGACACTGTCAAAAACGGCGCTATTCGCGGCGGTCCTCCGCTATGTCTGGTATGGCGCGCTGCTGGAGTTGCCCGGGCTGGCGACGGCCGTTGCGGTACTGGCGGCCCTGTCGATGCTGATCGGTAATCTGCTGGCGCTGAGGCAAAGGCACATCAAGCGCCTGCTGGCCTATTCGTCGATTGCGCACCTGGGGTACCTGCTGGTGGTGTTGCTGGCGGTGGGGCATGCCGGCTTAGCAATCGACGCCGCTGCCGTTTACGTGCTGGCGTACAGCGTAACGACCCTGGGCGCTTTTGCACTGGTCGGGTGCGTTTGCGAGGCTGGTGCTGAAGCCGATTATCGCCTCGAGGTTTTCGGCGGTTTGCTCTGGCGGGCGCCCTGCCTGGGCGCGAGCCTGATCCTGGTGTTGCTGTCGCTGGCGGGCATACCGCTGACACTGGGCTTTATCGGCAAGTTCTATATTTTCGCGGCCGGTGTCGAGGCCGGCCTGTGGTGGCTGCTGGGCGTATTGGTTGTGGGCAGTGCGATCGGCCTTTACTACTATTTGCGCATCGTGCTGATCATGCTGGGGCCGGCGCCGGAAGCGGGCGGCATCGGCGGTCGCCGCTGGCTGGTTTACGGCCTGGCATTGCTGCTGGTGCTGCTGGGTGTGTATCCGCTGCCGGTACTGAGCTGGTTGCCGGTGCTGTAAGGCCTATAGTTAAGATGTCCGGATGAAACTGGCATCGTATCTGGGGGAGACAGGAATGAAGAGTTTCGAAACCGTCGGGGACATCGTCGACAACGCTATCGCCATCCACAAGGGAGCTGAGCAACTGTACCGGGAACTGCGCGGGCAAAGTGACAATGCGCGGGCCCAGATCCTGCTCGACTACATGATCAAGCATGAACAGCAGATGGAGACGAGCGTACATAACCTGCGCAGGGGCGGTTCCCCGGGCGTGCTCGGAACCTACATTCAGTACACGCTCGAAGAAGCGCCCAAGGCCTACTTGGCGGCGCTGAAAGAGTCCTACCGGAGTCCCACGGCGGACCAGGTCTGCGATATCGGCCTACGACTTGACGGTTACCTGGTCGAACTGTTCGAAGGCGCCCGCAAGGAGATCGATGCGCCCAAGGCGATCGAATTCCTGAAGGATCTTATGGATCTGGAAGCGCTGGAGCGTCGCAAACTCAGCCAGACCCTCAATTCCCTGCACGATCTCTGATCCGGGTGCCCCCGTACTCTGATCGAAAGACCACGATAGGTTCCATCCATGACCGGGCTTCTAAACGCTCCGTGGAGTGAAATGAAGCCCGGTATTTTGTTTATAGAGATTCTGAAATGCAGGGTTTTTTAAATGCGTGCATTAATTCACTAAAAATATATATTTTTTGGGTTTTTTTGTTCTGCCAAAGGCTAAAATAGCCCCCACTTTGCACACATTCACTGCCGGGGAGTCCGTAGAATAGCTCTCAACGAAATGGCTGATCACCTCACCGCCGCCGCTACCCGCGTTCCTACCAGGGGCAAGGCTCTATCGGCGCGACCCGGACCCACGAAGACCGGAGCAAGGGCAGTTATCCACAGGCTCCCTTAGGTGCTCAGCATTTCGCTACTCTCAACCTTTCAGAGTCCGAGGTGACGACAGTGTTCAAGTACAGCCGGATGCTATCGCTACGACTGCCGCGCAGTTGCCGGGCCTGGAGTCCTTTCGATTCCTAGAGTTTGCTGTGGTGCCCGGCAGCTGATTGATGGCCACAACCCTCGTATCAAGCTTCCGGAGTGACCCAGATGAACCGTTTCGACCACCGTAAATATCGCCCCTTCGCCCCGATTCGCAAAACCGACCGCCGTTGGCCCGATCGTGTTATCGAGCGCGCGCCGCTCTGGTGCAGCGTCGATCTGCGCGATGGCAACCAGGCGCTGATCGAGCCCATGAACGTGGTGCAGAAGCGCCGCATGTTCGAGTTGCTGGTCAAACTTGGCTTCAAGGAAATCGAGGTGGGTTTCCCGGCGGCATCGCAGCCGGATTTCGACTTCGTCCGCACGCTGATCAAAGAGAATCTGATTCCCGAGGACGTCACCATCCAGGTGCTCACCCAGGCCCGTGAAGAGCTGGTCGTGCGTACCTTCGAAGCATTGCGGGGCGCTCGCCGCGCGGTGGTGCACGTGTACAACTCCACCTCGACGGTACAGCGGGAACAGGTGTTCGGACTGGACCGTGACGGTATCAAGTCGATCGCGGTGCGCGGCGCCGAGATCGTCAGGCGCGAGGCGCAGCGCTACCCGGAAACCGAATGGGTGTTCCAGTATTCGCCGGAAAGCTTCACCGGCACCGAACTGGACTACGCCGTCGAGGTCTGCGATGCGGTGACCGCTGTGTGGCAGCCAACACCGGACAACAAGGCGATCATCAACCTGCCGGCCACCGTCGAAATGGCGACGCCCAACGTCTTCGCCGACCAGGTGGAGTGGGTCTGCGACCATATCGCCCGACGCGACTCCCTGATCGTCAGTGTCCATACCCACAACGATCGCGGCTGCGGCGTCGCGGCGGCCGAACTGGCGGTGATGGCGGGAGCCGACCGGGTCGAGGGCACACTGCTCGGCAACGGCGAGCGTACCGGCAACATGGACATCGTCACGATGGCACTGAACCTGTACAGCCAGGGTGTCGATCCGGAGCTCGATCTGTCGAACATGGACGAGATCGTCGAGTGCGTCAAAGCCTGCACCCAGCTGCCGGTTCATCCTCGCCATCCCTATGCCGGCGAGCTGGTGTTCACCGCGTTTTCCGGCAGCCATCAGGACGCCATTCGCAAATGCCTGGCTCGACGTGAGCCGGATGCGCCCTGGAACGTGGCCTACCTGCCGATCGATCCGGAAGATCTGGGGCGTGATTACCAGGCCGTGATCCGCATCAACAGCCAATCCGGCAAGGGTGGGGTGGCCTATGTGTTGGAACGCGAATACGGCATCCAGATGCCGCGCTGGCTGCAGATCGAGTTCAGCGCCCTGGTGCAGCGCGCCACCGAGGAGGCGGAAGGCGAGCTTAATGGCGACCAGATCTGGCAGATATTCCGTGACCATTACCTGGAGAATGCCAGTGGCGTCAGCATCCGCAACTATCAGCTGCGTCGCGACAATGGTCAGGACCGGCTCGACGCCGAGGTGGAGTGGTTCGGTGAGACGCTGTCGGTCTCCGGTTGCGGCACCGGCGTCGTTGGGGCCTTCGTCGACGGGCTCAACCGGCAGCTGGCGCAGCCGGTGGTGCTGGTGGAATACAGCGAGCATGCCATGGGCGAGGATCATGGCGCCGGCAGCGATGCCATCACCTACGTGCAGGCCAGCGTAAATGGCAGTCGCTTCAGCGGGGTCGCGGTCAGCGAGGATATCGTCACGGCGTCGCTGAACGCCATTCTCGACGCCCTGGCCCGCGCCCGCGAGGAGACTCAGGTCGACGCCGCCTGAGTCTGTTGGCGACGCGTAACGCGTCGCCTTCAGCCCCGCCGCAAACCGGCGACGAGCATCGTCAGAGTAAAGAGCACCATCACACCGGAAAAGGCCACCAGCGCCTCTGCCATGGTGATGCCCAGCGGCAGTTCCGGCGTGTAGCCGCAGGGCTCCCAGATTTCGAATACATAGGGCCACCACTGATCCGGGGCGAACCAGGCCGGTAATCCCGACTCCATGCTGCAGCTGCCCTCGATCCAGCCACGCTCGATACCCAGCGTTTTCCACGAACGCTCCAGCATGCCCACCATAGTGACCAGTGAGAGCGTCAGTGCCATAAGCCGCAGCGGCTTCGAGCCGTGCGCTACCAGTCCCAGCAACGCCACCAGAATAAAGCCTGCCAGCCAGAGGCGTATATGAACGCAGAGTACGCAGGGGCCGTAGCCCAGCTGATACTGGTAGTAGAGGGCGACGCCCTCGAGCGCGAGGCCTAGCACGATCATTGCCAGCCAGAACAGGGCACTGCGGCCCAGAGCGCTTAAGCGGTCAAACATCGGAAAGTCCTTGATAACGATGGGATTAGGCTATCAGAGCACAAAACAGGAAGAGGGTTCCACCGAGGAACCGACAGGTTTCGAGCGACAGACGCCGGAGTGGGGCGCTCCGGCGTGTCATGCAGTAAAAGCGCCTGTGAATACGTCAGCGTTGTGCTGATGTCGCCGAGACTCCGGTCTGCGTCTGAGCAATATGATGTCCTGCCCGGCATCGCAGTTGGCCGGCGCCGGCCTTTCAGCCGTAGCGCCGCCGGTTTTGACTCAGGGCGATCCAGGTATTGCCGCCGATCGCGCCGAGGATGGCGGCGCCACCGACAAGGGTGTACACCGAAGTGGTCTCGCCGAGCACCAGCCAGACCCAGATCGGCCCGAGCACGGTCTCGATCAGCATGAACAGGCTGACCTCGGCCGACGGCAGGTACTTCGGCGCGGTCCAGATCAGCATTGTCGCCAGCGGGATCTGTACCAGCCCCATCAGCGCCAGCCAGCCGTAGCTTTCGGCGGGCAACGACAACGGCTCGGCCAGTGGCCAGCTGATCAGTCCGGCGACGGCGCCCGAAAGCGCGATTAGCGGTAGCCTAGGCAAGCTCGGCAAACGTCGCAGCAGGGTGAACATGGCGCCCATGCCGATCGCCAGTACCAGTGCTGCCAGGTCGCCCTGCCAGTGGCCGCCGCCCCCGCCGGATCCGGCAAACACCACCAGCACGCCGGCGATCGACACGATAATGGACACCAGGGTACGGCGCTTGACCTTCTCGCCGAGGAATATTCGCGAGAAAAGTGCAGCGAACAGTGGCGAACTGGCCAGGATCACAACGGTGTTGGCGGCGCTGGTATGGCTGATCGAAAACACGAACAGACTGGCATTGATACCGTAGGCGACGCCGGTGGCAATGGCGATGGCCCAGAGCACCGGGCTGTCGGGCCACTGCTGCCGGTGCCGCAGGCAGATACCGAGCAGCATTGTCGACAGGCAGACGAACCAGCCGCGCCAGAATAAGACGTTCCAGGCGGAGCTGTCCGCGAGCCGGATCAGCAGCGCGTCGAAGCTCAGCACCAGCACTCCGCCGGCGGCGATCAGCATGCCGCGGGCATGGGGGTTGTCGAATCCGGCGCCTATGGCCATCCGGTTCTGTGTTGTCAGCATCGTTGCAACATTCCTATGTACGGTGGCCGGCTTGGGAGCCGGCCGGGTAACAGCAGTGGCAGGCGTCGCTGACGTCTGCCCGGTGTATCAGCGGCGCAGGTCGGGCAGCGGCAGCCGCAGCCGGTCGCCCCAGAAAAAGACCGACAGTCCGGCCAGAATCACCGCGGTGCCGGTCCAGGTCGAGGTGCCGACGACTTCATGGTTGAGCCAGCTGCCCAACAGCAGCGCAAACACCGGCGTAATCAACGTCACCAGCGCCACCGTACTCGGTGACAGCCGACTGAGGACGTGGAAGTAGCTGACAAAGCCGACCAGCGAGCCGAACACCGCCAGATACAGAATCGCCCAGGGCGAGTGACTGGAAAAGTCGAGCTGCGGTGCCGAGCCATCCAGCAGTGCCCAGAGCAGGCCGTAGGCGGGCAGACTCAACACCAGCGCACCGACGGTCTGGGACAGCGGATGTATCGCCAGCGCCTCGCGCTTGACCATCACGCCACTGAGGCTGAACAGCAGGGCTGCCAGCAACAGCAGGGCGACGCCGGGCCAGCTGCCGGGGCCCAGTGTTGCACCGTCAAGGAAGATCCAGCCGAGACCGGCCAGGCCCAGTACGCATGCAAGCCAGCGATGCGGAGCGAAGGGCGCTTCCTTCAGCAGCAGCTGCGCCAGCAGGGCCGAGATGATCGGCGACAGCCCGAAGATCACCGAAATGAGGCCCGACGGGATGTACTGAACCGCCGTGTAGGTTGCGGCCATGGCGCCGAAGATGCCCAGAGTCGCGCAGGCATAGGAGCGCAGCGCCGCCCGATGCCAGGGCAGTTCCAGTCGCAACGCGCGCACCAGTAGCCAGCCCAGCAGCGCGGCAATCGCCATGCGCAGCCAGGCGGCCATCAACGGGTGTACGGTTTCGCTGCTCCAGGCGACACCCAGCGGGGTCGTGGCCCAGATCACCAGAACGGCCAGGTAGGCACTTGGCACGGACATCTTCTCTCTCCCAGTTGAATAGTGGAAACGTCCTGTTTCCGACGCTTGGCATGCCCGGGCCCATAAAAGAAGAGGCCGCAGGCATTAGCGCTGCGGCCTCGGAAAACCGGTAACTGACTGGAACCGGTTAACTCCCGACCGCAGACGGCCGCATCCAGCGGGCCACAAGGGCCAGTTGGACGGGGGCGGCAATGCTGTTATGCGGTCGCAGGTTCATGGGGTATTTCCAGTACAGTGAACCGGCATCATGCGCGATGTTTGACGGTTTGGTCAACCCTGTTCTTGCACTCTTTTTGATCATTTGCCCCATATTGGGGCGACACCCGGAGGGCAGCCTGAAACGAGGGGGACAACCAGGGTAGCGATACCGTCGCCGCCGCCCCCCTGGCCGGGCTGAGGCCATGAAGCCATCGCTGCACGGCATGATTCTGAGCGGTAGGTCTTTACCGATTCAATATGTCGATCAGACTGCGAGTGGCCAGACCGGCGTCGGTTTCAACGGGTCGTCATCGGGGTCGTTGCAGTCGCTCTGGCGCTGCAGGTAGTCGAGAATCGCGTAGGGGATTTCGGCGTTCAGGGAACCCAGACCACGATTGCCGAACAACCGGTTGAATTCCAGTACGAACGGATAGCCGTCGACCATGGCGATATCGAAGCCGGCGTGGTCGATCTCCAGTGCCGTTGCCAGGCGCCGGACCAGTTCGACGGCGGCCGGCGGCAGCGGACTGCGGTCGATCTGGCCGCCACGTGACAGGTTGTTGTGGAATCCCTGCTCGGATTGTCGGCGCCAGAAGCCGCCGAGCACCCGGTCGCCGATCCAGACAATCCGCAGATCGCGGTCGATCGGCAGCCACTCCTGTACGTAGAGGCTGGGGGTCAGCGCCAGATAGCGTTGCCAGTCGTCGCGGTTTTCGATCAGGAACACCCCTTCGCCCATTGAGCTTTTCGGTATCTTGGCCACGAACGGCAGCGCCATCTGTTGCCAGAGTTCCTCCGCCGAGGTCGGATCGTTCGCCGCCATCAGCGTCCAGGGGACATGTTCGGGCGCCACGGCCATGAAGGCGCGGGTCATCTCGATCTTGTTGTGGCCGATAAGGTAGGACGCCATGCTCGGAAAGATGCGACGCTTCAGGCCAAAGACCAGCGAATTAATCTGCCAGTATTCCGGGAACAGCACCCAATCTGCTTCGCGCACGTCTGTGAGATGGGTAAAGAACAGCTCAGGCTTGATATAGTTAGTTTCAGGCAGACGCAGGGTACGGAAAGCGTCAAAGGACACCAGTTTCATTCAATGGCAAGCTCAGCGGCCTAAGGTGCGCAGATTTTATCCAGTTGCAGGCCTTTCGGGAATAGTTCTGATAGCGATAGCCAGTGAGAATTCAGGCTTGACTATGGACAGGATGACAAGATTTTTCCGGTGTATCGCAGGACTGTGGATCACGCTCGTTCTGGTCGGTTGTCTGGGGCCCCAGGACGCCACGCTGAACGGTGAACTGGCGTGGGATCGGGTCGAGCTGATTGCCGAACTCGACGAGCCGATCATGACCATCGTCGCCCGCGAGGGTGAACGGCTCGAGGCCGGTGCGGCGGTGCTGCAGCAGGATGACCGCCGGGTTGCGGCGCAGCTGGCGCAGGCCCGGGCGACGCAGGACGAGGCTGCGGCGAGGCTGGCGGAACTCGAGCGTGGACCGCGTCCCGAGCGAATATCGGCCGCGCAGGCGCGCCTGGCGGGTGCCGAAGCCGAGGCGGACAATGCGGGCCGGGAGTTGACGCGGCTGCAGTCGCTGCAGCGTCGCAATCTCGCCAGTGAAGAGGCTCTGGACCTGGCCCGTACCCGTCGCTCGGCCAGCCGCGCGGCGCTGGCGGTGGCGCGCGCCGAACTCGAGGAGCTGCAGAACGGCGCCACCCGTGAGGAGCTCGATCAGGCCCGGGCACGGGTGGCTCAGGCCCGGGCCCTGACGCAGCAACTGAATCTGACGCTGGAGCGTTTGAGTGTCCGCGCACCGCGCGCGGGCCTGCTCGATGAACTGCCGTTCGAGGTGGGTGAGCGGCCGCCCGCCGGCAAGGTGATCGCGGTGCTGCTGACGGGGCCCGCTCCCTATGCCCGCGTTTACGTGCCGGAACCGATGCGGGCGTCGCTGGGGGTGGGCGATGCGGCCCGGATTAGCGTCGATGGTCTCGACGGCGACTTCGACGGCCGCATCCGGCGTATCAGTTCCGACCCGAGCTTCACGCCATTCGAGTCGCTGACCGAACGCGACCGCTCGCGCCTCAGCTTCGTGGCCGAAGTCGAGCTCGAAGGCGACGGTCTGGCGCGTTTGCCGGGCGGCCTTCCGGTACGCGTCAGCTTTCCCGGGGTATCGCCTTGAGCGGAGACGTCGTGATCGAGGCGCGGGATCTGACCCGACGTTTCGGTGATCTGGTCGCGGTCAATCGGCTCAATCTGCAGGTGCCGCGGGGGCAGGTTTACGGCTTCCTCGGGCCCAACGGCTCCGGCAAATCGACCACCATCCGGCTGCTCTGCGGACTGCTGCTGCCGAGCGAGGGCAGCGCGCGCGTGCTGGGCCACGAGGTGCCGGCCGAAGCCGAGCTGCTGAAGCGGAAAATCGGCTACATGACGCAGCGTTTCTCGCTCTACGGCGATATGCGAGTCATCGAGAATCTGCGTTTTATCGCTCGTATCTATGGCCTTTCAGGGAGCCGGCTGCGCACCCGTATCGATCAGGTCATGCAACAGTTCCGGCTCGAACCGCTGGAGCGACAGTTCGCCCGCGAGCTCAGCGGCGGCCAGCGTCAGCGCCTGGCGCTGGCCGCGGCGACGCTACACCAGCCGGAGCTGCTGCTGCTCGATGAGCCGACCAGCGCAGTGGATCCCCAGACAAGGCGAGATTTCTGGGATGCGCTGTTTGCGCTGGTCGAAGACGGCACCACCATCCTGGTATCGACCCACTACATGGATGAAGCCGAACGCTGCCACCGGTTGGCGATCCTGGATCAGGGCGTGCTGGTGGCGGACGGTGCTCCTGTCGAGTTGATGGCGAGTATCGACTGTCGCGTCGTGACGGTGGAGTCGGAGCGGCCGCGGCAGGTGCAGCAACTGCTGTCGGCGGACTCGCGGATTCTCAGCATCACTCAGCTGGGCAGTCGGCAGCGGGTGCTGGTGAGTCGCGCCGTGACGGAACCGGTCGAGCGGGTCGAGAGTGCGCTGACCGGTGCAGGCATCAATGCCGATTGTCGAGAAGTCGAGCCCAGCCTCGAGGATGTATTCGTCGTGGTTACCCGTCATAGCGCCGCAGGCCGGGGGGAGGGATGATGCTGGCGCTGCAGCGACTGCTTGCGATCCTGTACAAGGAGGTGCTGCACCTTGGACGGGACCGCCTGACGTTCGGCATGATCTTCGGTATTCCGATGATGCAGATCATCCTGTTCGGCTATGCGATCAACACCGACGTGCGCGAGCTTCGCGCTGCGGTCGCGGATCAGGCCGGCACCGAGCTGTCGCGCCAGCTGCAGTCGGAACTGGAGGCCTCTCAGGTGCTGCGCATCGGCCTGAGAGTGGCGGCCGGTTCTGATCTTCAGCGACTGCTCGACGAGGGGCAGATCGATGTCGGCGTGCTGATTCCGCCGGACTTCGGTCACCGTCTGCAGCAGGACGGCAGGCCCGCGGTGCAGCTGCTGGTCGATGGCAGCGACCCGATTATCCTGTCGACCGCCCGAAGCCTTACGGCCATGCCGTTCGAATACGACACCCGGCCGCGGCAGGAGCCCGAGACGCGGCTGTTCGAGGTGCGCAATTTCTATAACCCGGAAAGGCGCTCATCGGTGTTTGTGGTGCCCGGGCTGATCGGCGTCATCCTGACCATGACGATGGTGATGTTCACCGCGGTGGCGGTGGTGCGCGAACGCGAAGGCGGCAATCTCGAGCTGCTGATCAACACGCCGGTCAGTTCGCTGGAGCTGATGGTGGGAAAGATCGTGCCCTACGTATTGATCGGCTTGATCCAGGTGACGCTGATCGTCTTGCTCGGGGCTCTGCTGTTCCATGTGCCGGTCAACGGCACCCTGGCCGACGTGTACCTGGCGTCGTTGCTGTTCATCGCCTCGAACCTCGGGCTCGGGTTGATGATCTCGACGTTGGTCGGCACCCAGTTCCAGGCCATCCAGCTGACCTTTTTCTTTTTCCTGCCGTCGATCCTGCTATCCGGTTTCATGTTCCCGTTCGACGGCATGCCGCAGGTCGCACGCTGGATCGCCGAAGGGCTGCCGCTGACCCACTTCGTGCGCCTGATCCGTGGCATCATGCTGCGGGGCGCGGACCTTGCGCAGCTCTGGCCCGAAGTGCTGGCATTGCTCGGTTTCTTTCTGCTGACGATGGGCGCGGCGGTGTTGCGTTTCCACAAACGGCTAGACTGAATGGACCGACGGTCAGGATCGACCGCGCTTCGGCCGCCCGGGGCCGGATGCGTACAGACATCAAGTTATCGAACCGGTGTTGTCATGCCGGGTCAGTAATCTGAATCCACGAGTGTAAGGATGAAGACGGAGGCAGTATGAGTCTTGAAGACCTCAAGCTAGGCCTGAGGAACATCACCGAAAGTGACTATCCGCAGATCAAGAAGCTGATGGACCTGGTCTATCCCGATATCGGCGGTGCCTGGCCCGAATCCACCATCCAGCAATTGGTGGAGGAGTTTCCGGAAGGACAGATATGCGTGGTCGACGGTGAGGAGGTGGTGGGCATTGCGCTGACCGCGCTGGTCAGCTACCAGAAGTTCAGCAACCCCCACACCTATGACGACCTGATCGGCCGCCAGGAGGAAATTCACGTCGATCCCGAGGGCGATGCCCTGTACGGGCTCGATGTGCTGATTCACCCCGACTACCGGGGTTACCGGCTCGGCCGCCGCCTGTACGACGCCCGCAAGGAACTGTGCCGCCAGTTCAATCTTCGCGGCATTCTCGCCGGCGGGCGCATCCCGAACTACCACCAGTACAGCAATGAAATGTCTGCGCGGGAGTACATTGGCAAGGTTTCGCGCAAGGAAATATACGACCCCATTCTCAGCTTCCAGCTGTCCAACAGTTTCTCAGTCAAGCGCCTGTTGCGGCGTTACCTGCCGGAGGACGAGAAATCCGAGGGCTATGCCACCCTGCTGGAGTGGGACAACATCCTTTACGAGCCGGAGGAGCGGCCGATCAGTTCCCGCAAGACGCAGATTCGCGTCGGCGTGGTGCAGTGGCAGATGAGGACCATCCGCTCGGTGGAGGACATCCTGCAGCAGGTCGAGTATTTCGTCGACACGGTCTCGGAGTACGAGAGCGATTTCGTGCTGTTCCCGGAGTTTTTCAACGGCGCCCTGATGGGGCTGACCAACCAGGCGCAGCGCACCGAGGCGATTCGCTATCTCGCCGGCTATACGGAACAGTTCCGCGAGGCCATGATGCAGATGGCGGTCAGCTACAACATCAACATCATCACCGGATCGATGCCGTTGCTGGAGAACGAACGGCTCTACAACGTGGCCTATCTTTGTCACCGCGACGGTACCTGCGAGGAACAGCGCAAGCTGCACATCACGCCCCACGAACGCAACGACTGGGTCATCGAGGGAGGCGAGGGGCTGCAGGTGTTCGAGACCGACGCCGGCAAGATCGGCATCCTGATCTGTTACGACGTCGAGTTTCCGGAGTTGGCGCGACTGCTGGCCGACGGTGGCATGGAGGTGCTGTTCGTGCCTTTCTGGACCGACACCAAGAACAGCTACCTGCGGGTGCGCCACTGTGCCCAGGCAAGGGCGATCGAGAACGAATGTTATGTCTGCATCGCGGGTAGCGTGGGTAACCTGCCGAGCGTCGACAACCTCGATGTCCAGTATGCCCAGTCAGCCGTGTTCTCGCCGTCGGACTTCATGTTCCCGCACGATGCGGTGCTCAACGAGACCACGCCGAACACCGAGATGATCATGTTCTCGGATCTCGACCTCGACAAGCTCAAGGTGGTGCGCGCCGAGGGGTCGGTGACCAATCTGCGCGACCGGCGCCACGATCTGTACCAGCTGCAGATACGCAAGGGCGCCGAGAACGTCGGCAACTGAGGCTGCGTCGATGCCGGTTCAAGGGCTGCGCAGGCTGGCGAGAAAGCGCTCGGCGACCTGGTGGGCGTCGAGCGCCTCGATGGCGACCTCTTCGTTCAGTTGCTGCAGTACCTCCTGGTTCAGCGCCGCGAAAACAGGCTGCAGCACCGCGGGAATCTGCGGATAGGCGTCGAGGACGTCGCGGCGCAGAGTCGCGGCAGGCTGGTACACCGGCTGAACGCCCTGGGTATCGGTCATGATCCTAAGATCCAGTGACTTGAGCCCAGCGTCGGTACCGTAGGCCATGGCGGCGTTGACGCCGCCTTCGCCACTGGCTGCGGCGTGCATAGTCGCAGCGGTATCGCCGTCCGGCATGATTTCCAGCTGGTCGGGGCCGAGGTCGAAACCATAGGCCCACTGAAAAGCGGGCAGGGCGCTCCTGGACTCGACGAATTCTCGGCTGGCGGCCAGCTTGAAGTGGCCTCCACCATTGAGGTAGTGCGCCAGGTCAGCAAGGGTATGCAGGTCCTGTTCACGGGCCAGGTCTCCGCGCACGCTGATGGCCCAGCTATTGTCGGCGTCGGCGGGTTCCAGCCAGACGATGCCGTTTGCCACCAGGTCGTGCTCGCGAACGAAGGCATAGGACGCGGTCCGGTTCATCCAGATAGGATTGCCGATCATGTCGAAAAAGCGGGCGCCGTTGCCGGTATATTCGGGATAGAGGTCGATTTCGCCTTCGAGCAGCGCGCTGCGCACCGCATCGGTGTCGCCGAGGCCAATCCGGTTCATGGTGGGGATGCCGGCACCTTCCAGCGCCAGCTGGATGAGGCTGCCCAGCACCGCGCCTTCGGTATCGGCCTTGGACGCCACCACCACGGGGTCTGCAGCGCGGGCGACGCCCGCCAGCAAGCTCAGTGCGATCAGGCCCGCGTTGAGGAAACGCCTGAGGGTCATCGAAGGCTCCTGGTTTTTTCGGAACATGCAGCCTAAAGGATAGAGCACCGGGCGCCGGGGCACAGCTTGTGCCGGCCAGCCCCGTTCGGAGTGCCGGCGTGGCTGTCGCTAATCAGTGCGGTGGGTCGATCAGACCGCCAATACTGTTATTGACCCGGTACCATCCGGTCACGCTCAGGCGTTCGCGACCGGCCGGCAGCACCTCGTGGGGAAAACGGTCACTGAGGAATATCACCAGCGTGCCTGAAGTGGGAATGACCCGTTCCAGCGGTTCGCGTGCCTGTTCGTCGGCGTATATCAGCAGCTCGCCGCCGTCTGCTTCCGTCCAGTCCCGGTTGAGGTAGTAGACCGTCGACAGCACACGGTTGGTGCGGCCCTGGAATGCATCGAGATGGCGACGGTAGAAAGCGCCTTGCGGATAGCGTGCGAAATGACACTCGTAGTCGAACAGCCCCAACATCAGACGCCGGTTGATACCCAGGCGCAGCGCGGCCATCCACTCCAGGTAAGCGGTCTCGGCGGGTTTGTCGGGCGACAGCCAGCGGATCTCGTCACTGCGCACGCGCCGGTCGAGCTGGTGTTCCTGGTCGCGTCCGATACCGGCACGGCGAAAGTCATCGTCGTCCAGCTGCTGGACGTAGTGGTACAGGTTCCGGGTCAGGTCTTCCGGCAGTGCATCGGGCAGGACGCAGTAACCGGACTCTATCAGCGCATCGGCGATACGGTCGAAAAGGTCGTCGGTAGCCGGCAGGTGGGTGATGGCGTTCAAGCGCGTTGCTCAGAAAATAGACGAAGCGCCTTATATACGTCGGATGCGTTGCGCTGTCCAGATAATTTGGTGGGCGTGACCGGGGACGCGCAAACGACCGCCCCGACCCGCCCGTCCGAATCCACGGACCGGAGGCTGGTTTCAGTCGGCCAAGGGCGGGAGATGTGTTGGGTTGCGTCCCTGCGGTCCTGCACCCAAGCTACTCAATCAAAGCTTCCGTATGCGGAACTTGCGGCCCTTGATGGTACCGTTCTGCAGCCGAGCCAGCGCCGGTTTCGCCGCATTGCGCCGTACCGCGACGTAGGTGACGAAGTCGAAAATATCGATCTTGCCGACCTGGTCGCCGGCGATGCCTCGTTCGCCGGTCAGAGCGCCGAGAACGTCGCCTGGCCTCACCTTGTTCTTGCGGCCGCCATTGATCGCCAGCGTCACCATCGCGGCGGGCTCGGGGTGCTCACCGGCGGTTTCCGCCGGCAGGGCGAGAAACTCGGGCTCCATCTTCAAGCGATCGGCAATGGCGTTGACCTTGTACGCTTCCGACGGCAGCACCAGATTCAGTGCCAGCCCGTCGCGTCCCGCACGGCCGGTACGGCCAATGCGGTGGGTATGGGTATCGGCGTCGCGGGTCAGCTCGAAGTTGATCACGCAGGGCAGATCGTCGATGTCGAGACCGCGGGCGGCGACGTCGGTAGCGATCAGCAATGGGCAGCTGCGGTTGGCGAAGCGCACCAGTACCTGATCACGTTCGCGCTGGTCGAGGTCACCGTGCAGCACCAGCGCGCTGAAGCCCTGGCTGTTGAGGTAGGCGCCGATATCGTTGCAGCTCTGTCGGGTATTGCAGAAGATCACCGCCGCCTCGGGGCGATAATGGAGCAGCAGTCGGTGCAGCGCCTGTGCCTGGCTGTCGCGGTCGACCTCGAAGAAACGCTGCGCGATCTGCAGTGGCGCAGGGGCCTCCTCGAGAATCACCTCGGCAGGGTCGCGCTGGAAATCCTGGCTCAGGCGACCGATCTCCTCCGGGTAGGTAGCGGAGAACAGCAGTGTCTGGCGTTCGGCGGGGGTGGCATCGGCGATCTGACGGATCTCGTCGCGAAATCCCATATCGAGCATGCGGTCCGCTTCGTCGAGCACCAGGGTGCTGATACGGTCGAGGTTCAGCGTTCCCTTGCGCAGGTGATCCTGGATGCGTCCTGGCGTGCCGACCACCACGTGGGCGCCGTGCTCCAGCGAGCCGATCTGCGGCCCGATGGGGGTGCCGCCGCAGAGGGTCAGGATCTTGATATTGGGCAGGTAGCGGGCCAGGCGGCGCAGCTCCTGGGCGACCTGGGTTGCCAGCTCCCGGGTTGGGCAGAGCACCAGCGACTGCGGGCTGTAACGCGTCGGTTCCAGGCGCAGCAGCAGCCCGATGCCAAAGGCTGCGGTCTTGCCGCTGCCGGTCTTGGCGCGGGCGATCAGGTCGCGGCCGGCCAGCAGCAGCGGCAGACTCTGGCGCTGGACTTCGGTCATGCCGCGGTAGCCGATATCGTTGAGGTTATCGAGCATCGCCGCAGGCAGCGGCAGGTCGGAGAAGGGCGTGGAAGTCAAAGCGGACTCGCAATGGTTGGCTAAAAAGCCGCCATTATAGAGGTTGTGAGTGGTTAGTGGTTAGTCGTAGGGTGGAATTCACTGCAGGCTGATTCGCACCCTACGTTCAGCAGCCCCCTAGTGCGCGCTCCAGCAGTGCCGCAGCAGGTGCCTCGAGCTTAAGTGACAGCAGGGCATCGGCGCGGGTACGGCCGAGGTTGATCGCAGCGATGGGTTTGTTCTGGGCAGCCGCGGCACGGCAGAAACGAAAGCCGGAATAGACCATCAGCGAGGAGCCGACGACCAGCACGGCGTCGCTGTTATCCAGTGCTGACAGGGCATCTTCGACACGGGGCCGCGGCACGTTGTCGCCGAAGAACACCACGTCCGGTTTCAAAAGACCGCCGCAGCGATCGCAGTCATGGACACGGAAAGCGCTGAAATCGAGTTCCAGATCGGCATCGCCGTCCGGCGCGGCGGTCGCGTGATGGCCATAGTAAGCCGGGTTGTCCTTGGCCAGTCGTCGTTGCAACTGATCCCGTCCGGAGCGTTCGCCACAGCCAAGGCAAATGATGGTATCGGAGCGGCCGTGCAGGTCGATCACACGCCGGCTGCCGGCCCGTTGGTGCAGACCATCGACATTCTGGGTCACCAGCCGTTCTATCCGGCCATGCCGCTCCAACGCCGCAAGGGCCCGGTGTGCGCCGTTGGGCCGGGCAGCGGCCATCAGTGGCCAACCCACCAGGCTGCGGGCCCAGAAGCGCTGCCGGCTGGCCTCGCTGGCAACGAAGTCGCGGTGGTCGACGGGGGGCTGACGCTTCCAGTTGCCCTGGTGGTCGCGGTAGTCGGGAATGCCGGAATCGGTGCTGATACCGGCACCGGTGAGCACGAACAGGCGCGGGTGACGCTCTATGAAGGTGAGCAGGCGACTCGCCTGGTCGTTTAGCAGCTGTTCGGTCATTGGCAAAAGGGTAAGCGGTAATGGGTGAGTTGTTAGTAGTACCACTTACGACGCACCACTGGCTACTCACACTATAGCGGTTCCATATCGTGCAGGTTGAGGGTGTCGAGTGGCCGGAACAGCACGATATGTCGGTAATGGTTGCCGCCTTCGAGCGGATTCAGTGCAAAACCGTCCAGACCGCACAGCGGGCAGTACTGCTCGATCAGTTCACACAGTACCTGCAGGTGATCGCTAAGCCGGTCCGTCACGCTGTCCGACTCCGACACCAGGTAGCCGAGGGTTTCGGGAGACAGCACCGCCAGCCGCAAGGCCGACTTCGGGGTCGCGGTAATCAGATATCCCCGTTCAGGTCTGTCCAGCAATGTCGGCGAGTGACTCCAGAGGCTGGTCCTGTTGCTGTAAAAGCCGCCGTGATAGATCAGGCTGCGCGCACCGTACACCTCCACCTGGCTGTTTTCGACCGCCAGTTGCAGCAGTTCGTTGAGTTTACGTATCCATTCCTGTTTGGGCCCCGGCATTGACTCGTCCCCACACGCTGGCGTTCGGTGTAACGGCAGTCGCGGCATCACTTGCGACCGGTTCAACAAGCATAGTAACCCGGCCGCAGTTTGCCGGTTCAGGGGCCGCCTGAGCGGCGACCGCATGCCTGCGAGCGCCTACGACAGGGTATCCATCCGTTCTGCTGAGCTGTATCAAGGTGCATGGCACAAGATTTGTCTTAAAGTGAATGGCTCTACATCATCGACCCGTGACGGAAGCAGGGGAAAGGGTTATGCACCAGGGAATCAGTTACTACATAGACCGTGCGTTGAGGATGTTGGGCTGCCGTACCCTGCGGCGGCAGTTTCTGCTGTCCTACGTGCTGATGTTGCTGCTGGCCCTGACGTCCTGTCTGGCGCTCTATATGAGTCTGGCGATCGATCCACAGGTCATCAATATCGCCGGCCGTCAGCGCATGCTGAGCCAGCGCATGGCGAAAGAAGCAATACTGGTCGTTTCCGGCATAGAGCAGCGGTCCAGCCTGGACAAGACCATTGCTCTGTTCGAGCGCTCACATCGTGACATTATCGACGGCAATACCGAGCTGGGCATGAAGCCATTGCAGGACGCCGCCATCGTGGCGCAGATGCGCCGCGTCGGCGGGCTGTGGCAGCAGTACCGTCAGTTGCTGGAGCGTTATGCGACAGGCGCCGATGTCAGCGTGCTGCCGGAGCTGGGCGACCAGTCGGAGCAGTTGCTGTTCGAAATGAACAAGGCCGTGACCCAGATGACCCAAGCGGCCGATAGCACCTTGCATAATAACCTGCTGATGGCATTTGGCTGTGTGCTAGCGACTCTGCTGCTGGTGGTGCTCGGCGGGTCTTTCGGGGTGCGGCCGATGATGACCAACCTTGCCCGCCTAGAGCGGCAGCTGATCGCTGTCGGCGGCGGCGATTTCCGCCATCGCTTCGATGTGGCGCGCGCCGACAACGAAATCGGCAGCACATTTACCGCCTTCAATTCGATGACCGACCAGATCGGTGATCTGGTGCGCCAGGCGCGTCGGGCGGCCGACAGTACCGGGCTGCAAACCGACCGTGTCGCCCAGGCAAGTGCCGAAGTGAAGCAGGGCGTCAATCGGCAGTACGGCGAGATCGATCAGGTGGCGGCGGCCATGACCGAGATGGCGGCGACAGTGCAGCAGGTGGCGGCCAACGCCAGCCAGGCTGCGGAAGCGGCTCACTGTGCCGACGAAGAGGCGCGTTCGAGCGGCAGTATCGTCGATCGTTCTCTGGACCAGGTGGATCGGGTGTCGAGCAGTCTCAGCGAGTCAGCCGAGAACCTGCGCCTGCTGGAGCAGGAAACTCTGGAGGTTGGCAAGGTGCTGGCAGTGATCAACGGCGTCGCCGAACAGACCAACCTGCTGGCCCTGAACGCCGCCATCGAGGCCGCCCGCGCCGGGGAGTATGGCCGCGGTTTCGCGGTGGTGGCAGATGAGGTCCGGACGTTGGCCCGGCGTACGCAGGAGTCGACGCTGGAAATCCGCCAGATTATCGAACGCTTGCAGGAAAAGGCGCAGCGGGCTGTGCAGTCAATGGAGCAGAGCTCGGGGCGGGCCCGCGAGAGTGTCGAGACGGCCCGCGCCGCCCAGGAAGCGATCGAGCGCATCGTCGATGCCGTCGATACCATCAGCAGCATGAGTCTGCAGATTGCCACTGCGGCCGAGCAGCAGAGCCAGGTGGCGGCCGATATCGACCAGCGGGTGGTCAGTATCGCCGACGTCACGGGTCATACCCGAAGCGATACCGAAGCGGTGGTCGAGGCGAGCGAACAGATCCACGGCGAAGTGCGCCAACTGCTGCAGGCGCTGGACCGCTTTCAGGTGCGGGGCTGAGTGTCGGGAATCGTGATCGGCGGGATATGAAAAAAGGGCGCCGCTGCCGGCGCCCTTTTCGACGTTTTCAGACGGCCGGTGGTCAGGCGCCGAATTTAGCCTTGGCTTCGATGCGACGGCGGTGCAGCACCGGCTCGGTGTAGCCGCTCGGCTGCTCGCGGCCCTGGAATACCAGCTCGCAGGCGGCCTGGAAGGCGACGCTGTCGTCGAAGTTCGGTGCCATCGGACGGTACAGCGGGTCCGCGGCGTTCTGACGGTCGACTACGGCGGCCATGCGCTGCAGCGTTTCCTGGACCTGCGCTTCGGAGCAGACGCCGTGGTGCAGCCAGTTGGCGATGTGCTGCGCCGAGATGCGCAGGGTGGCGCGGTCTTCCATCAGGCCGACATCGTTGATGTCGGGCACCTTGGAACAGCCGACGCCCTGGTCGACCCAGCGGACCACGTAGCCGAGGATACCCTGGGCGTTGTTGTCCAGCTCCTGCTGAATTTCCTCAGCGGACCAGTTCGGGTTCTGGGCCACGGGGATCTGCAGGATATCGTCGACGCTGGCGCGCGGGCGGCTCTTGAGCTCGTCCTGGCGGGCGAAGACATCGACCTTGTGGTAGTGCAGCGCGTGCAGTGTGGCGGCGGTCGGCGACGGTACCCAGGCAGTGTTGGCGCCAGCCAGCGGATGGCCGATCTTGGTATCCAGCATGTTGGCCATCTGGTCCGGAATCGCCCACATGCCCTTGCCGATCTGGGCACGTCCCTGCAGACCGCAGGCCAGGCCGATATCGACGTTGGAGTTCTCGTAGGCCTGGATCCAGGTCGCGCCCTTCATGTCGCCCTTGCGGATCATCGGGCCCGCTTCCATCGACGTGTGGATTTCGTCGCCGGTACGGTCGAGGAACCCGGTGTT
>JABXIM010000077.1 GCA_013373085.1 Oceanospirillaceae bacterium | reverse complement strand
TCGAAGGCGGCGTTCCACTGCTTGTACTGGTTGCCGAAGCGGACCACGCCGATGTTGGCGCTCTCGATCAGGTTTTTGGTGCGGATGGCGTTGACCTTCGAGGACTTGTGGTCGCGCCAGAAGGGTTGTGCCTCCGCGCCCAGATGATCGCCGGCGGCGTCGGACGAGTCGTGGTCGGTATTGGGACTGACGAACTCGACCGGCAGCTCCAGTTCGGCGCATCCGGCTTGAATGCGTTCGCGCCAGTCGGTGTGAATTTCGCCCGAAAGGTAAACGGTCCAGATCATAGTTAGCCCCTCGTGTATACAAAGTAATGGTGATTTTGTTCATTGTCCCGGACTACGGTCGTCGCTGCAACCGCGGATGGCCGTTTCGAACTTGTCGAGTCGGGCAGGTCGTGCCAGTCTGAATATTCCTGATGGCCGTCATGGACGAAAATATGCAGTCCCTCCTTATCGTAACCGAGGTCTACGGCTTCGATGCCGAGGCCGGCTGTTTGCGCGCCTGTTGCCATGATGGTCGCCTGCTCCAGGTCGAATCGGAGCCGGGACAGACGGTCAATTGCGATGCGCTGGCCAGCCAGCATTGTCCCTTCTTCCTGCTTTGCGACCGTCCTGCGAAGCCGCTCGGCGATGGCCTGTCGCTGTCGCCGCGAGCCCTGATCAGCGTGGTGCCCTTTTCCGCTGCGGAGGTCGAGGCGATGATTGCCAGCGGCCAGGCCGAGCAGGTGCTGGAGCAGGTCTTGGGGCGCTGAGATTCACCTGAAAAGAGGCTCCGGCAAAACCGGCCTCCGAGTCCGCTACAGTGGCATCGGGAAGCGGTTTATAGCAGCTCACGGGTAACCTAGACGACCAAGGCGCAGCAGGAGCGACCGAATGGCCGACCACAGGCATTCCCACAATCACAACCATGACAGCCAGTCGGTACTGCTGAGCGCGCTGGTTCTGACTGCGCTGTTCGCCGGAGTCGAAGTCCTGGCCGGATGGTGGGCCAACTCCCTGGCGCTCATAGGCGATGCGGGGCACATGATTACCGATTCCCTGTCGCTGGGTATTGGTGCACTCGCGGCCTGGATGAGCCGCAAGCCCCCCTCGACAAAGCATTCCTACGGTCTGGCGCGGGCCGAAACGGTCGGCGCCTTGATCAACATTCTGTTTATGCTGGCGTTGATCGGTTTTCTCGCCGTGGAGGCGATCGACCGGTTGACCCATCCGGCACCCGTGAAAGGCGAGGCGGTGATGGTTGTGGCCGGACTGGGGTTGGCTATCAACCTTGCCGTTGCCTGGATGCTTCACCGGGGCGAGCAAAATCTGAATGTGCGTGGTGCCATGCTCCATGTGATGGGGGATCTGCTGGGCTCAGTTGCGGCTCTGGTGGCCGGCGGTGTGATTTTCTGGACTGGGTGGAACCCCATAGACCCTATTCTTTCCATCCTGATTGCGGCGCTGATACTCGCGTCCAGCTTGAGACTGTTGCGCGATATACTGCATGTGATCATGGAGGGTGTCCCCTTCGATATCGAACTCGATGCTGTGGGGCAGGCGATGGCCGATTGCCAGGGCGTGACTCACGTGCACGACTTGCACGTTTGGGCTCTGGATTCGGGTACCTATGCAATCTCGGCTCACGTGGTCGTCGATTGTATGGAGGCTTGGGATACCTATCGTGCCGCTCTGGAGTGCTTATTGGCCGACAGCTTCGGCATCAAGCACACGACCCTGCAGCCGGAAAGCGGTCAAAATTTTGATCGAGCCTGTGCCGATGGCGCCTGTGGCAAAGACTACACCCCGGGCAGTTACTGATACGGGAAGTCGGAGGTTTCTCTGCAAAATCAGGCTATGCGGTAACCTGACGGCAGCCCATGGCGCAAAAATAAGGAACGGGCGGTTTCCGGTGTTTGTCCTGGGGCGGTGGGACCGCAGCACAGCGGCGCGGGGCGCGTGACCGTAGCAGGTGCGGCGACCCGAAAACTAAATTGCTTTACAATCCCACGATTGCCCGCTGGCCGTGCGCGTTGGCGGAGAAAACGAACTCGATCTCAGGGTTGCCGTCGCCTCAGGGTGCGCGACGACTCGTGAGCGGTGCCATTGGATGGACAAAACGCGCAATACATTGCTGGTGATCACGGCTCTGTGCCTGGCTGGATCATTGCTGGTTTATGCGCTGATCTTTGCCCAGCAGCAGGTGCTGCTGAACGAAGTAAAGGAGAATCCGCTCTGGGCTGCCCATCAGCTGGAACGAGAAAGCCACGATTTCCGCACCTTGCTGATGGCGCTCGGCGAGAATCCGGCCGATGAGGCGCTGGCCGAAAAAGCACGGCTGCGATTCGATGTGCTTTACAGCCGTCTGTCGGTGGTCTCCCACGGTCTGCTGGGCGGCATCTTCAACAATTTGCCGAAAGCCGGAGGCGAGGTCGATCATGTCCGTGCCCTGCTGGACGAGATCGATCGCCAGCTGTTTTCGACGCTCGACGCCGATGTCCTGGCCGCTCTCAATATTCGCGCCCGGCAACTGACCGAGATCACCGGCCGTATTCTGTTGGATACCCTTGAGTACAGCATTAGCGTCAAGGCCGAGCGGCGCAAGACACTGAGCCGTCTGGTCATATACCTCGGACTGCTGATCCTGCTGGTGGTCGTCGGTACCACGCTGCTGGTCTTCATGCTCGTGCGGCAGGTTCGCGAAGTACGGCAGGCGCATGCCGAAACGCTGGAGCTGGCGCAGAATCTGGATCGTTCTGCGGAGCAGGCGCGACAGGCGGGCCGCGAGCAGTCCGCCTTCCTGCGCGCGTTGTGTCTGGAAATCCGGGCCCGGCTTGAGAGTGCCGGTGAAGGCTCGGGGGGGCGGCAGCAAACTGAGGCGGCTGCGAACGCGCTGCTGACGCTGCTCGATCAGGTGACGGAGCTGTCGGCGCTGGACTCACCCGACTATGAGCTTCGGGAGCAGGCCTTCAACCTGCGATCGCTGCTGGATGAGTTGCAACAGGTGTTCCAGCGGGCGGCGTTTGACAAGGGATTGAGTCTTGCGTTCGAGGTCGCCGACGGTGCCGGTGGCAGTTACATGGGGGACGCCGACTGTCTGAAACGGGCGCTGACGCTGCTGATCGACAACGCCATCCGCTATACGCCCCGGGGCAGGGTCCGGATTCGGGTCGTTGCCGAGCATACCGCGCCCGAGACCAGCGAAATGCTGTTCGAGGTTGAAGACAGCGGCATCGGTATCGACGCAGCCACCAGACGGGTTCTGTTCGGTGCCTTCGGCCAGGTGGGGGAGGCGTCGGCCGGCGCCGGCCTGGGGCTGGTCCTTTGCCGGGCCATTGTCGCGCGGATGCAGGGGCACCTCGATGTCGACAGCACGCCGGGCAGTGGGTCGCGGTTCTGGTTTCGAGTTCCGCTGCACCGGTTGACGCCACAGGGCCTGGCCGGGGCATCGGGCAACCTGAGCGGACCGGCGCGAAACCCGGAAACGGGCTGAATCTGAGAGACCGCCGGGCGAGGCGGGCCTATACTGGAGGAGCGATCTCAGCGAGCCTGCAGGCGCAGGGGGAGGTAACCGCGATGGTCCGGGACGAAGCGCGCCAAAAATTGCTGGACGCGGCAGTCGGCTACTTCGGCAGCCAGGAGGAAGCCGAGACGTGGATGAACAGCCCGCACCTGGGGCTGGAAGGGATGACGCCCGCCGAAATGCTCGACAACGCGGCCAGTTTCGAGCAGCTTGGAGAATTGATTCACCAGCTCGAGCAGGGCGATACGCCCTGAACGAATCCTCAGTCGTTCCCGCCGGCGCGTCGGCGGGGTGACGCTTCAGCATCGTTTGCGGCCTGTTGCTCCTTGGCCACAGGGCCTTTTGCCTGGTGTTGCCGCGCCAGGGAGTAGAGCCGCAGCAGATCCTGTTCCGATACATCGATGAACGAGTCGATTTCGGCCAATGCATAGGATAAGTCCATATGCGTCAGTTCCGGCCGCGAGTCGCTGATTTTGCGGTCGGCGGCCGGGGAAAGGATCGCCGGGTAGCGGCGGTGGCGAAACGGCCAGTTCAGCGCCACCGCGATGAACATCAGGATCATCAGATTCGCGGCCACCGGCACCAGCACGAAGCTATAACCCAATTCGCGGATTGCATCGCCGCCCAGGACCGCGACCATTGCCGTCGCGCCGCCGGGCGGATGAATGCAGTGCAGGTAGTACATCACCGCGGTCGATGCCGCCACCGCCGTCGCGGCGGCTAATTCCGGCGGTCCGATTAGGCGTGCGCAGCTGACCCCGATCAGTGCCGACAGCAGGTGGCCGCCGACGACCGCCCACGGCTGGGACAAGGCGCCATGGGGCACCGCGAACAGCAGGACCGCGGTCGCTCCCATCGAGCCCAGCACCATCGCCGCACCTTCCAGGTCGAGCACGCTGCCACTGATCCACAGCAGGCCCGCTATACCGATGAAGCCTCCGATGGCGGACAGCCAGCGCTCTCCGTGACTGGCCCGATTGGCATCAGTCCGCAGCAGCAGGCGCGCCAAGCTGCCGAGTTGTCTTAGAAGGGTCTGAGTTTTCACCGGGCCTCCTGATATATATCAAGGCGCCAATCTAGAGGCGCGTCCCGCAATTAACAAACGATATTTTTAGGTCACTTATATCGAATATTTCGATATAAAATGCACTCATGGATACTGAATTTGCCCGTACCTTTCTCACTGTGGTCGCCGCCGGCAATTTCGTCACTGCCGCCGAAAGACTGCACCTCACACAATCCACCGTCAGCGCCAGAATCAAGACGCTGGAGCGCCAGTTCGGCGCCACGCTGCTGCAGCGGGGGCGTCATGGAGCAGAACTGACGCCAGCCGGCCAGCGCTTTCTGCGCCATGCCAAGAGTCTGGTACAGACAGTGGAGCAGGCGCGGCATGATGTCGGTCTGCCCTCGGGTTACAGCGGCAGCCTGACGCTGCGGGCCCGGATAGCACTGTGGGACGGTTTTCTGACCCGCTGGAGTGACTGGATGCGGCAGCGCATGCCGGATGTTTCGCTGCGACTGGAGATCGGGTTCGAGGAAGACACCATGCAGGGGCTGGTTCGGGGTACTGCGGACCTTGGCGTCATGTACACGCCGCAGAACCGGCCCGGGCTGGGAATCGAGCATCTGTTCGACGAGCGCCTGGCCCTGGTCACTACCGATCGCGACGGGCACTGGCAGAGTGCAGACTATATCCATATCGACTGGGGACCCGAATTCGAAGCGCAGTTCGCCAACCGCTATCCCGATCAGCCGGCGCCGGCACTGCAGGCGAATGTCGGCTGGCTTGGCGTGCAACGCATGCTGGCGGTCGGCGGTTCCGGCTTCTTCCCCAGCCGCATGACCCGAGAGTTGGTCGAAGCAGGGCAGTTGAGGCCCGTAGCGGACGCACCGCTGATTTCATTGCCGGTGTATCTGGTCTATCCCCAGGGGCGTGATGACGCAGCCGTGTGCGCTGCTATCGAGGGGCTGCGGCTGCTGAGTACGGAAGAGCGGGCAAGGAGTGCAGAAAACGAAAAAGCCTCCCGTTCGGGAGGCTTTCAAGGGCGTTGAAGCGGAACAGTTTCCGTGGTGGCTGTTCCCGGCCTCTTCAGCGGGTCAGTGCGCCTGGGGCTCGCCCTGCTGGGCCTGCGCCGCCTGCTGCTGCATGCGCTGAGCGTAAAGGGCTTCGAAGTTGACCGGTGCCAGCATCAGGGCCGGGAAGCTGCCCTTGATCGCCAGGCTGTCGACGGACTCGCGGGCATACGGGAACAGCATGTTCGGGCAGAAGGCACCAAGGGTGTGGTTGAGCTCGGCTTCGCCGAGTCCGGCGATCAGGAAGATACCGGCCTGCTGCACTTCGATCAGGAAGGCGTTTTCGCCCTCGACCTTGGCGGTCACGGTCAGGGTGATGACCACTTCGTAGTGATTCTCGCCCAGGTTCTTGGTACGGGTGTTCAGATCCAGGTTGATCTCCGGCTTCCACTGCTTGGTGAAGATCACCGGCGTGCTCGGAGCTTCGAAGGAGGCATCCTTGAGGTAGATGCGCTGGACGGAGAACTGCGGACCGGTGGCCTGCTGGTTGCTGTTCTGGGCGTTTTCTTCAGCCATGGATAGATTCCTTAATCTGTTGTTTGAATATGGGGTCAGGCTTGAGCCAACAGCGACTCGATGCCGTCGTTGCGCTCCAGCGCAAAGAGGTCGTCGCAGCCGCCGACATGGGTGTCGCCGAAGAAGATTTGCGGCACCGAGCGGCGACCGCTGCGCTCCATCATTTCGATACGCTTCGCCGGCTCCCGGTCGAGATTGATTTCCCGGTATTCGAGACCCTTGTGGTCCAGCAGCATCTTGGCGCGGACGCAGAACGGACACCAGCTGGTGGTGTAAAGCAGGATATCGGTCATGGCACTCACTTGATCACCGGCAGGTTCTGGCCTTTCCATTCGGTCATGCCGCCGCTGAGGCGGGAAACCTGTCCGAAGCCGGCGGCTTTGAGCTTCTTGGTGGCGGCGCCAGCGGTCTGGCCCAGGTTGCACACCACGATGATAGGTTTCGCCTTGTACTTCTCCAGCTCGCCGATGCGCTTGTCGAGATCCGCCATCGGCAGGTTCAGGGCGCTGGTGATGTGGCCTTCAGCCCACTCCTTTTTACTGCGGATATCGACGACGACCGCTTCTTCCTTGTTGATCAGGGTTACAGCCTGGGATGGCGTCACCGATTTACCGCCCTTGCGGCTCTCGTTGATCAACAGCAGCACCAGCGTGACAACCCAGGCCGCCACGAGGTAGAGGTGATTGGTTACAAACTCGAACAGGTTTTCCATCTTGGGTTCCAGCGGGTCCGTTTTCGCGAATGCGGTAAATTTCGCCATTGCGCTAAAAAGTCAGCGCGTAAGTATACATGGACGGGAACGGGACAGTTAAGGGGTAACGGCATCCAGTTAGCAGGCGGCGATGGTCATCGGACGTCGTTGCGCCCGCGCGGCCACTGTTTATATGCGCCCAATGGTCATTTTTTCTGCATGTGCGTAAAATGGCTGCTTCGGTAATACAGACTAAAGACAGGCCCATGACTGAATCCAGAGTACCCCGCGCATTGCTGATTCTCGACGGTTTCGGCGTCGAGCACTCCGAGTCTTCCGCGATCGAAGCCGCGAATACCCCGAACTGGGATCGACTGCTGGCCGATAACCCGAATGCCCGTATCCAGACCTCCGGCATGGCCGTGGGACTGCCGGACGGCCAGATGGGCAACTCGGAAGTGGGACACATGAATATCGGTGCCGGACGCGTGGTGTATCAAAACTTCACCCGCATCTCCAAGGCGATCGCCGATGGCGACTTTTTCGAGAATCCGGTGCTGACCGCCGCGATGGACAAGGCGATCGCGCAGGGTGGTGCGGTGCACGTGCTGGGCCTGTTGTCGCCCGGCGGTGTTCACAGTCACGAAGACCACATGCTGGCTTTGCTGGAAATGGCTGCCAAACGCGGTGTTAAGGCGGTTTACCTGCACGCCGTCCTGGATGGCCGCGACATGCCGCCGCGCTCCGCCGAGCCTTCGATCGAGAAGGCGGAGGCTAAGCTGGCGGAGCTGGGTGTCGGCGGTCTGGCGACCCTGGTCGGACGCTACTTTGCCATGGATCGCGACAATCGCTGGGACCGGGTTCAGAGCGCCTATGACGCCATGGTTCACGGTAAGTCCGCACAGCAGGCAACCTCCGGTACGGAGGCCCTGGCGGCCGCCTATGAGCGTGGCGAGAACGACGAATTCGTCCAGGCCACGGTATTGACCGACAGCAGCGGACAGGCCCGTGGTCGGGTGCGTGACGGTGACGTGGTGATCTGCGCCAACTTCCGTCCGGACCGTTCCCGCGAGATCACCCGTGCCTTCGTCGATAGCGATTTCGACGGCTTCGAGCGTGGCGAGCGCCCGGCGCTGGCCGATTTCGTGATGCTGACCGAATACGCCGCCGATATCGACGCCTCCTGCGCCTACCCGCCGCAGGCGATCAGCAACGACCTCGGCGAATACCTGTCCGGCCTCGGCAAGACCCAGCTGCGCATTGCCGAAACCGAGAAATACGCCCACGTCACCTTCTTCTTCAACGGCGGGCAGGAAGCGGTCTATCCGGGCGAAGAGCGTATCCTGGTGCCGTCTCCGGACGTCGCTACCTACGATCTCAAGCCTGAAATGAGCGCGCCGGAAGTCACCGAAAAGCTCTGCGCGGCGATCCGCAGCGGCAAGTTCGACCTCATCGTCTGCAACTTCGCCAACGGCGACATGGTCGGCCACACCGGCAAGTTCGATGCCGCGGTAAAGGCCTGTGAAGTGGTCGACGACAGCGTCCGTCAGGTACTCGAGGCGATGCGCGATGTCGGCGGCGAGACGTTGATCACTGCCGATCATGGCAACGTTGAACTGATGGTCAACCCCAAGACCGGACAGCCGCACACCTCCCACACCAACTGGCCGGTGGCGCTGATCTATGACGGTCCTCGGGCGGCTCAGATTCAGCTCGCGGACGGGGCCTTGTGCGACCTGGCGCCGACGCTGTTGGCGCTGATGGACGTCGAGCAGCCGGCGGAAATGACCGGCAAATCGCTGGTGACTCTCGGCTAAGCCCTTCGGGGCGGCGCCGGCCGGTGCCGCTCCAGGAATCTCTGGCCCGGATGTTTCACGAGGGATTTGGAATTTAGGGGCCTGCTGTCCATGAAGGTTGTCCGATCGGTTGCAGATGCGTAGCGGTGTCTGCGGATCAAGACCAATCGGGCAAGGTTCGGCGCCAGGTGGAGCCCTAAAACCAAATAGGACAAGTTGTCACTTTTCATAAGCGTCTAAAGGATGCATATGTTGTTGAGTAATAGGCGCTTGCTTTGCAAGCTGGTCCGCCTTAGTGAAACCTCCGGGCTAACATGATTCGAATCCTGTCACTGCTGTTCCTGCTGTTTTACGGCACCAATCTGATGGCTGCTGACAAGGCCGCGACCGAGGCGCAGATCCAGCGTCTGCAGAAGGACATCGGCGCGCTGCAGCGCGATATCGGACGCCAACAGGGCGAGCGCAAGTCGCTGGAACAGAAGCTGCGTGACAGCGAAGCCGAGATCGGCAGCGTCGGCAACCGCATCGCGGAACTGGACGCCAGGCTGTCGCAGCTCGGTAACCGCAGCAGCGACCTCGAGGCGAAACGCGACGAACTACGGCACGCCGTGGCGACCAACAGCGACCAGCTACAACGCCAGCTGCGCAAGCAGTACCGTCTCGGCGAGCAGCCGCGTTTGCAGTTGCTGCTGAACCAGCGCGATCCCGAGCAGCTGGACCGGATGCTGCGCTACTACGACCTGATCAATGCCGAGCTGCTTGCCCGGCTCGGACATTTCGAGGAGCAGCTCCAGGCTCTCGCCGATACCGAGTCGGCGCTGGATGATACCGAGGCGGAGCTGGTTGCCAGCCGACAGGAGCTGGAACAGCGCCGCTCCGAGCTGGAAAAAGCCCGGCAGACCCGCACAAGTGCGCTGGCCGAACTGCGCAAGTCGATCGACAGCGATCAGAAACGCCTGGCCTCGTTGCGGGCTGACCAGAATCGTCTCGAGGGCGTGCTGGCGCAGATCGAGAAGGCGCTCAAGGCGGCGGAGATGGCGCGCAAGAGCCAGGCGCTGCCGGCCCTCCAAGGCAAGCTCAACTGGCCGGTCGATGGCCGCCTTGCCCGCGCTTTCGGCAACAGCGACAGCGGCATCAAGTTCGACGGCATGCTTATCGCCGCCCCCGCCGGCCGTGAAGTGCGTGCGGTGCACCGCGGCCGGGTGGTATTCTCGGATTGGCTGCGTGGTTACGGTCTGCTGCTGATAATCGACCACGGCGGCGGTTACATGAGCCTCTATGGCCATAACCAGCGACTGCTGAAAGAGCCGGGCGCCTGGGTCGAAGCCGGCGACGCGATCTCGATCGTTGGCAACAGCGGCGGCTATTCCGATCCGGGCCTGTATTTCGCGGTGCGCCACAACGGCAAGCCGACGGATCCCGCCCGCTGGCTGGCGCGCCGATAAAACCTGGGGCGTGACTGCTCCGGGCGGGTATATCGCCAATCCAATGCGGCTCGTCGAGGCGGGCTACACTGAACCGGTGGCACTGATATAGGAAGTTGTTATGACGCTGTTGACGAACGCGCCAGGGATTTGGACAAGAACGCTGGGCCCGCTGTTGCTGTCGGCCTGGCTTGCTGCACCGGTTTGGGCTGCCGAGGCGGCAGATCCCGAACTCGACGGCCTCGGGGCCGAAGAAGAGCAGGCGCCGCAGCTGCCGCTCGATGAGCTGAGGCTGTTCGCCGAGGTCTTCGAACGGATCAAGACCGCTTATGTCGAGCCGGTGGACGACTCCAAGCTGCTCGAGGATGCGATCCGCGGCATGGTGGCGGGCCTCGATCCGCATTCCGCCTATCTCGAGCCGGAAGCCTACGAGGATCTGCAGGAGCATACCAGCGGCGAGTTCGGCGGCCTCGGGCTCGAAGTGGGGATGCAGGACGGTTTCGTACGCGTCATCTCGCCTATCGACGGCACGCCGGCCCAGAAGGGCGGCATCAAGGCAGGCGATCTGATCGTCAAGCTCGACGACAGTCCGGTGCAGGGGATGGCGCTGGACGAAGCGGTGGCGAAGATGCGCGGCAAACCGGGCGAACCGATCGTGCTGACCATCGTCCGCGAGGGGGTCGAAAAGCCGTTCGAGGTCACGCTGGTGCGCGACGTTATCCGGGTCGCTTCGGTGCGTTCCCGCCTGCTCGAGGACGGCTTCGGCTACCTGCGTATCTCCCAGTTCCAGGTCAATACCGGCACGGACCTGGCCCGTGCGGTGCGTGATCTGGAGCGCAAGGGGCCGCTGCGCGGCCTGGGGCTGGATCTGCGCAACAATCCCGGCGGCGTGCTGCAGGCGGCGGTCGAGGTCAGCGACGCTTTCCTCGACGACGGCCTGATCGTCTACACCGAAGGCCGGCTGGCCAACAGCGAGCTGCGCTATAACGCCACCGCCAACACCGTGGCGCCGCAGGTGCCGCTGGTGGTCATGATCAATGCCGGTTCGGCGTCCGCCTCCGAGATCGTGGCCGGTGCGCTGCAGGACCACAAGCGCGGCCTGATTCTCGGTACCGACAGCTTCGGCAAGGGCTCGGTGCAGACCATCCTGCCGCTGACCGCCGACCGTGCCGTGAAACTGACCACCGCGCGCTACTTCACCCCGAGCGGCCGCTCGATCCAGGCCCAGGGCATCGTGCCCGATATCCGCGTCGACGAAGCCGAAGTGCACAATGTCGAGAACGGCGACCGGATCAAGGAGAGCGATCTGGCCGGTCACTTGGTCAACGGTCAGTCGAACGGCGACGGCAGCAGCGTGAAAGTCGACGCCAGGCTGGCCGAACGCGACTTCCAGCTGTTCGAGGCGCTTAATCTGCTCAAGGCGCTGGTGATCCTCAAGCCCGTATCCAATCAGGGCTGATGCGGCGGCGCGGCCTGCTGCGAGCGCTGCTGGCCGGCCCGGCGCTTTTCGCCGGAGCCCGGGCCGCCGTCGCATCGCGGCGCGATGCGGTCGAACAGCCGCGCCTGATTATCGTCATTGACGATCTCGGGAACGCACTGGAAGCGGGGCGGGCGACGCTGGCGCTGCCGGGGCCGCTGGATGTGGCGGTGTTGCCGCACTCGCCGTACGGCGCTGAACTGGCGCGGGAAGCTCGGCGGCTCGGCAAGGAAGTGATGCTGCACGCGCCGATGGCGAACCGGCAGCATCTGGCGCTTGGCCCCGGCGCCCTGACACCCGACATGGACAGCACGAGCTTTCAGCAGACGCTGCGAAACGCCCTCGATTCGGTGCCGGGGGCCATCGGGCTCAACAACCATATGGGCAGTCTGCTGACGGCACGGCGCGAGCCGATGGAGTGGGTCATGGAGGTGCTGGCGGAACGCGGGCTGCTGTTCGTCGACAGCCGCACCAGCGCCGATACGCTGGCCTGGGATGTGGCACGCGAGCGTGGTATCCCGGCCATGATGCGCGATGTTTTCCTCGATCACGAGCAGACCGAAGCCGCGATCGACCTGCAGTTCAGACGCGCCCTCGGGGTCGCCCGGGAATATGGCTCCGCGCTGATGATCGGGCATCCCTACCCGGTCACCCTCGACTACCTGAACAGGACACTGCCGGCGCTGGACGGTCTGGGTTTCCAGCGCCTGACGGTGTCGGCTTTCCTGCGTCAGCAGGCGGATTTCGCCCGCCTCGACCCTGCCGACGGGCGGCTGTTCAACAGCCATCGGCGGCACTGGGGCCGGGGTTGAGGCGACTGCCTGTACCCTGTGAGAGCGGCGCCCCTACAACGGTTACCGCTGGAACGGGTATACCGAGCCCAGGTTGAGAATCTGGGTCAGCTCGTCGAGTGCGAAGCGCGACTCCATCAGCAGTTTCGGGTCGGTCAGGTCTTTCTCCTCCAGCCGATCGCGGTAATGCTTCTCGACCCAGCGGGTCAGTTTGCCAAAGAGCTCGTCGCTCATCAGCGTGTGCGGATTGACCGCTGCGCGTTCGGCGTCGTTCAGCACCACTCGCAGGCGCAGGCAGGCCGGGCCGCCACCATTGCTCATGCTCTGCTTGAGGTCGAATATCTTCAGTTCATCGATGCCGCTGCCGCTGGCCACCAGGTCCTGCAGATAGGCCCAGACCGCGGGCGTCTGACGACACTCTTCCGGAATCACCAGCAGGGTGCGGCCGTCGGGCAGTGACAGCAACTGGCTGTTGAACAGGTAGGATTGGACCGCATTCGCCACCGAAACTTGCTCGGTCGGTACTTCGATGACGCGGAAATCGCCGTTCATCGCCCGGGTCAGGTCCTGCTTCACGCACGCCTGGTCGAGGAAGGCCTCCTGGTGGCAGAACAGCAGGTTGCGGTTGCCGACGGCGATGACATCGTTGTGGAACACGCCCTGGTCGATCACGTCCGGGTTCTGCTGGGCGTAGACCACGTGCTGGCTGCTCAGCTGGTGCTTTCGAACGATCGCCTGCGAAGCCTCGTAGGTGTGACGCGCGGGGAATTTGCACGGTGCCGGCTTGCTGCTATCAAAGGCGTAGCGGCCGAAGACGAAGAACTCGATGCCGCGCTTGCCATATTCGTGGCAGAAGCGGGTGTGGTTGGCCGCACCCTCGTCACCGAAATGCTCGACGCCGGGCAGCGCCGAATGGTGCTGGAAATGGCGCTCGTTCGGAAAGATCGCACGCAGGATGCGGCCTGTGGTCTCGTGCTCGATGGAACGGTGGAACTTGTTGGTCAGGTTCGCCGGCGTGAAATGAACCCGGCCGTCGTGGGTATCGGCACTGGGCGACACGGTGGCGGCGTTGGCCGTCCACATGCTCGAGGCCGAGCAGCAGGCCGCCAGTACGCGCGGTGCGTACTGGGCCGCCTGGAACAGCACATTGGCGTCCGAACCACCGAAACCGAGGCGACGCAGCGTCTGGACGTCGGGGCGCTCCTGCGGTGCCAGTATGCCCTGCACCATCCCCATGTCATGCAGCGCTTTCATTTTCGTCAGCCCCTGCAGTGCCGCCTGCTTGGGGTTGGAGGCCTTGGCCTGGTTCTTGTCCGAGGCAATATTGCCGAACGACAGCCCGGCGTAGTTGTGGGTTGGCCCGACCAGGCCGTCAAAGTTGGCTTCAAAGGCATTCATTTTTTATCTCCTGTCTCGGTCCGGCCGATAATGCTGACGCGCCGAGCGCGTTTTTATTGTTCGCAGGTCGGGTGATGCGGTGCAAAACCCAACACCGTTACCCCAGCGTACCCATCGATTTGTGTTGGGTTACGGCCCTGCGGACCTGCACCCGACCTACGCGTTATTGAGGCGTTACGCGTCACCCGTAACGCTTTACGTTATTCGAGTCCCAGATCCAGTCCCGGTGCCAGCGTGGCCGGCAGCTGGACTTTGTCGGCTTCGATCCCGGCCACCGGGTAGGCGCAGTAGTCGGCCGCGTAGTAGGCGCTGGCGCGGTGATTGCCACTGGCGCCGATACCGCCGAAGGGCGCGGCGCTGCTAGCGCCGGTGGTCTGCTTGTTCCAGTTGACGATGCCGGCGCGGATGCGGCGTACGAAGCGCTGGTACTGGTCGTGGCTGTCGCTGAGCAACCCGGCGGAGAGACCGTAACGGGTGTTGTTGGCTTCGTTGATGGCGGCGTCGAAATCGCTGTAGCGGATCAGCTGCAGCAGCGGGCCGAAGTACTCTTCGTCCGGCAGATCGGCGATGTCGCTGACGTCGAGCAGGCCCGGCGACAGCAGGCCGGTGCCGGCCTCGAGTTTACGCAGCTCGACCACGTCTTTGGCACCGAGCTCCAGCAGCCGGCCCCGTGCCGCCAGCAGCTGGTCAGCGGCCTTTTCGCTGACCAGGCTGCCCATGAACGGCTGCGGTTCGGCGTCGTGGCGGCCGACTTTGATGCCGCGGATGGCGCGTACCAGCGCTTCGACGAAGCGGTCGCCGGCTTCACCTTGCGGCACCAGCAGGCGGCGGGCACAGGTGCAGCGCTGGCCGGCACTGATGTAGGCCGACTGGATGGTCTCGTGAACGGCGGCGGGAATATCGCTGATCTCGCCGATCAGCAGCGGGTTGTTGCCGCCCATCTCCAGCGCCAGGATCTTGCCGGGGTGACCGCCGAACTGGCGATGCAGCAGTTCGCCGGTCTGGGAGCTGCCGGTGAAGAACAGCCCGTCGATGCCGGGGTGGCCTGCCAGTGCAATGCCGGTGTCCTTTTCGCCCTGTACCAGGTTCAGCACGCCCGCGGGCAGGCCGGCAGCCTCCCAGCACTCCAGCGTTAATTCGGCAACCAGCGGTGTCAGCTCGCTGGGCTTGAATAGCACGCAGTTGCCGGCCAGCAGTGCCGGTACGATATGGCCGTTGGGCAGGTGGCCGGGGAAATTGTACGGGCCGAATACGGCGACCACGCCGTGTGGGCGGTGGCGCAGCACGGCGCGGCCGCCGGCGACCTCGGATTCGCGGCTGCCGGTACGCTCGTCGTGGGCCCGGATCGAGATCTCGACCTTGCCGATCATTGCGGCGATCTCGGTACGTGCCTCCCACATCGGCTTGCCGGTTTCGCGACCGATGGCATCGGCCAGTGCTTCCTTGCGCTCGCCGAGCCGTTCGGCGAAGCGGCGGCAGAGGTCGGCGCGCTCGGCGAAGGTGCGGTCGGCCCACCCTTCGAAAGCGTTGCGGGCGGCGCTGACAGCGGCATCGATCTGGTCTGCGGTGGCGGCGTTGCCCTGCCACAGCAAATCGGCAGTGGCGGGATTGCGGGACTCGAGGGGCTCGCCGGTGCCGGCAAGCCATTCGCCGTTGATAAACAGGCTGGCGGTCATGTTTCAGGCTCTCCTTTCGGCGAACAGCGGCACGATGCGCACGGTATCGCCGTTGCGAATGTTCAGGGCGGATGCCGTCTCTTCATCGAGACTGGCGATACTGTTGCGCAGGACGACGGCGCGGCTGGTGCAGCTGCGGAAACCCTCGCGCAGGGTATTGCTGATGAGGAACGGCTGCTCCTGTTCAGGCACGTGCTCGATGCGGGCCTTGAAGTAGCGGCTGTCCTTGACGGCGCGGATCTCCTGCACCGGCGCTTCGAGCATCGGACCGGCGTCGAAGATGTCGACGTAATGGGTGTAGCGCATGCCCTCGCTCTCCAGTAGCCGGCGTGCGGGCACTGTGGCGTCGTGGGTCTTGGCGATCACCGCCTGCGCCGCTTCCGGCAGCAGGTTGGTGTAGATGGTGTGCTTGGGCATCAGCTCGGCGATGAACACCTTGTTGCGCGACGACAGCTGGTCCGCCTGGGTGAAGTCAATGGTGAAGAAGTGACGACCGAGGCCTTCCCAGAACGGCGATACGCCGTTCTCGTCGGAGTAGCCGCGCATTTCTGCGATCAGGGTGTCGCTGAACAGGTGCGGGAACTCCGCCATGAACAGGAATCGGCACTTGGACAGCAGGTGGCCGTTGAGGCTCTTGCGGTACTCGGGGTCGAGGAACAGGGTGCAGAGTTCGCTGAAACCGGTCTGGTCGTTGCTGATGGTCAGCGTATGCAACTGGCGGTAGACGCCGAGCTCGCGCGACGCCTGCACCAGGGTGCCGACGCGGTAGCTGTACCAGACGTCATTCATGCCCACTGCACCGTGGATGGCGCAGGTGCCGACCACCTGGCCGGTGTGGCTGTCTTCCATCACGAACAGATAGTAGGCATCGCGGTTGGTCGACTCTTCGGCAAATGCCTTCACTCCGGTCTCGATCATGTTGCTGACGTGGTCGTCGTCATCCTGCATCGAGGTGAAGCCGGGGCCGGTTTTGCGCGCGAGTTCGCGCAGCGCGGCCCAGTCGTCACGGTGCACCGGTCTTACGATCATCATGGGTTGCGAACCTCTACTTTCTTGTCTGCAGGCCGGCGGGTCCGAAAACGGTGCCGGCGAAAATCAAATCAGAAGGTCATCGGGACCGAGCGGCAGTACCCGGACGCTTTCTCCATCGCCCAGATGCAGCTGTTTGGCCACCTCCGGTGTGACACAGGGCTGTTCGGGGTTGCCCCGGACCAGCAGGGCGCGGAAGTCCTCGGTGTGGTCGTTGCTCAGCAGCAGCCACTCATCGCCCCGGGCTTCGTCACCGACTTTCAGCGTCGCTGTCCGGCTCTGCCATACCGAACGGATATCCTCGGTACGGATTTCCAGCGTCGGACCGGCGTCGAAGATGTCGACGTAGCCGCGGTAGGCAAAGCCCTCGTCCTCGAGCAGATCCATGACCGGCTCGACATCGGGGCGCGGCTGGCCGATGGCGTTGCGCGCCGCCTCGTTGAGCAGCGGCACGTACACCGGGTAATGGGGCATCAGCTCGGCGATGAAGGTCTTGCGATTGATACCGGTCAGGTAGTCGGCCTGCGACAGGTCCATGCCGAAGAAATGGCGGCCGAGGCTTTCCCAGAACGGCGACTTGCCCTCGTCGTCGACCATGCCCTGCAGTTCCACCACCGTGCGGCGGGCAAAACGCTTGGGGTGCGCGGCGATAAAAAGCATCCGGGTGCGCGACAGCAGGTGGCCGTTGGCGGCATCGGCGGCTTCGGGTGCCAGGTAACGGGTGCAGAGCCGGCTGGTGCCGTTGTAGTCCTGGCACAGGTGCAGCGACGGAATCCGGTTGTGGATCTGCAGCTCGCGCGAGGCGTGAACCACCTCGTCGATGCGGTAGCTGTAGAACGGTGAGTCAAGGCCGATGCTGGCCTCGATGCCGCTGATACCCAGGATGCGGCCGGTCCCGGTATCCTCGAGCACGAAGTGGTAGGACTCGCCGCCGGGCAGGGTGACCTTCTTGCGCAGCGAGCTCTGGGTCAGACCGATCAGCTGGCCGAGGTATTCGCGATTAGCCGGCAGCGTGGTGATACTGCCGCGGGACTGGGCCGCCAGTTGCTCGAGCTGCGGCAGGTCCGGAAAATCGACGGGACGCATAATCAGCATCAGGCAGTCCTCCGTTGTTTGTTGAGGTGTTCGTCCATAGCGCCATCGGCCAGCTTCATCAGGATCAGTGCGCTGAGCTTCGCGCGCTCGGTGAAGCTCGAGACCAGCATGTACTCTTCACTGCTGTGGATCTTGCCGCCCTGGACACCGAGAGTATCGATATTGGGGATGCCGGCGGCGGCGAGGTTGTTGCCGTCACAGCAGCCGCCTGTCGGTTTCCAGTCGATCGCCATGCCAAGTCGAGCGCCGCAGTCGCGAGCCAGTTCGAACAGCGCCAGGTTGGCATCGGACAGCTGCTTCGGCTTGCGGCCGAAGCCGCCGTGCAGTTCCAGCGATATGCCGTCGCGGTCATTGATGCCGGCGCAGAGGTGGTTCAGCTGCTCGAGACACCAGGCTTCGTCTTCGGCGCGCTCGAGGCGGATGTTGAATCGGGTCATGGCGTTGTCCGGCACCACGTTGACCGCGCCGCCACCGTGGATAAAACCGGGATTGATGGTGACGCCGTCGCGCTGGCCGTTGAGATCGTCGAGTGCCGAGACGAAGTCGCACAGCGCCCGCACCGCGTTACGGCCCAGGTGGTGCTCGCGTCCGGCATGGGCGGCGCGTCCCCTGACGACAACGCTGAAGTTGCCGCTGCCCTTGCGCGCGCCGGCCAGGGTGCCGTCCGGCATGCAGGGCTCGTAGATCAGGCCCAGGTCGACCCGCCCGGCAGCCTCGGCAATCAGCGGCGCTGAGCCGGGGGAACCGATCTCTTCGTCCGGGTTGAACAGGATCTCCCAGCCGATCTGCTCGGCGAAAGGGCTGCGTTCCAGCGCTTCCAGCGCCTTCAACATGACCATCAGACCTCCCTTGAGGTCGGCGACGCCGGGTCCGTTGATGGTGTTTTCATCGAGCCAGGTTACTGACTGGAAGGCGTGGTCGGCGGCGAACACCGTGTCCATATGGCCGCAGAAAAACACCTGCAACGGCGCTTCCGGGCGCTTGCGAATGCGCAGTGCGTCGCCGAGCGGGAAGTGTCGGGACTCGCCGCTTTCGTCGATCAGCGTGTAGGGCGCGACCGGCAGGACTTCGGCTTCACCGCCCAGCGTCTCGCAGTAACGTGCAAGAACCTGCCGCACGCGGTTGACGCCGTCGGCATTGAGGCTGCCGGAGTTGATTCCGGCCAGCTCCAGAGTACGCGCCAGCATTTCGTCGTGCTGGCTGTCCAGCCATTCGAGCCAGGGCATGTAGCGGGAGTCGGCGGTCATCGTCGGCATTCCTTGTGGATTGGTCTGTTATCTAATTATTGATGATCGTCGCTATCACCGACAGGTGGGAACTGTCGCTGAGGCGACATGGTTTTTTGTAAGTGGTAAGTGATGAGCATTAAGCCGTGAGGGGTGAGGCGTAAAGCGCGAAGCGTAAGGCGTAAGGTGTGTGGGCAGGCCACTGTCCCAACTGGGACCACGAACGGAGGAGGGGTGCAGCGATGCACTGGCGCGGGCTTTACCGGCCCGGTTGTGGTCTGGGCATCGCGAAACCCGTCAAATCGATCATATTGCAGATCGATTGATGTCGGGATGGCAGAGCGTTCGGTGAAGCGCCGGTATCAGTTACCACGGAGCGAGATCGCCGACATACCCGACCGTAACCTTGGAGGGTGGACAAATCTGTTGGGTTGCGGCCCTTCGGGCCTCCACCCAACCTAGGAGCCAATTGGTTCCACGAACGGATCGCATTGCTGATCGATTGGTATCGGTTGGCACTGGTGATCTGTGTTGGGTTTTGCGGCTTCGCCGCGCCACCCAACCTAAAACGCCACGGTGTTACACCTAACAGATCACCGGTCACGCGTAACCGTCAAATCACCCGGCCTTCTCGACTTCGAGCACGCTGGTGATCGCGTCTTCGAGCAGCGCCATGCCGGCGCGGATGTCCTCGTCCGGAATGATCAGCGACGGCGTCATGCGCAGGACGTTGGGGCCTGCAACCAGCAGCATCAGACCGCGCTCGCGGGCGGCGCCGAGAAACTTGGCCGACTGGCCCTGCCAGTTTTCGTTCAGCTCAGCGCCGATCAGCAGCCCGGCGCTGCGGATCTCGCGGAAGCAGTGGTGGCGGGCGTTGATGTCTTCGAGCAGTTCGACGAACAGCTGCTGCTTGCGCTTGACGCCGGCCAGTAGTTCCGGGTCGTCGACGATGTCGAGCACCGCCTTGGCGACTGCGCAGCCGAGCGGGTTGCCACCGTAGGTGGTGCCATGGCTGCCGATGTTCAGGCTCTTGGCGATCTCGGTGCGGGTCAGCATGGCGCCGATCGGGAAGCCACCGCCGAGGGCCTTGGCGGTGGTGAGGATATCCGGGGTGACACCCAGCTCTTCATAGGCGTAGAGGCTGCCTGTGCGGCCGACGCCGGTCTGGACCTCGTCGAAAATCAGCAGCGCCTGGTGGGCGTCGCAGAGCTCGCGCACGGCCCGTGCAAAGTCCGGATCGGCCGGGACGACGCCGCCCTCACCCTGGACCGGCTCCATGACCACCGCACAGGTGCGGTCGGAGATAGCGGCGCGTAGCGCTTCGATATCGTTGTACGGTACATGGCTGATACCGGCCGGTACCGGCTCGAAGCCTTCGCGGTACTTGGCCTGGCCGCCGACGGAGACGGTGAACAGGGTGCGGCCATGGAAGGCCTGGGTGAAGGCGATGATCTCGTGCTTGCCAGCGCCGTGGTGGTCGTGGGCGTACTTGCGTGCCAGTTTGAACGCCGCTTCGTTCGCTTCCGCACCGGAGTTGCAGAAAAACACCTTATCGGCGAAGGTGCGCTCGGTCAGTTTCTGCGCCAGCTCCAGCACCGGCTCGTTGGTGAAGACGTTGCTCAGGTGCCAGATCTTATCGGCCTGCGACTTCAGCGCCTCGACCAGCGCGGGATGGCGGTGGCCGAGGGCGTTGACGGCGATACCGCCGGCGAAGTCGATATATTCGCGACCGTCCTGGTCCCAGATGCGGGAGCCTTCGCCGCGTACCGGCAGCATCGTGGCCGGGTTGTAGTTCGGGACCATTACTTCGTCGAAGGTGGCGCGGCTGACGCTATGCTGAGTCATGGGGTATCTCCTCTTGTGTTTATTCACTCTTGGAACCGGCCGGTGTGGCCGGTCCTCATTTGTATGTTGTGCCCGTTACGGGGCTTGCAGGCTGCCGAGTTCGCGTACGGCGACGGACAGCATCGCCAGATCCGGTGTGTCGCAGGAGCGGATCTCGGCAAAGGTCTGGTACAGGTTGTCGAGCCGTGCTCCGGCGCTCGACTGCCACTGCGCCAGGCGCTCTACGGCCGCGCCATCGTCGGTGCACTCGAGTATCCAGCGGCATAGCTGCAGTTGGGCGCCGTCGACCTCCCGGGCCAGGGTGGCGCGGGCCTTGCGTTGCCACAGGTCCCTTTCCGGCAGCAGGGCGATACTGTGGCGCATTGGCTTCAGCTGCAGCGCCTTTTCCAGCGCGAAGTAGAGACCGGCGGTGGTGGCCGGCATCTGGCCGCAGCTGCGTGACAACGACAGTAGCGACAGCAACGGATACAGCAGCGGCAGCCGTGCCAGGGATGTGGCCAGCGGCTCTTGCAGACCCGCGACCAGCAGGCGCTCGCGTTCCAGCTTGATCGCTTGAGCATCTTCCTCATCGAGCAGGTCGGGCAGCGCGTGCAGCAGGTCGCGGATGTCGTCGGCGAAGACCACGACCGATGCCGGCGTTTCCTCGGTGTGGCGCAGCAGCCACAGCGCGGTGCGCTCGATCAGGTCCTGGATGGCGCCGAGCTGGGCGCGGAACAGGTCGTCGTCGATCTCGCGCTCGATCGCTTCGAGCCCCCGCCACAGGTCATCTGCGCCAAGGATGCGGCAGGCGCTAACGCAGGCGCGCAATGCCTCGAGCGCGCTGCAGCGGGTTTCGGACTGCAGGTAGCTGACAAAGGTCTCGCCAAGGCGGTTGCATAGCTGGTTGGTCAGATGCGTCGCCAGCAACTCGGTGCGCAGCGGATGCTGTTCCAGCGCGGTGCCGAAGCCTTCGCGCACGGCGCTTGGGAAGTACTGCCGCAGCAGGGGCAGCAGGTCGCCGTCGTCGGCAATCCCGGCATCGATCAGCTGGTCGCAGAGCCAGAGCTTGCTGTGCGCCAGCAGCACGGCAGTCTCCGGGCGGCTCAGCCCCTGGCCTTCGCGGGCCAGCGCATCGAGTTCTTCGTCCGACGGCAGCTGTTCCAGTTCGCGGTTCAGACGGCCCGCATTCTCCAGTTCGTGAATCAGGCGACGGTGGTCGTTGAGGCGGCTGGCGGCCTGGGTTTCGCCGAGACTGAGGATCTGGCTCTGGCCGTAGTTGTGTCGTAGCACCAGTTCCGCGACCTCTTCGGTCATGCTCTCGAGCAGGGCGTTGCGCTCGGACTCACCGAGGATGCCGGCGGCCACCTGCTGGTTGAGCAGGATCTTCAGGTTGACCTCGTGGTCGGACGAGTCCACGCCGCCGGCGTTGTCGATGGCGTCGGTGTTGATGCGCCCGCCGTTGCGGGCGAACTCGAT
>JABXIM010000091.1 GCA_013373085.1 Oceanospirillaceae bacterium | reverse complement strand
GGTGACTCACCACACTGTCAACGGCTGTAACCTGCAGCCGGGGGACCTGTTTGGTTCCGGCACCCAGTCCGGCCCCAAACCCGAGGAGGCCGGCTCCCTGCTGGAGCTGACCAACGGCGGTAAGCAGCCGATCACCCTGCCCAACGGCGAAACCCGCACCTTCCTGGAGGACGGCGACGCGATGGCCATCCGCGGCTATTGCGAGAAGCCTGGCGCCGCCCGCATCGGCTTCGGTGAAGTCGTCGGTACCGTGCTGCCGGCCCGCGCCTAAACCCGTAGGAGCCGCGCCTCGCGGCGAATGCTTCCCAGCCGCGTCACGCCTCGGCCCTGTTCGCGGCGAGGAAGCGCCCTCGGGGTGCGCCGCTCCTATGAGCTTCCGAAGGAATCTCTATGGAACTCTTTACCTACTTCCGATCCTCCGCTGCCTACCGCGTACGCATCGCCCTCAACCTCAAGGGCATCGAACACCGGCTGACGCCGGTGAACCTGCTTCAGGGCGAGCACCTCGGCGACGACTACCGCGCCCTCAACCCGCAGGGACTGGTGCCCGCACTGAAACTGGACGACGGCCGCCTGCTGACCCAGTCCACCGCCATACTCGAGTACCTCGAGGCGGAATACCCGGACCGGCCACTATTACCGGCCGATCACTATGAAGCCGCCCGGGTGCGCGCCTGGTCCAACCTCATCGCCTGCGATATCCACCCGGTGGACAATCTGCGGGTGCTGAAATACCTCAAGGGCACGCTGGCTATCAGCGACGACGAGAAGACCGCCTGGTACCAGCACTGGATACACGAGGGTTTCAAGGCCCTGGAACTGCAGCTGGCCGCCGAGCCTTATTGCCACGGCAGCGACGTCACGCTGGCGGACCTCTACCTGATCCCGCAGGTGTATAACGCGCTGCGCTTCGAACTCGACATGTCGGCCTATCCTAAGATCCACTCGATCTGGGACGCCTGCAACGCGCTGCCCGCCTTCGACGACGCGCGTCCGGAAAACCAGCCCGACTCGACGATTTGATAAGTTAAGTACCCATAAGCAAAAAGCCCCGCCACGGAAAATCCTGGCGGGGCTTTTTTTGGGCTCGTCGCAGATTAGAGGGAAATCAGGCGGCGAAACCGGCACGCGTAAAAAAGCCGGCGGACCTGAAGGCCCGCCGGCTTTTAGGACAGCACGGTGAAACGTGCCAGTCCCGATCAGTCGGCGAACTCATCGGCGTGCAGCCAGGCCGCATGCTCGACCGCTTTTTTGGTCTTGCTCCAGGCTTCCAGCATCTCCGGCGCCAGCGCGTGCAACCGGTCGATCTGCCCGGGCTTGTCGGTGCGCACCGTCAGCTCCAGGCGATGTCCGTTCGGATCGAAAAAGTAGATCGACTTGATGATTTCGTGATTGGTCGGACCCACCACCTCGATCCCCTTCGCCTCGAGCTCCGCCTTGGCCTCAAGAAGCGCGTCCTCGCTCTCCAGTTCGAAGGCGATGTGCTGCACCCATGAGGGGGTATTGGGATCGGCGCCCATCTCGGGCGAATTCGGCAGTTCGAAGAAGGCGAGGATGTTGCCGTTTCCGGCATCCATGAACAGATGCATATAGGGATCCGGCTCCTTGGTCGAGGGCACCTTGTCTTCGGAGATCGCCAGAATGAAGTCCATGTTGAGATACTTCTGGTAGAACTCGACGGTTTCTTTCGCGTCCTTGCAACGGTAGGCAACGTGGTGAATCTGCTTGATGTTCATCGGCGGTCTCGCTTTGCAGTTAGTTTCATATGAGATCAATAATATTCTCATATGAGAGCATTTGCAAAGACCTTTTTATTTTTATGGTTTAGCTCGTCGCCGGACATCACACCCATGAAACGGAAAAATACGCCCCAGAGTGCCCATCTGCGCGGCCCATACGCAGATCCTCTCCCAGCCGGAAACGTACCCGGGAGCGTTGCAGCCACTAATCTCAAATGAGAAAATTGGTAAAATCTTACAACATCCTGGTTGCAACACCATGCCCGAAAAGACGCACAAGTCACTTATCCTGCAGCAGTTCATTCCGTACCGGATGGTCAACACCGCCAAGCGCATCAGCGACAGCCTGTCGAAGATCTACGGCAGCGAGGCCTTTGACATCACCATTCCGGAATGGCGAATTCTCGCCCGCCTGGCAGAGGACGAACGGCTCAACTCACGGGATATCGGCCGCATTACGCTGATGGACAAATCCAAGGTATCCCGCGGCGTCAAAATGCTGGACAGCAAGGGCCTGCTGATCAAGGAAAAGGACGAGCAGGACAACCGGGTCACCTACCTGTCGTTGTCACCGGCCGGACATCGCCTGTACCACGACCTGGCACCCCAGGCGCTGGAATGGGAAAGCGCGTTGATCCGCGCCCTGGATACCAGCGAGTACCGGGATCTGATGCGAATTCTCGAAAAACTCGACAAACAGCTCGACAAAATGGAGCCCTGACGAACGGCCGCGTCTGCCGAGTCCACTGACACCAGCTGCACTGCGGACGTAACGCTACGCCAGGTCTTCGCTATGCTTTAATGCAGTCGCCAGGCCGCTATAAAGACGATTGAAAGTCCTTATTGGCCCGACAGGCCAGTTCGACGCCAGCCTGCAGCCGCAGGATTCGACAGGACGACACAGGCACCGCGCATGCTCCAGCAGCTCAGCATACAGAAGGCATTTCAGATGACCGGCATCGGCGTGCACAGCGGCCGCCTGGTCAGGGTACGCGTGTTGCCGGCGGCTGCGAACAGCGGCATTCGCCTGGTTAGAACCGACCTCAGCCCGGAAGAAACCTTCCATCTCAGTGCCGGCGCCGTGCACCAGACCATGCTCAATACCGGGCTGGTCAACGACAATGGCGCACGCCTCTCCACCGTCGAGCACCTGATGGCGGCGATCAGCGGCCTGACGATCGACAATCTGCTGATCGAGGTCGACGGTCCCGAGATGCCGATCATGGATGGCAGCGCCGCGCCCTTCGTATTGCTGCTCAATGAAGCCGGGCTGAAGACGCAACACGCCGGCAAGCGTTTTCTGCGGGTGACGAAACCGGTGTGCATCCGGCAAAAGGACAAATACGCGGTGCTGCGTCCGTCAGACGGCTTTCGCATACGCGCGCGCATCGACTTCGACCATCCGGCCCTGCGGGCCGGCAAGCAGTCACTGGATATAGAACTGACGCCGCAGAGTTTCGTCGCCGAAATCAGCCGCGCCCGTACCTTCGGCTTTCTAAGCGACATTGAGGCCCTGCACCGCCAGGGACTGGCACTCGGCGGCGGCTTCAACAACGCCGTGGTACTGGACGACTACCGGGTGCTCAATCCCGAAGGTCTCCGTTACCCGGATGAGTTCGTGCGGCACAAGGTTCTGGATGCCATCGGCGACCTGCGCTTGTGCGGTTACAACCTGCAGGCCGAGCTCGAGTGCTACAAACCGGGCCACGCACTCAACAACCTGCTGCTGCGCGAACTGATGGCGCGCGATGACGCCTGGGAGATCATCACCTCCGCCCCCGGCAACCAGCTCATCCCGGAACCAAGGCCCCACTGGTCGCCGGCCTGAGCCACAAGCCCGGAGACCTAAGACTGGAGCCCGCAGGGCCTGTGGCAGCAGCGCCTCTTCCAGCAACTGATGCGGATGAACTTCCCCGAGCTCCTCACCCAAACACGGCCGGGTTGACCAGATCGACTAACCGCGCCCCGGAATACAGTCATCTGCACCCAGGACGCACCGCTTTGGAGCATGGGCCTGCCACCAACATTGAAACCCCATCATCCAAACCCACCAGCAACTTATTAAGTCATTGTTTTAAATATAAATCTCCGAAAAATAAAAAAGTAGACGAAATGGTCAGTTTTTTGCATACAAAAAGCTGACCAATCAGACAACCGGCCATATCGGCCTTCGGAGAGACTTCATGTCCGAGAACGCGTCCAGCGAGCTGCTCTACCCCCTCGACGCCAAGCCTGGCTATGCCGAGGCCACTTTCGCCGCCATTCAGCACGTACTTGCGAGTTTCGTCGGCATCATCACGCCAACGCTGATCATCGGTGGGGTTCTGGGGCTTGCCGAACATATCCCCTACCTCATCAGCATGGCGCTGATCGTTTCGGGTGTCGGCACCTTCATCCAGGCGCGCCGCCCGTTCGGCATTGGCGCCGGCATGATCTGCGTGCAGGGCACCAGCTTCGCTTTCCTCAGTTCGGTGCTGGCGGCCGGCTTCATCGCCAAGGGCAAGGGCGGCGGCCCCGATGAAATCCTGTCGCTGATCTTCGGCGTCTGCTTTCTCGGCGCCTTCGTCGAGATCGTGCTGAGTCAGTTCCTGCACAAGCTCAAGCGTGTCATCACGCCGCTGGTGACCGGCATTGTGATCACCATTATCGGCATAAGCCTGATCAAGGTCGGCATGACGGACCTGGCGGGCGGGTTCAAGGCACCGGATTTCGGCAGCCCGGCGAACCTGGCGCTGGGCGGCTTCGTGCTGACGCTGATCATCGCGCTGAACTTTTCGAGCAACGCCTGGCTGCGGTTGTCGTCGATCGTTATCGGCCTCGTCGCAGGCTCCCTGGTCGCCTTCTTCATGGGCAAGATCAGCTTCGAGCACCTCGGCAGCCTGCCCCTCGTCAGCCTGCCGCTGCCGTTCAAGTACGGTTTCTCGTTCGACTGGGGTGCCTTCCTGCCGATCGCGCTGATCTACCTGATCACCGCCATCGAATCCACCGGCGACCTGACCGCCAATTCCATCATCTGCCGCCAGCCGATCCGGGGCGACGTCTACATCCGCCGTATCCGGGGCGGCGTGCTTGGCGATGGTCTGAACTCGGCCCTTGCCGCCGTTTTCAATACCTTCCCCAATACCACGTTCAGCCAGAATAATGGCGTCATTCAGCTAACCGGCGTCGCCAGCCGCCACGTCGGCTACTACATCGCTGCCATCCTTATCCTGCTGGGTCTGTTTCCGATCGTCGGCGGCGTGCTGCAGCAGATTCCCAAACCGGTGCTGGGCGGCGCCACCCTGGTGATGTTCGGTACCGTCGCTGCGGCCGGCGTCAAGATCCTCGCCAACGAGCACCTGGACCGACGCAAACTGCTGATCATGGCGGTGGCCTTCGGCCTCGGACTGGGCGTCATGAATGCCGAATTGCTGGGACAGATGCCGCCCCTGGTGCAAAACATCTTCGGCTCGCCGATCACCACCGGCGGTCTGGCGGCCGTCCTGCTGAGCCTTCTGCTGCCGGCGCCGCTCTCGGCCAAGAACGAGGCGACCACCGCGGAGCCGGCGCCGGGCATAACGCAACGCTGAGCCCGGGGCATCCTGAGGCCCCAGCGGTTTCAGGATGCCGGTCTTCGTCGGAAAAAGCGCTCCAGGCGACAAAAGACCCCTTAAATTTAAAACACTTTCGGCCAATTCAGGTATCAGCTACCGAGCAAGGCAGGCCATTCAGGACACAAGTCCCGGTAACCTACACCCGTTATCAGGTGCCAGAGGGGCCAGCTGTCCCCCGGCACCCAGCGCTTAGCGCGGTGCCGTCACCAGCGCCGCGGGCCGCCTGGAGAAGGCTCCGAACCAGGTCGCAAGACCCGGGCAGATTGCTCGCCAGGCGATCGCCGGAAGGTAAAAGTCGAGATATCCCAGGGCGCAGCAAAGGGTAATTTCCAGCCGCCCTGCCCGCTCCGGCGAAACCTGCTCTGCGACCCGTTCCAACGCCAGTAACGACCGGTTGAGGACGTCCTCGAGACGCCAGATCACGCTGTCCATCCGGCATTCCCGAGGCCGGCATTCCTCCCGAACCAGGCCGCAGGCCGTATCCATCACGCCCTCCGCGAGCACGATATGGTTGCGCTGCGACCAGTCCACTGGCCCGCTCCAGGGGGAATCGAAGGTCACGTCAAGGAAATCGAGAATCAGCCCGCTGCCGCACAGGCGGGTACCATCAGGCAACTTGAGCGCCGGTACCTGCGCCAGCGGATTGGCGTTCAGGTGGTCTGGCTGGTTGTCGTACGGATTCACCGAGCGAATCTCGACCCGCTCCTCCAGGCCGAGTTCGAAAAGCGCCATACGCACCTTCCGGGCGTAGGGCGAGCGCGGCGCACTATAGAGAATCATCAGCCGAGCTTGATCCAGGTGGTCTTCAGCTGCGTGAACTTGTCGAGCGCATGCAGGGACAGGTCGCGACCGAATCCAGACTGCTTGAAACCGCCAAACGGGGTGCTGAAGTCGAGCGCATCCATGGTATTGACCGACACGGTGCCAGCGCGCAGCCTGCGTGCGACGCGATGGGCGCGATTCAGATCCGTCGTCCAGACAGACGCCGCCAGGCCGTAGATAGAGTCGTTGGCGATGCGCAGCGCTTCCTCTTCGGACTCAAAGGTGATCAGCGCGGCGACCGGACCAAATACTTCATCGCGGGCAATGCTCATGTCCGGCGTCACCCCGTCGAAGATGGTCGGCGCCACCAGATTGCTGTCGGTGTCACCGGTACCGCCGGTCAGCAGTCGCGCGCCCTCGCTCGTTGCGTTGTCAATATGCCGACGCACGCTGGCTGCATGCTGGGCGTCGATCAGCGCCCCGACACGCGTGTCAGCCTCGAGCGGATCGCCGACCTTCAGCGACCGGGCCTTGGCCACAAACTTCTCGACGAAACGCTCACGCACGCTGCGCTCGATCAGAATGCGGGAGTTGGCCGAGCACACCTCGCCCTGGTTGAAGAAGATCCCCAGCGCCGCGTGCTCGACCGCGGCGTCGAGATCGCAGTCGGCGAAGATCAGGTTCGGGCTCTTGCCGCCGGTCTCCGGCCATACCGGCTTCATATTGGACTGCGCCGAGTAGCCGAGGAACAGCTTGCCGACCGCGGTGGAACCGGTGAACGCGATGCAGTCGACGTCCATGTGAAGCCCCAGCGCCTTGCCGACCACCTCACCGAGACCGGTGACGACGTTCAGCACACCGTCCGGCAAACCGGCTTCCTTCGCCAGCTCCGCCAGTCGGAGCGCGGTCAGTGGCGACTGTTCGGCGGGCTTCAGCACCACCGAGTTGCCGCTGATCAGGGCCGGCGCCAGCTTCCAGGCGGCGATATCGAGCGGGAAGTTCCAGGGCACCACGGCGCCAACCACGCCGATCGGTTCGCGGGTGATGGTGGCGATGTTGTTGCCGTCGGTAGGCGCCACTTCGCCATAGAGCTTATCGATCGCCTCGGCGTACCATTCGAAACAACCGGCCGCGCCCTGCATATCGATGTTGAGCGAATCCTCAACCGGCTTGCCGACGTTGAGCGATTCGAGCAGCGCCAGCTCTTCGGCGTTGTCGCGAATCAGTTGTGCCAGACGGCGCAGCACCGCCTTGCGCGCCGCCGGCGCCTGATCGGCCCAGACGCCGGAGTCGAAGGTACGGCGTGCTGCCGCGACGGCACTATCGACGTCGGCGGCGCTGCAGGCGGCGATCTGTGCCAGCTGTACGCCGGTGGCCGGATTGACGGTCTCGTAGGTGTCACCGCCGCTCGCGGCGACAAAGCGGCCGTCGATCCAGGCGTCGGTACGCAGTTCGAGCTGCTCGCGTTTGCGCAGCCAGTACTCTTTACTTCGTTCACTCATGGTTTCTACTCCATTCCCTCAAGCGACCGTTTTCATCCGGTACTGCCCGGAAAGCCGTCGTGGTTTTGTCATGTTCTCGGCGCTCAATACCTCGTCGAGCTCGGCAGGGTTCAGCAGCCCCTCCGCCAGCACGATCTCGCGCACGCTCTGATTGTTTTCGAACGCCTGCCTGGCGATGCGGCTTGCGTTTTCGTATCCGATGTAGGGGTTCAGGGCCGTGATGATGCCAATGCTGTTGTTTACCTGCTCCAGGCAACGCTCGCGATTGGCGCTGATACCGCGAATGCATTTCTCATCCAGGGTACGGATTGCACGGACCTGCAGCTGCAGTGACTGCAGCACGTTGAAAGCGATCACCGGCTCCATCACGTTGAGCTGCAGCTGGCCGGCCTCCGCGGCCATCGTCACGGTGACGTCGTTGCCAATGATCTGATAGGCCACCTGGTTCACCATTTCCGGAATCACCGGGTTGACCTTGCCCGGCATGATCGAGCTGCCCGGCTGCATCGGCGGCAGATTGATCTCGGCAAACCCCGTGCGCGGGCCGCTGGACAGCAGACGCAGGTCATTACAGAGTTTGGACAATTTGACAGCATTGCGTTTCAGCACGCTGGAGAAGGTAACGAAGGCACCCATGTCGGAGGTCGCCTCGATCAGGTTGCGCGCAGCCACCACCGCGCGGCCGGATATGTGCGACAGCTCCTCGATCGCGAGACTCGAATACTCGGGATCGGTATTGATACCGGTCCCGATGGCGGTTGCGCCGAGGTTAACCTCGCGGAAGTATTCGACCACGTCGCACACCTCCTCGATATCCTCCTTCAGCGTCGAATACCAGGCGTCGAATTCCTGACCGAGCGTGATCGGCACGGCATCCTGCAACTGCGTGCGACCCATCTTGATGACATCGGAAAACTCCACGGACTTCTGCTTCAGTTCGTAGCAGAGCCCCCGCAGTGCCTGCACATAGGTGTCGTGACTCAGCAGAATAGCGAGCCGGATGGCGCTGGGATAAACATCGTTGGTCGACTGCGACAGGTTCACGTGATTATTGGGATGCAGCTCGCGGTAGTCGCCGCGGGCATGTCCCATCAGCTCCAGCGCGCGGTTGGCGATAACCTCGTTCGCGTTCATGTTGGTCGAGGTGCCGGCGCCGCCCTGGATGACATCGACGACGAAGTGCTCGTGCCAGCGTCCGGCGATGATCTCGTCGCAGGCGGTGCAGATCGCCCGGGCCCGCAGCTCGTCGAGCAGGCCGAGCTTGCGGTTGGCACGGGCCGCGGCCTTCTTGACCATCGCCAGCGCGATGACCAGCTTCGGAAAGTGCATCAGCTTGATGCCGGTGACGGCGAAGTTCTCCACCGCCCTGAGGGTCTGAACCCCGTAGTAGGCGCTCTGCGGTACGTCGCGCTCGCCGAGGAGATCCTTTTCCCGCCGTACCGGCATCGCTGCCTGCGCCTCCGCCAGAGCCCTGCGCCGCGCCAAGGACAGCTGCAGGATACGACTGCCGACCGGCGCACGCTCCGGCGCTTCCGCAAGCCAACCGTCAAAGGCATCGCGCGCCAGACGCAGCAGTTTCAGATCGCTCAGCGCCACTGCGACCTCTGCCCGTCGCCCGGCCTCGAGATCGGCGCAGATATCGACACACAAGGCCGGCGCGCGCAGCCGGCAGCTCCGGCCCTCCAGCGTCAGTTGCAGCTCTCCCGACAGCAGAAATATCAACTGGGCGTCGCCCGCGAAATCCGGCAGCGGTGTCCCCTGCCCGATCTCGTCAACGGTGCCGCACCCGAGCAGCGAGGCAAAGTCATTGGTATCCAGACCGTCGCACGCCAGCGCGGTCCGGATAAGCTTCTTGTTATTGGCGTTCATGCTTCACTCCACGAAGGAACCTGTCGGATTTTCGAACGGGCTGTTCGAAGCACCCTGCCGCCAGACTAAAAACCTCCCCACTATTTGTAAAATATCTAAATTCTTACTCTTGGATTATTTTTATCTATTCAATCGATCAGCAGACGGTAAAAGCGCTTGTCCGCGAAGACACTGCTGGACAAATCCCGCGCCTGGTCGCCGACCTTCTTGATAAAGGCTTCCGCCGCCGGCGTGAGACGGAACTGCGACAGCCGTGCCACGCCCAGCCGCACCGGACGCAGCTGTTCGATCAGTGGGATGGCGATCAGCTCGGTGCCGTCGAACGCCAGGTTGCAGGCCATCGGACTGTTGAACAGCGTGTAGCCGAAACCATTGCCGACCAGCCCGCGCACCATACCGAGGGATTCGGCGCGGTAGGCAAAATTGGGTTCGAGTTCCAGGCTCAGAAACAGCGAGTAGAAGTATTCACGGCTCATCGGCCAGTCCAGCAGCACCATCGGCTCGGACGCCAGCTCCCGCAACGAGACTTCCGAGCGGCCCGCCAGCGGATGGTTCCGGCCGACCACCGCGTAAGGTGGAAACTCCATCAACGGTTCGAACTCGATATCCCCCGGTATCTGCATATCGTAGGTGAGCGCAAGCTCGTAACGCCCGTCGTGCAGGCTCTGGATGATGTCCTTCTGATGCCGCTCGTCACAGTGAACGTTGACCGCCGGATAGGCGTCAACAAAACGCTTGATCAGGCCGGGGAGCAGAACCGGCGTGAACGTCGGGAATCCGACGATACGCAGGGAGCCGGCCACGTCCTGGCCAAGTGTCTGGGCATAGTGCTCGAGACCATCGGCTTCCGCCAGCAACTGCTTGGCCTTGCGTATGAACTGGCGTCCCGGCGGCGTCAACGACAGTCCCTGGGCATGGTGACGCACGAACAGCTGCAATCCGGTCACGTTTTCGAGGTGCAGGATCGCCGACGAGATCGACGGCTGCGACACGTGCAGCACCTCGGCCGCCTTGGTGACGCTGCTCATCTCTCCGGCAACGACGAAATAGCGCAGGTGCTTTAGGGTAAAGCGCATATTGAAACCTCCTGAAAGCTTGCGAATGGTGCCGATGCCTCAGCACTGTATCAGTTTTTCATATCCTAATAACAGGTTAATAATATTTTATCTATATAACGTCCCAGCCTAGTCTGTTGTTGCAACGGAGGGGGCTCTCCATCGCCTCCCCTTCCGCATCCAACTGCCACCAGTAGGACACCGACATGACAGTCAACAAAATCGAAATAGACACCCTTGTTGTGGGCGCAGGTCAGGCCGGCGTCGCCATGAGCGAACACCTGAGCAACCTCGGCGTACCCCATCTAGTACTTGAGCGTAACCGCATCGCCGAAGCGTGGCGTTCGCGTCGCTGGGACTCGCTGGTTGCCAACGGTCCGGCCTGGCATGACCGCTTTCCGGGTCTCGAGTTCGAGGATATCGACCCCGACGCCTTCGCTCCGAAAGAACGGGTGGCAGACTATTTCGAGGCCTACGCCAAAAAGATCGACGCCCCCATACGGACCGGTGTCGAGGTCAGGAAGGTATCCCGCAATTCAGGCCGCCCGGGTTTCACCATCGAGACATCCGAGGGTGTGATCGAAGCCAACCGCATTGTCGCCGCCACCGGCCCGTTCCAGCATCCGGTGATCCCGCCGATCGCACCAAGCGACGAGCGACTGACCCAGTTGCACTCGGCTGACTACCGCAACCCGGAGCAGCTGCCGGAAGGCGCCGTACTGGTCGTCGGCGCAGGCTCCTCCGGTGTCCAGATCGCGGACGAACTCCAACGCGCCGGTCGCAAGGTCTATCTCTCGGTCGGCCCGCACCACCGCCCACCGCGCGCCTATCGCGGTCGCGACTTCTGCTGGTGGCTTGGGGTACTCGGCGAGTGGGACGCCGCAGCCATGAAGCCGGGCACCGAGCACGTCACCATTGCGGTGAGCGGCGCCCACGGCGGCCGCACGGTCGATTTCCGGGAGCTGGCCCACGACGGCATGACCCTGGTTGGTCTGACAAAGTCGTTCAATGACGGTGTCGTGACCTTCCAGCGCGACCTGGCCGCCAACATCGCCGGAGGCGACGAGAATTACCTGTCGCTGCTGGATGCCGCCGACGCCTATATCGAGCGCAACGGTCTCGACCTGCCGGAAGAGCCCGAAGCCCGCAGCCGACGGCCGGATCCGGACTGCGTGAGCAATCCGTTGCTGGAACTCGACCTGGCCGAAGCCGGCGTGACGTCGATTATCTGGGCCACCGGGTTCGCGGTCGATTACGGCTGGCTCGACGTCGACGCCTTCGACGAGAACGGCAAACCGCAACACCAGCGCGGCGTATCGACCGAGCCCGGCGTCTACTTCGTCGGCCTGCCGTGGCTGTCACGCCGCGGATCCAGCTTCATCTGGGGTGTCTGGCACGATGCGAAATACATCGCGGACCAGATCGCCACACAGCGTAAATACCAGGCGTATCGCGATGCCGAGCAACGCCGGGCGGACGACTGACCGGTTGCAGGCCGGCGCAGGATCCATTTCAGAAATTCGACACAGCCATCCCGATGGGAGTCAGTTGATGCCTACTCATACCCGAATCCGCATGTTCAACACCAAGGAGACCTATCCGAACCAGACGCTGGACAACGATCTCTGCCAGGCCGTGCGCGCCGGCAATACCGTTTATGTCCGAGGCCAGGTCGGTACCGACTTCGAAGGCAACCTGGTGGGGCTCGGCGATCCGCGCGCCCAGGCTGAGCAGGCGATGAAAAACGTCAAGCTGCTGCTCGAGGAAGCCGGCTCCGATCTCAGCCATATCGTCAAGACCACCACCTACATCACCGACCCGCGTTTTCGCGAACCGGTCTACCGCGAAGTGGGCAAGTGGCTCAAGGGCGTATACCCGATCTCCACCGGCCTCGTGGTGGCAGGTCTCGCCCAACCCGAATGGCTGATGGAAATCGACGTTATCGCGGTCATTCCGGAGGAGGACGCATGACCTTTTCCGTCGCGGGATTCTGCCCCGAAACCGGCATGCTCGGCTGCGCCATCACCTCGTCGAGCATCAGTGTCGCCAGCCGCTGTGCCTGGGTACGGAGCGGCACCGGCGTCGCCCTGACCCAGAATGTCACCAACCCGGACCTGGGTCCCCTGGGCCTGGACCTGCTGCAGGAGGGTCTATCACCCGCCAAGGTGCTGGTGGCACAGGCTGAGGCAGACAGGAACCTCGCCTGGCGCCAGCTTGGCGTACTGAGCGCCAGCGGCGAGACCGCCACCTTTAGCGGCGCCAAGGCGCTGGGGATCCACGCCACGGCCGAAGGTAAAAACTGCCTGGCGATGGGCAACCTGCTGGCCAACACCGACGTGCCGGCGGCGATGGTCGCCGCCTTCGAGGCAAGCGAGGGCCTCCTCGCCGAACGCCTGCTGCAGGCGCTCGAAGCAGGCCTTGCGGCCGGTGGGGAAATGGGCGCAGTACACTCTGCGGGCCTCCATATGGCCGCGGAGTCCGCCTGGCCGGTGGTCGACCTGCGTGTCGACTGGCACGAGCGGCCGGTCGCGGAACTGCGCACTCTCTGGACGCTGTACCAACCCCAGATGCAAGCGTACATCACCCGCGCCAAGGATCCGGCCAGCGCCGAATCCTTCGGCGTTCCCGGCGACGAATAGTCGCCTCTTTATAGCCCTGCGTCCGCGCGGGGCTTTTTATGGCTGCTTCGTTTATGGCCTCTTGGCGGATTAGCGGGAATCTGCGTCTGTCGCAGTTCTCGTCGCGGCACTGTGCGCGTCGAACAGGCGCTGGACGCCGACGAAACCTCAGCCGCTGCATCAATATTTTTTATTTTGTTTAGAGATTAAAAATATTTTAAGAATCCAGATCCTTCCCATAGTCTGAATTCAATCCCGGCGGGCCCGTTCCGCCAATACGTTAGAGGAGTCACAATGGCCACCGCACTTTCTGTCGAAATTCTGCAAACCCTGATCGGGTTCGACACCACCAGCGCCAACTCGAACCTCGAGCTGATGGCCTGGGTGCGGGACTACCTCGCAGGACACGGCGTCGAAAGCGAACTGGTCTACGACGAGGCCGGTAGCAAAGCCAACCTCTACGCGACCATCGGCCCCGCCGACAGGCCCGGCGTCATGCTGTCGGGCCATACCGACACCGTGCCGGTCACCGGGCAGGCCTGGACCCGTCCGGCACATCGCCTGACCGTGGAGGACGGCCGTTTTTACGGGCGCGGTACCGCCGACATGAAGGGCTTCATCGCCACGGTACTGGCAGCGGTGCCACAGATGCAGGCGGCCCGCCTGCAGACGCCGATTCATCTGGCCTTTTCCTACGACGAGGAAATCGGCTGCGTCGGGGTACGACGGCTGATCGACATGCTGCGTGAACACCCGGTAAAACCGGCACTGTGCATCATCGGCGAGCCGACCCGATTGAAAGTCGTCAACCGCCACAAGGGCAAACTGGCAGCCCGGGTCACGGTCAGGGGCAAGGAGTGCCACTCCGGCATGGCGCCCTTCGGCGTCAACGCCGTGAACTACGCCGCTCGCCTGATTGGCTGGCTGGAGAACGAGGCCCGCACGCGCCGCGACGAAGGCCCCTACGAGGACGGCTACGAAATCCCCTACAGCACCATCCACACCGGCACCGTCCAGGGCGGCACCGCACTCAATATCGTGCCGAACCACTGCAGCCTGCTGTTCGAAATGCGCAATATCGCTGCCGAAGACCCGCATCACCTGCTGGCCCGGCTGCGCGCCCACGCCGATGATCTGGAGGCGGAAATGCGCCAGATCGACAACGGCTGCGCTATCGACATCGACGTGACTACCGAATACCCGGGACTGAGCACCAGCGAGCATGACGACGCCATTGCCTTCGTCCAGGCACTGGCCGGCGATCATAAGGTCACGAGTATCAATTTCGGCACCGAGGGCGGCCTGTTCAGCCAGGCGCTCGAGATCCCGGTGCTCGTCTGCGGTCCCGGCAGCATGGACCAGGGACACAAGCCCGACGAGTTCATCGAGTTTCAACAGATCGAGCAGTGCGACGCCTTCCTGGCCCGCCTGATCGCTCGCCTCGCCCAAGACTGACACCCACAGGAGGAACCCTTAACCGAGAACCGCTCACACGAGATCAACGGCACCTTCGGCTTACACTTAAGAGGCAATTCAACCGCCGAAGGAGCATCACTATAAAAAGACGAAACAGGAGCCAATCCATGTCTCAACAGATCGGATACGCCAGTGCAGACCAGTCGGTCGGGCACTCGGCGCAGAAAACCGGATTCAAACGCATCCTGGGACTGGGATCCCTGCTGGCGGTCGCCGTAGGCCTGGTGGTGTCCCAGGGGGTTATGGTACTGATGCTGCAGGGCGCCGGTATCGCCGGCCTCGGCTTTATCATCCCGCTTGCGCTCGGGTTCATCCTGGCACTGACCTACGTGGTCTCGTTCTCCGAACTCTCGCTTATGATTCCCCGCGCCGGCAGCCTCAGCAGCTACACCGAGGTGGCCATAGGACACTTCCCGGCGATACTGTCGGTGTTCTCGGGCTACGTGGTCGTCGCCATGTTCGCCCTGTCGGCAGAGCTGCTGCTGGTCGACTTCATCATCGAAAAAATCTACCCGGGCATATTCCCGCCGATGTCGGTCGGCTTCGGGCTGCTGGCGATCTTCACCGTACTGAACCTGATGGGCATCGACCTGTTCGCCAAACTGCAGTCGGCGCTGGCATTCATTATGGTGGTGGTGCTGCTGATGCTGGGCCTGAGCGCGGTATTCGGTATCGTACAGCCGCACCCGGAAGGTATCGACATGACCTCCAGCTGGAACCCGCTCGGGGGTGAGGTCATTACCCTGGTGGCACTGGCAATCTGGGGCTTCGTCGGCGCCGAATTCGTCTGTCCCCTGGTGGAAGAGTCGAAAAATCCCGAACGCAACATACCCCGCTCGATGACCCTCGGCGTGACCATCATCTTCGTTACCATCGCGATCTACTGCCTCGGCGCCCTGTTCTATATCCCGGCCGATACACTGGCAAGCTCGCCCCTGCCGCACTACGACTTCGCCAAGGCGGTGTTCGGCGACGTCGGCCTGACCTTCCTGGCAATCGCTGCCGTCACCGCGACCTGCAGTACCGTGAACACCTCGCTGGCGGCAATTCCGCGCATGCTCTACGGCATGGCGCAGAACGGCCAGGCCTTTCCGCAGCTCAAAAAGCTGACACCGGGCACCAAAACACCCTGGGTCGCGGTACTCTTCGTCGCCGCCGTGACCGGTCTGCCGATGATCGTCATGGGTGACAATCCGGATGCGATTGGCCTGCTGCTGATCTCCGCGGCGATTGCCTGGCTGCTGGCCTATATCATCACCCATATCAACGTCATCGCACTGCGTCGCCGCTATCCGCAGCTGCACCGCCCCTACAAGACCCCCTGGTACCCCCTGCCGCAGATCGTCGGTATCGCCGGCATGATCTACGCCGTCGTCTACGCCTCCCCGGCTCCGGAGCTGAGCGGTCAGATCTTCGGCGCCGCCGGCGCGGTACTGGTGATCGTGTCGGTGATCGCCATAGCCTGGATCAAGCTGGTAATGAAAAAGCCGCTGTTCAAGCCCGAACCGATCGAAAAAGCACTGAAAGCCGAGTAAACGCGCGCAACTTTATCAAAGCCCCCGTCCTGGGGGCTTTTTTGTGGTTTGCGGTATCGGTTTTGGGGAGCCGATTCCCGGCCAGAGGAGTGGCCGCTATTCGCGGTTGAAGCCGGTCCTATGTCCCGACCCGCGCTCTTCCCTTACGCCTAACCACTCACCACTCATACATTGCATAGCTTTTAATAATACAGAAAAACCGAAAATGATATTTTACCAATGCACATCATCGTTTTAGGGTAGGACTGTAACTCAGCACCAAGAACAACGGAGCAGTCCGAAAAATGGCCGATAACAAACAGATCGATATGCGGGAAGTGTGGCAGCAGGACAAAGACCACTACATTCACCCATGGACAGACTTTTCAACCTTCAAGGAGACCGGATCCCTGGTCTTGGCGGACAGCGAAGGGGTTCACGTCCGTGACGGCGATGGCCGCGAGTACCTGGATGGAATCGGCGGACTCTGGTGCGTCAACATCGGCTATGCCCGCGAGGAAATGGCCGAGGCGATCGCCGACCAGATTCGCCAGATCCCCTACTACTCCTGCTTTGGCCACCACACCACCGTGCCGGCGGCCCAACTGGCGGCCAAGCTCGCGGAACTGGCGCCGGGCAATCTGAATCATGTGTTCTACGGGTGCGGCGGTTCGGTCGCCAACGACACCGCTGTGCGCATCATCCACTTCTACTTCAATCAGCTCGGCAAGAAGAGCAAGAAGCAGATCATTTCACGTATCGACGGCTACCACGGCAGCACCTACATGGCGATGTCGATCACCGGCGTCAAGTTCGACCACATCGGCTTCGACATCGACGAGAAGATGGTGCACCACATCTCCTGCCCGAACCCCTATCGTCGTCCCGAGGGGCAGAGCCTCGAAGCATTCTGCGACGAGAAAGTGCAGGAGCTGGAGGACAAGATCCTCGAACTGGGTCCGGACAACGTCGCGGCCTTCTTCGCCGAGCCGATCATGGGCGCAGGCGGCGTCATCGTTCCGCCCGAGGGTTACCACAAGAAGACGCTGGATATCTGCCGCAAGTACGGCGTGCTCTACGTCTCCGACGAGGTCGTCACCGCTTTCGGCCGCTTGGGTCACATGTTCGCCTCCGAGGACGAGTTCGGCATCGTGCCGGACATCATCACCTGTGCCAAGGGTCTGACGTCCGGCTACCTGCCGCTGGGCGCTACCATTCTCTCGGACGAGATCTACGAGGTGATCAGCAAGCCGCAGGCCGACGGTGCCATCTTCACCCACGGCTTCACCTATTCCGGACATCCGGTAAGCTGCGCCGCGGGCGTCAAGAACATCGAGATTTTGGAACGTGAAAACCTCTGCGGCCACGTTCAGGAGATGGGCACCTACTTCGAGCAGCAGCTCAAAACGCTGGTCGACCTGCCGATCGTAGGCGAGGTGCGCGGGCGCAAATTCATGATGTGCATCGAGAACGTCGCCAACAAGGAAACCAAGGAGCTGATCGACCCGAGCGCCAAGGTCGGAAACCGCATCGCCGACCACTGCCAGGCCCGCGGCCTGATCGTGAGACCGCTGGCACATATGAACGTGCTGTCGCCGCCACTGACGCTGACCAAAGCCCACGTCGACTTCATGGTCAGCACGCTACGCGAAAGCATCGAGGCCACCATGAGTGACCTCCAGGAGGAAGGCTTCCTCTGATCCCCCGTCCCTGCGCTTTAAGGTTCGGGACCGCAGCCTGGCTGTAATAACGACATCACCCACACCGCACTGGCAGATACCTTTTTGCCGGCCACTCTGGCGAAACTCCTCGGGGTTTCGCCTTTTTTATTGGTGTTCATCGCCAGATCCGCTATAACCGGTCCAACGGCGATTGCTATTTGATTATTGAATACACCTCATCAAAACATTTAATTTGTTAATTGGTGCTCGAGTTTTATAAGATCTTGGTCAACCAGCCAATACTCTCGGCGGTTTCGCCGGCGCAATTCCACTGCCCGGCCAGCAACCCCGTTACCCGATCGTCCGTCAGGTAAGCGACCGGCCCTGTGCCCGCGTCGCAAAGGCGGATCGACATAAAAATGGAAGAGGGCTCTATGTCAAAGAACAGCTACTATGCGCCTCACGGCGGGCACCCGTCCCAGCACGAACTGCTCACGGATCGCGCCATGTTCACCGAAGCCTATGCCGTGATTCCGAAAGGCGTGATGCGGGACATTGTCACCAGCCACCTGCCCTTCTGGGACAACATGCGCATGTGGGTCATCGCCCGCCCGCTGTCCGGTTTCTCCGAGACCTTCTCGCAGTACATCGTCGAAGTGGCTCCGGGTGGTGGCAGCGACAAGCCGGAGCTGGACCCCAACGCCGAAGCCGTGCTGTTCATCGTCGAGGGCGAGGTAGACCTGACGCTCAAGGGCGAGGTACATCGCCTGCAGCCCGGCGGCTATGCTTTCATCCCGCCGGCCGCCGACTGGCGCCTGCGCAACAACGGCGACCAGCCGGTGCGCTTTCACTGGATCCGCAAACACTACCAGGCGGTGGAAGGCCTGCCGCACCCGGAGCCCTTCGTTACCAACGAGCAGGATATAGAGCCGCTCGTCATGCCGGACACCGAAGGCCGCTGGAGCACCACCCGCTTCGTCGACATGGCAGATATGCGCCATGACATGCACGTCAACATCGTCAACTTCGAGCCGGGCGGCGTGATCCCGTTTGCCGAGACCCACGTCATGGAACACGGCCTGTACGTGCTCGAAGGCAAGGCTGTGTACCGCCTCAACCAGGACTGGGTCGAGGTCGAGGCCGGCGACTTCATGTGGCTGCGCGCCTTCTGCCCGCAGGCCTGCTACGCCGGCGGTCCCGGTCGCTTCCGCTACCTGCTGTACAAGGACGTCAATCGCCACATGAACCTGCAGCTGAGCAACCCCCGCTAAGCCCGCCTTGCAAGAAAAAAAAGCCCGCCGCTCACGCCGCGGGCTTTTTACTTTCAGCGCCGTTCCTGCTCCAGCATACGCGCCAGGTCCTGGCCAAGTTCGCGGACCATCGGGTCGGCGGTGGGCCGGTGAATGACCGCGATCTCCATCGTATCGACGGATTGCAGGCCGCTGTCGGGGGTCAGCATGATGTGTTCTTCGGTGACGGCGCGGGCCGGCAGCAGGCTGATGCCCATGCCGTCTGCGACCGCGGCCTGGATACCGCCGAGGCTCGAACTGGTGAAGCTGATGTGCCAGCGCCGACCGAGGCGCTCGATGGCGCCGATGATATCGTCACGGTAGAGTCCGCGCGGCGGGAAGGTGACCAGCGGCACCGGGTCGAGATGGAACACCGGGTTGCGGGCGCTGTCGATCCACCACAACGTCTCCGGCCAGCTCGCCACCGCTTCGCGGCTGTTGCGCCGCTGTTTCAGCAGAACCAGGTCGAGCTCGCCCTGGTCGTAACCGTCGCACAGGTCCTGGATGAGTCCGCTGGTGACTTCGAGCTTGACCTGGGGATGGCGCCGGTTGAACGCCGCGATCACATGGGTGGTGCGCCCCGCCGCGAAGTCATCCGGCACACCCAGCCGGATCGTCAGTGACGCCGCGCCGGAGAGCACCTCGAACATCTCGTCATTCAGCGATAGCATGCGCCGGGCATATCCGAGCAGGGTCGCACCGGCATCGGTCGGCTGAACGTCGCGGTGACCGCGGTTGAGCAGCCGGTGCCCCGCCAGCTCCTCGAGCCGCCGAACCTTCTGGCTGACCGTTGACTGCGTCGAGTGCAAACGCACGGATGCGGTGGTGAAACTGCCGCAGTCGGCCACCGTGACGAAGGTCCGCAGCAGATCGAGATCGAACAGGCGTTTATTCGGTTTGTTACTTTCAGCCATCGCAGGATTCGATTTTCGAATGGATGACCGGTCTTTTAACATTCCCGGCGACGCCGGGCAAGCGCCGTGCGCCTGCCACTATCCCGCGTATTCGCCTTTGGCTGATTGGAGCCGCCGTGTTTCAACCCAGGTACTGGTTGAAGAATTCCAGCGTGCGCTGCCAGGCCAGCTCCGCGCTGGCCTTGTCGTACCGGGCAGTGGAGTCGTTGTGGAAGCCGTGGTTTACGCCGGGGTACATGAAGGCGGTGTAGTGCACCCCGGTCTCCTTGAGCGCCGCCTCGTAGTCGGGCCAGTAACCGTTCACCCGCTTGTCGAGTTCAGCGAAATGCAACTGCAGCGTCGCCTTGATGTTACCGACAGGCGCCGACGGCGGCGTGCCGTAGTAAGGCACCGCCGCATCAATGGTTTCCGGCAGCAGCGCGGCCAGTTGGTTGGACAGGTAACCGCCGAAACAGAAGCCGACCATGCCCACCTTGCCGTTCGCCAGTTCGTGCGTTTTGAGCAGTTTTGCCGCGGCAGCGAAATCGCCTTCGATCTTGCCCCGGTCCAGCGTCTTCTGCATCGCCCGCCCCTCATCGTCGTTCCCGGGATAGCCACCAAGCGGGAACAGCGCATCGGGCGCCAGCGCCACGAATCCAACCTTGGCCAGGCGCCTCGCCACGTCCTCGATATAGGGATTGAGGCCACGGTTCTCATGCGCCACCAGCACCGCCGGCGCCTTCGCCCCGGCCGACACGGACGCCGGTACCACCAGGTAGCCGCGCGCCCTGCCATGGCCCTCCGGTGAGTCGAACTCGATGTAGCTCGCCTTGATATCGGGATCGTTAAACGACACCTGCTCCGCCAGCGCGTAATCCGGCATCAGCGCGCCGGCCACCGTGCCCAACGTCAACCCGGCGACTCCCAGCGTACCGAGGCGCTGCAGAAAGGTGCGCCGGTCGATATCGCCGTGGGCGTACTCGTCATACCAATCGAAGGCTTCCTGGGGTATGCGAAGGCTGGAGATGGGTTGGGCGGGTGTGCTCGTGCTGCGGGATGTTTTCATAGCCTGCTCCTTGCTAAGGCCCTCAGAATGAGGCGGCCGGGCTCGTTTTGACGTCCAGACAGTGTAGATCCAGTTGGCACACGGCACACGGGCAGAACCCGACCGCTCCTGACCGGCTGCCGGTCGCTGCGTCGAACAGCCGCGATAATCCAGTTAGAATGTGGCCCCCAGCGCAAGGCGACCACAGACATGGACATGATCCGGCGACGCATCGAACGACAGGTGTTCAGCCTCACGGGGTTATCTCTAGGCGGCATCGACTACGAACACCCGAAAGGCGACCCCGGCCTGTTTGGACCGGACAGCGCCTGCTGGCGGGTGCACGGCGACTTTCCCTCGATGCTGTGCGGCGGCATCAGCGCACTGATGCTGCAGATGCTGCATCCACTGGCGCTGGCCGGCGTCTGGGACCATTCCCGATTTCGCGACGACATGATCGGACGGTTGCGGCGTACCAGCCAGTTCATCGCCGGCACCACCTTCGCACCCGCAGCCGATGCCCGCCACCTGATCGAGCGGGTGCGCCGTATACACGATGACGTGCACGGGATCGCGCCGGATGGCCGCCACTATTCGGCAAACGATCCGGACCTGCTCACCTGGGTACATGTGGCGGAGGTCAGCTGCTTCCTGAAGGCCCACCTGCGCTACTGCAACACGCTGCTAAGTGGTGCGGAGCAGGACCGGTACTACGATGAAGTTGCCCTGATCGCCGAGTCCCTCGGTGCCCGCGACGTCCCCCGCTGCCGTCGGGACGTTGAAGCCTACCTGGAACGAATACGACCGCTCCTGACCTACGATGAACGCACCGCGGAAGTGCTGTCGATTCTGCTCGAAGCGCCCTCCCCCAATCGACTCACACGGCCGCTGGGTTACCTGATGACCCATGCCGCCATCGACCTGCTGCCGGCATGGGCCGGCACCATGACCGGGTTGAGGCTCAGCCCGGTCCGGCGTCGCCTGGTAAGATTAGGCATGGGCGGCCTCATCCCGGCACTGCGCTGGTCGATCCGCAACGGCGCGTCCCACCGCTCGCGCCGCCGCATGGGCATCGAGGTTTAAGGATCCGACACCCGGTCAGAGTGCAGCCCCGACCGACTGCGCCAGCTCAGCGGTGCTTAGACCGCCCATATCGGACGTGCCGATACCGTCTCCCGGCGGCAGCGCAATGCGATAATGCTTCATCTTGTTTTCCTTCGCAGACAACAGCGTAAAACCGAGCTTATGCCGGCGCGCCGCGGTAGTAGTGCCACAGGAACAATGCGCCGACGCTGCGCCATGGCGCCCAGTGCGCGACCAGCTCACGTGCCTGCTTTGCCGTGGGACGCGCCTCCAGTCCCTTGAGGCGTCCGAGCGCTACCTGCAGCGCCAGGTCGTCGGCGGGAAAGACGTCCGGCCGGCGCAGCGAAAACATCAGGTAGATCTCGGCGCTCCAGCGGCCAAAGCCACGCAGCGCGGTGATCGACGCGATGGCGTCTTCGTCGCTCATCGTCGCCAGCGCATCGATATCGAAACGCCCCTCCTCGACCGCCAGAGCCAGGCCCTTGGCATACTCGATCTTGCGAAACGACAACCCCGCCGAACGCAATGCATCATCGTCGACGGACAACAACGCCTGCGCCGTCGTCTGTGGCATCAGCGCCTGCACCCGGCCCAGGATGGCGCGGGCCGCCTCGGTTGCCAGTTGCTGGCTGACGATGGTTGCCAGAAAGGTCTCGAACCCCACCGGACGCAATCTCGGCGGCGGTGGGCCGAGCATCTCGAACGCGCGCGCCACCTCCTGATCAACATCCGCCAGTGCGGCCAGCCCGTGGGCGATAGTCTCGGAATCCATGATGTTGAACGCTGCTCGGTCTACAGGATGTCAATGGATTCAGGATAATCACCGCCCCGCAGCGGCGCCATCCGATTCCTGCCTCGACCCGCCGCCTGTATTTCGACGGCAAGAAACGGATGGCACGGCAACATCATTACGGATTCTATAGAATGATCCACCCCTGCCCGGAGTCAGAGCGATGTTATCCGAACAACAGATGCGCGACGCCATAGCAGCGCGTGACAGCGCCTTCGACGGCCGTTTTTGCTACGGCGTCGTCAGTAGCGGCGTCTTCTGCAGGCCCTCCTGTCCCAGCCGGGGGGCCAGTCCCGATAACCTGCGCTTCTTTCCCAGCGCCGAAGCGGCCAGGGTCGCAGGCTTCAGGCCCTGCCAGCGCTGCCAGCCGGAGCGCGAGTCACCGGCCGACGCTCGCCTGGTGCGCGTCGCACGTCATATCGAGGCCCACGCCGACCAGCGCCTGACCCTCGCAACCCTGGCGGAGCTGGCCGGGATGTCTCCATCGCGGTTGCAGCGGCTGTTCAAGGCCGCGTTCGGCCTCTCACCCAAGGTCTTCCAGGATGCCATCCGGCTGCAGCAATACAGGCAGGCGCTGAAAGACGGCGAGTCGGTGACCGACGCCATCTTCGCCTCTGGGTTCGGCTCGGTCAGCCGCGTCTACGGTGAGGCAGCGCGCAGCATCGGCATGTCGCCGAAAGCCTACCGTGGCGGCGGGGCGGGCGAGACCATCGCCTGGGCCTGCCGCGAAACCGGGCTCGGCCCGCTGATGATGGCCGCCACTTCCAGGGGCGTCTGCTTCGCCCAGTTCGGTGACGACGAAACCGCGCTGCTGGACCAGCTGCGCAGCGAATTTCCCAAAGCCGGGCTGGCGCCCTCGCCGGCCCGGGAAGCGCCGCAACTGGACGCCTGGATCGCCGCGCTGGAACACCACCTTGATGGCGGCGGGCCGCAGCCGAACCTGCCGCTGGACCTTAGGGGCACCGCCTTTCAGATGAAAGTCTGGCGCTTTCTGCTCGGCATCGAACCAGGCGAGGTGCTCAGCTATAGCGAACTGGCGGCGCGCTTGGGCGCTCCAAAGGCCGTGCGGGCGGTGGCGTCGGCCTGTGCCGCCAACCGCGTCGGCGTGCTGGTGCCCTGCCACAGGGTGCTGCGCAGCGACGGCGGACTCGGCGGCTATCGTTGGGGACTGGAACGCAAACGGGCGTTGCTGGACGCGGAACGCGCTCGCCGCAATTCGGGCAACAAACGCTGAAGGCAGCCTTCCCCAATAGCGCGCCAGGAGACGCACGTTGCATACGCGTCTGTGATGATTTAACGTCCGCATCGACGAACGCCGGGATCTGCCAGCCACCAGTCTAGAGAACAGCATGGATAACAAAGTCACGGAAAGTATCTTCCAGGTCATGGAACTGGGACTCAGTAACCAGATCATTCAGAACCATACCGAGGATGACTGTTTGGATGGCGGGTCGGTGACCCTGGACGGCAAGGAGATGATCAACTTCGGATCCTGCGCATACCTCGGTATCGAATATCACCCTGCCCTGAAGCAGGGCGCTATTGAGGCCACCGAGAAACTCGGCACCCAATTCTCCAGCTCCCGCACTTTTATCTCGCTGGGCCTGGTAAAAGAGCTCGAAGCCGAACTGGGCAGGATCTTCGCAAAGCCGCTGATCATTACGCCCAGTACCACCATGGGGCATCTATCGGCGATGCCGGTCATCGTCGGGGACCGGGATGCCGTCATTCTCGACATCCAGGTGCACTCATCCGTGCAGATGGCCGCGCAGCTCCTCAAGGCCCGCGGCGTCAATATCAGCGTCATCCGCCACAACGATATGGAGGCGCTGGAAAAGAAAATCAGAAGCCTGCGCGGCAAGTACCGGCATGTCTGGTACATGGCCGACGGCGTCTACTCCATGTACGGCGACTACGCACCGCTGGACCAGATCACCGCGCTGATGGATCGCTATCCGGAACTTCACCTCTACATCGACGATGCCCACGGCATGGGCTGGGCCGGGAGCAACGGCATGGGATACGTCCGCAGCCGGATCGACCACCATCCGCGCATGGTCATGGCGACGTCGCTGAACAAATCCTTCTCGGCCGCCGGCGGCTGCATCATCTTCCCCAACGAGGAGATGCGCAAGAAAGTCCTGCTCTGCGGCGCGACGCTGATTTTCTCCGGTCCCATTCAGCCGCCGATGCTGGGCGCGGCCCTGGCCTCCGCCAAGTTGCACCAGAGCCCGGAAATCGTCGAGCGTCAGAAGAAACTGGCCGAGCTCACCCGCTACATGAATCGGAAACTGCGGGAAAACGGCATTCCACAGATCGTCGAAAACGACAGCCCGATCTTCTTCATACCCATCGGCTTGCCACGCGTGATCAATCCCTTCGTACGCAAACTCAAGGATGATGGTTTCTGGATCAACCCGGCGGCCTTCCCGGCGGTCCCGATGAAACGCGGCGGACTCCGCTTCATGATGAATTGCCACCTCACCACGGCCGACATCGACCGGCTCGCCGAACGCATCCTCGTGCACTACCACGGGATGCTGGCCGAAGAAGGCGTCACGGAACAGGGCATCGCCCGTAACTTCGGCATCCCGGCGTTCAGATTGAAAGCCATTGACCAGCCCGCTGCCGGCTTGACGTTCGAGCAGGTGCCGCGCCTCCAGGTCAGCCACAGCCGCAGCATCAGCCATATCGATGCGGCTGAATGGAATACGCTGCATGCCGCCAGCGGCACCCTGTCCCACGCTTTCATCGGCGCCCTGGAAGGAATTTTCGGCACTGCAGAACAACCGGAAAGCCGCTGGGATTTCCACTACGTCCAGGTTCGCGACGACAAAGACCAGACCGTTCTCTCGGCCTTCTACACTGCCGCCCTGATCAAGGACGACATGTTCGCCCCCGCGGCCGTGTCGGCCCAGATCGAACAGGAACGCAAGAAGGATCCCTACTACCTCAACTCCAGGGTGGTCATGCTCGGCTCGATGATCACCAAAGGCGAGCATCTCTTTCTCGACCGTGAGCACTCCGGGTGGAAAGAGGCCCTGCAGTTGCTGATCGACCGGATGCAGGAAACGGTGCGCGAACAGGATGCGACGCAACTGATGTTGCGCGAGTTCTACGGCGAGCTGGATCCGGAGCTCAAGAGCACCATGCTGGAGCTGGGCTTCACCGCTCTCGCACTGCCCGACAACATGGGCGTGAAGGACATTTCCTGGAGCAGCGAAGCTGATTTCCTCTGCAGCCTTGGCGCGCGCTACCGCTCCGACCTGCGTCGCGAGATACTCAGATTCGAAGACGACTTTACCGTCGTTACCGAAAAGCCGGCCAGCCCGTCGCAGCTGCAGGAGTGCTACCAGCTCTACTGCAACGTTTTCGAACGCAGCCTGGAGATGAACGTGCACAAGCTGCCCTTCGAGTACTTTCGCACCGCCTGTGCCCTCGACTGCTTCGATATCATCCGCCTCTACCTCAGGGATGACCCGCGCCCGGAAAGCGCGCGCAGGCCAGTTGGCGTGATGTTCAGCTACTTTGCCAGCGACACCTACCACGCCAAGATCGTCGGGCTCGATTACGAATTCAACCTGGAATTCGGTGTCTACAAGCAGATCCTCTACCGGACGCTGAAGCGCGCCAACAGTCTCGGCGCCAGGCGACTCGATCTTGCCTTCACCGCCGAGCTGGTGAAGAAGAAAATCGGTGCCCGCCCGGAAAACACCTGGGCCTTCGTCCAGCTGATGGACACCTTCAACCTGCAGGTGATCGATACCATGAGCCATAAGGCGTAAAGTCGCAGGCTTAGCGGGCGATTTGCGCAATAACGGCACCATGCTCATCCGGTGAGTCGCTGCATGCAATCACCCGCGAGCGCCCTTCTTACATCGACAAGCCCAGGCACCTCCCGGGGTGCGGTCGATTCAGGTCGCCGGCATTACTGGCCGGCGCTACCAACTCTTGACCGGTCCTATTAACCCGCATATTTCATGAAGACGGACCTAGTCGGATAATACGTCTATTATTTTCAATGGCTTATGGACGATTTTGGCTTAATGCGCTGTGTTACAGTTTCCTAAAAAACCGCTCCTGCGTTTTTAGGATAACCACTGTCCATGGCGGGATATCCTATTTGGGTTTATCCAGACTGGCCGTGCTCCATCTGGCGTTGAATCTTGCACGATGAGTCCTGCCTTTGCTTATTCTGCACCCTCTGGCTATAGATCCGCATTGTCCCGACATGCGATCCAGGTGGTCGCAGCGGCCAGATCAAGAGTCGGCAGGCCCCCTACCGTCCCAAAACGGTCGTAATACCGAATTTTTTCATCCAAAAGTCAGGGTGCGCATTCAGGAATAGAGGCTATTCAGTGACTTGGATATTAAGAGAGACCCCCTCCATTTGAGGCTGACGTTACCGTCAGTCCGATCGCTTCAAATCTGTGAAGTAATGAGCAGTTAGTCTGGAACAAGCATAAAAATTGCATAAAGTTTTGTAGTATTGACCAGGGTTTTATCAATATTGAGGAGCAACCTTTCAATGTTTAATGGACTGGATGAGTGTTCAATATGTCTTTATATTATATATTAGCGATGTACGTAATAACCAAGCCGGACGAATCCGGTCTCGGTGCGGGAACCTGTTCAACTCAATAGAAGATGGGCCGACTCAATGAAAAGACTCTCGGTGTTGCTGCTGTTGCCGATGATGGCGACTGCTGGTGAACTGGAACAGGGACAGGCCATTGCGGCAGAGTTCAAGGGTGAACTGATGCAGACGCTGAAGTCGGCCATCGCCGAAGGCGGGCCGGTTAACGGTATTTCGGTGTGCAATAGCGCCGCGGGACCACTGGCCGACGCGGTGGCGCAGCGTCATGGCGTAAGCCTGGGACGGGTCGGGACCCGTACCCGCAGTCCTGCCAACGAGCCGCAGCCCTGGCAGGCAGAACTGGTGGCGGCCGTCGAGAAAGACCCACGACCACAGATGCTCGAGATCGACGGTCATCAACTGTATGCCGAGCCCCTGTTTATCCAGGAACCCTGTCTCGCGTGCCACGGTGAGCCCAAGGATGACGTCAAGGCGGCGTTGAACAAGTACTATCCGAACGACAAGGCGACAGGTTACGCCCTCGGCGATCTGCGCGGCGTGCTGTGGGTCAAGCTGGGTAACCAGGTACAGTAATCGAGTGGGTCACGAGAAAGGGCGTCGTTGTATTCGCAATAAACTCTTCGACGCCCCTTCTGCCGCCGGCCTCAAGACTGCGAGTCTGCTTCCTGTTTTTGCGGCAGCTTGGGGCCGGAAAACCATCCGACACCCCTCTCATCAATCTTGAGCGGGCCATCCTCAGCGATCCGATTACATCAAAATGCACAGGTAGCCCAGGAAAAGCAGCAGCAGATACGCCGCAAACGACGAAAGCACATCAAGCACCGAATCGGGGGACCACCCTGTTGTGAGTCCCTCGTACCATTTCACCGGCATTGTTTCGCCCCAGCGCCACCCCCGTGAAAGCGCCAACTTGTAACTGTGCTGCGCCATCTCGCGTCCTATGAAGACGCCGACAACCGGGAGCCCCACCACCACCAGTGCAAAGAATGCGATCTGTGACCTAGTCAGCCCAAACCAGGCTTCAAGCGGCAAGTACGCCTGAAACGGCAACGTCACGATCCAGAGGGCAACGTCGACCCCAAGGGTGATGAAGAAGTGTTCTGCATGGGTCTTGTTCAGCACTTTTCAAAGTCCCCACTTCCGTTACGAGAGTTGTGATGCACCGCAGGGCGGTGGCGGGGTCTGCCTCAAAGACTGCGATCCGATCAAGAACGGCAGCAACGCATCGCCCCGTTGTATGGGGCCGCGACAGTTCTTTACGCCGGCAGGGGTCCAAGGGCGTCATCCGCAGGTACAACGGAAAACTTTCACATCATCGCCGTACACGAAACGAACAGACGCCATTATCGTGGTTCCCTACAGGGTAGAGCCGCCGCCGACTATGCTAGTCTGAATCAGGTGGACAGATCCAACAACCGCCGCGCATCCCGCCGATGGCGAGGCTAAACAAACATTCTTTTCTGATGTCCGGCGCGGTTTTTCTTAGTTACTTCCTAAAATGTTAGTAACACGAAATACGGAAACGAGTGGGGTGTGACATGACTGAAGCCATTCAGTGTCGGGCAGTTTCTGTCTGTCTGCTTTTGATACTTCTGATACTACCGATTGATCTTATCGCGAACGAAGCAGCGGGTTTAGACAGGACACCGGACCGGTTTAAAGCAGTGCTTACCGATTTGAGAGCGACTATTCAGGCGGTCAACAGGATTACAGCGCTGGAAGAAGCATATTGGCGCGATGAAGGTTATCGCATACCCGAAGATGTGGTAAGAAAAAGAGATTTAAGGGGATTTGATTTACAGCTCGAGATTCTAAGAGTTCGGTTGAACATGCCTTAATACTAAGGAACCTATGAACAAGTCCCAGTTG